>CAZFWB010000024.1:3412-27094 GCA_964522655.1 uncultured Chromatiaceae bacterium | reverse complement strand
TTGCCCGGGCCGGCAAAACTGATGCGCTCGGGCGCCATGCCGCTTGCGAGCGCCACCGAGAGCTCACCGGCGGAGGCGACGTCGAAGCCGTCCACCAGCCCCGCCAGGTGCTGCACCACGGCCGGGTTCGGATTCGCCTTGATGGCGTAATGCAGGTGCATCTCCTCCGGCAGGCTGCGGCGCAACGCCGCCACGCGATCGGCGATCGCCCGGCGGTCGTAGGCGTACACCGGGGTGCGCCCGGCACGCTCGCAGACTTCCTCGACGGTGAGCCCGCCGATGAGCAGGCTTCCGTCGCGGCTGCGCAGGTGCTCGAGCGCCGCGTGCCGCGGTTGTTCAGCGCGCATCGGCCTGCGCCTCCAGCGCCGGGCGGAACTTCGCGACGATGCCGCTGCGATCGAGCTTGCCGTTGGGGTTGCGGGGCAGGTCCTGCTCCCAGACCACGGTCGAGGGCACCATGAACGGCGGCAGGCTTGCGCGGCAGGCTTCCAGCAGCTTCTCGGTGTCGGCCCCGGTGGCGGTGGCAGGCTCGACGACGGTGGCGATGCTCTGGCCGAGTACCGGGTGAGTGACGCCGAAGGCGACCGCCGCGGATACCAGGTGGGTGGCGTACAGCGCCTCTTCGACCTCGGTGGGACTCACCCGGTAACCGGAGGTCTTGATCAGCTCGTCGTTGCGGCCGACGAAATAGAGGAAGCCGTCTGCGTCACGCCGCACCACGTCGCCCGACCACACGGCGATCTCGGGCAACGGCACGCCGGACAACTGCCCCGGCGCGGGGCGAAAGCGCTCGCGCGTGCGCTCCTCGTCGCCCCAGTAGCCCCTGGCGACGAGCGCACCGCGATGCACCAGCTCGCCCGGCTCGTCGGGGGCGCATTCCGTGCCATCGGGCCGCACCACGACGATCTCCGCGAACGGGATCGCCTTGCCGATCGAAGTCGGTCGCTCGTCGACCAGTTCGGGCGGCAGGTAGGTCGAGCGGAAGGCCTCGGTCAGGCCATACATCAGGAACACCTTCGTCGCCGGGATCTTCTGGCGCAGACGGCGCAGAGTCGATTCCGGCATCCTGCCGCCGGAATTGGTGATGTAGCGCAGGTTGCGGGTGACCTGCTCCGGCCACTCGAGCGCGGCGAGCTGGATCCACAGTGGCGGCACGCCCGCGAGCCCCGTGACGCGATCGCGGCCGGCGGCGCGCAGCACGTCGTTCGGCAGCAGGTAATTGAGCAGGATCGCGCGCGCGCCCGCGTGAAAGGCGGTCGAGAGCTGGCTGAAGCCATAGTCGAAACTGAGCGGCAGGACGGCGAGCAGGCTGTCGTCCGGGGTGTTGCCGAGGTACCTGGCGACGCTGCGCGCGCCGGTGACCATGTTGCGATGACTGAGCACCACGCCCTTCGGCTGCCCGGTGCTGCCGGAGGTATAGAAGATGGAGGCCACGTCCTCCTCGATCCCGCCCGCCCGGCGCGGGCCGGCGGCGTGCTCCTGCAGGGCAGCCCAGCCGAAGCGGTCGCGGGCAAACGGCGCGCCGTCGCGCGGCTCGTCGACCGTGACGATGTGTTTCAGGTCCGGGCAGGTGGCGAGTTCCTCGTGCAGCATCGCCGCCCGGTCGGCCGAGGTGACCAGCAGTGTCGCGCCGCAGTCGCGCAGGATGTGCGCGACCTGCCTCGCCTTGAGCAGCGGATTGACGGGAACGAAGATGCCGCCGGCCATCGTGGTGGCGAAGAACGACACCACCGTCTCGATGGTCTTCGGCAGGAACACCGCGACGCGGCCATGACGGGCGAGCCCTGCCGCGCGGAGCCCTGCGGCAGTCTGCGCCACGGCCCCGGCGAGCGCCGCGTAGCTCAGCTCGCGCGCTCCATCACGAAGTGCCGGCCGCTCCGGATGCCGTTCGGCGGAGGCGAGGATCAGTTCGTGCAGGAGTGCGGTCACAAAAAAAACAGCCCCGGTCTCCCGCTGACGGCCTGGCGGCCGGCTGCCGGCGGGAAAGGAAAATCAGCGCGGCCTCGAATCGGAGCAACGGCCGGCGCGGCAGACTCCCGAGCGGCGACATTCTAAACGGGGCGCCGGCCGACCGGCTGCGAACTGCGGCATAATCCGCAGCCTGCGCCCGGAGCCGTTTTTCCGGCTCGGTTTGTGGTTTTCGTGAATCCGCCCCAGTAGACTTGCGCGCGCCGCCGCCGGGAGTCATCCGCCGATGATCGAGCAACAGGTCCGCGCCATACTCAAGAACACCCTGCAGCTCGGAGACCGGGCGGCGCAGCTCGACGAAGACACCGCTCTGCTCGGCGCGTTGCCGGAGCTCGATTCGATGGCCGTCGTCACGCTCATCACGGCACTCGAGGACCAGTTCGGCGTCGTCGTCGAGGACGACGAGGTGTCGGCCGAGACCTTCGCCACCTTCGGCACGCTGGTGGAATTCGTCCGCGGCAAAGTGGCGCAGTAGTGACGCCGGCCGGCCGTTTCGCCCCGCAGCTCTTCTTCCTCGACCCCGACAGCAATCGCCTGTTCGCCTCGGCCGCAGTGCCAGTCGCCGGCGCCCCTCGCCACGGCGTCGTGGTGTGTCCGGCGTTCGCCGAGGAAATGAACCGCACGCGGCGCACCATCCGGCTGTTCATGGAGCAGGCGTCGCTCGAGGGACTCGCGACCATCAACGTCGACCTGGCCGGGACAGGCGACAGCGCCGGAGAATTTTCCGACGCGCGCTGGGAGGACTGGCTCGCGAATCTCGATCGGGGGTGCGACTGGCTGCGACGGCAGGGATGCGAGGAGATCTCCCTGCTGGGCGTGCGCGCCGGCGCGCTGCTCGCCTGGCAGCTCGCCGGGGTCGCGCGCGAGCGCTTCAGCCGCCTGCTACTGTGGCAGCCGGTCCCGACCGGCCAGGCGGTGCTCACGGAGCTGTTGCGCACCCGGCTGGTCGCCTCCGCCGCTACCGGCAATCGCGAAAGTGTCGCGGCGCTGCGCGAGCAACTGCGCGGCGGCAGCCAGGTGGAGGCTGCCGGCTATGCGATTGCGCCACAGCTCGCCGGCGCGCTCGACGCGGCCCGCATCGCGGCCACGCCGGAGTACCGCCACCTGCGGGTCGGCTGGCTCGAGATCGTCGCCGAACCCGACGGCGCCGCTCGCCCCGTAGCGGAACAATCCGTCGCGCGGTTTCTCGAGGCGGGCATTCACTCCGAGCTGCTGCGCGTGCAGGACCCGCCGTTCTGGGCCACCACGGAGACCACCACCGGACGCGCCACGGTAGCGGCCTCCCTGCGCTGGCTGGGCGAGGCCAGATGAACGCCGAGAGTCCGCTCAGCTTCGAGTGCAGTGGCTTCGTGCTGGCCGGCATTCTGCATCGGCCGGCGCAGCCGGGAAGCGTCGGGGTCGTGGTGGTGGTCGGCGGCCCGCAATACCGGGTCGGCAGTCACCGGCAGTTCGTGCTGCTGGCGCGCCATCTCGCTGCGGCCGGTTACCCGGTGCTGCGCTTCGACTGCCGCGGCATGGGCGACAGCGGCGGCGAGTTCCCCGGGTTCGAGGACATCGCCGACGACATCCGGGCGGCGGTCGACGCGCTGCTCGGCCAGCTGCCGGCGGTTCGCCGGGTCGTGCTGTGGGGGCTGTGCGATGCCGCTTCGGCGGCGCTGATGTACGCGCCGGGCGATCCGCGCATCGCGGGCCTCGTGCTGGCGAATCCCTGGGTGCGGTCGCCGGCCACGCTGGCCCGGGCCCAGCTGCGAAATTACTATCTCGCCCGCATCGCCAGCCGTGAATTCTGGCGCAAGCTCTTCGAAGGCACGCTTTCCCCGGCCCGCGCGTTGCGTGACCTGGCCGGGACGCTGCGCGAGAGTGCACGCCGGCCGGACGCGGGCCGGGAGCCGGACTACGTCGCGCGCATGCGGGAGGCCCTGGGCGCTTTTCGCGAGCCGGTGCTGTTCATCCTGAGCGGCGACGACATCACCGCGGCCGAGTTCATGCAGCTGGGCGCCACCGACGCCTGGTCAGCGCTGCTCGCCGGCCCGCGGGTCGAGCGCCACCTGCTGCCCGAGGCCAATCACACCTTCTCCACCGCTGCCTGGCGCGACGAAGTCGCCTCGCGCACGCGCGCCTGGCTGGACGCGCTCGCAACGGGCGCCGAGACTCGTTCAGCGTGATGACCGACCCGTCAACCGAATTTGCCGTCGGCGGCAACGCCATCGACCGCCTGACAGGGCAGGTCGCGGCCGATCCGCGCGCGCTGTCCGCGCCCGACGGCGCGGCGTCGGTCACCGCGCCGGGGTTCTGGTGCCGGGCCGAGGGGGCGGCGGTGCGCGCCCACGACGGTCGCGATGAGGGCCGCTGGCGCGTTTGCATCGGCGATGCTTACGCGCGTGGCGATCGCGGCACCAGTCCCGTGGACGGCGCGCTCGGCCTGTTGTCGAAATTCGACGCAGGTCACGAGGCTGCGCTCGCCGACCTCGGCGGGGAGTACGTGGTCGCCTGTCACGACGCGCGCGCGCGCCGGTTGCTGATCGCGACCGACCATTTCGGAACCCGCCCGCTGTATTACGTCGTCGACGGCGAGCGGCTCAGCTTCGGCACCGACCTCGCCTGGGTGGCCAGCCAGGTGCCGGGCGGCCCGCGTCTCAGCCACCAGGCGCTGTATGACTACCTGTTCTACTCGGTGGTCCCGACCGACCGGTGCATCTACGAGGGCGTGCAGAAGCTGCCGCCGTGTAGCGTGCTCGTCTGGCAGGACGGGCGCTGCCGCACCCATCGCTACTGGAACCCGGACTTCAGCCGGGCCGGCGCGAACCTGGCCGGGCTTCGCGAGCGGACCGCGGCCACCATCTCCGACGCCGTCGCCCGTCTTGCGCGCCTGCCCGACGTCGGCTGCTTTTTGAGCGGCGGGCTCGACAGCTCCACCGTCAGCGGCATGGCGCGACGCCACGCCGGAGCCGGCACCGCCGCGTTCACCATAGGCTTCGACGTGCCGCAGTTCGACGAGCGCGAGTTCGCGCGCATCAGCGCGCGCCACTTCGGCATGACGCTGCACGAGAAGGCCATCCGCTCGGCTGAAGTCAGCCGCTGCGCCGGCCGGGTCATCGCCGCGTTCGCCGAGCCCTTCGGCAACCCATCGGCCATCCCGGCCTTCGTCTGCGCCGAGTTCGCGCGCGATACCGGCGTGCGCCAGCTGCTCGCCGGCGACGGCGGCGACGAGCTGTTCGCCGGCAACGAGCGCTACCAGAAGCAGCTGCTGTTCGAGATCTACGGCGGACTGCCCGGCTGGCTGCGTGGCGGCCTCGTCGATCCGCTGGCCGCGCTGGCAGCCCGGGCCCCGGACCCCCTGCGCAAGCTCTCGAGCTACGTGCGCCAGGCGCGCACGCCGCTGCCCGACCGGCTCTACAGCTACAACCTGCTGGTGCGCAATGCGCCCGCCTCGGTCCTGGCAGGTGACTTCCTCGCCACGATCGACGTCGAATCGCCGTATCGCTACGCGCGCGCTCTGTTCGCCGCCCCGGACAGCGGCGACGTCGTGGATCGAATGATGTACCTCGACTGGACCATCACCCTGACCGACAACGACCTGCCCAAGGTCCGGGTCACCAGCGAGCTGGCGGGCGTGCGCGTGCATTTTCCGATGCTCGACCCCGACGTCGTCCGGGTGTCCACCGAGGTGCCTTCGAAGGCGAAACTCACGCTCTCCGAGCTGCGCAAGTTCTACAAGGAGAGTTTCTCGGACTTCCTGCCCCCCGAGGTGATCGGCAAGGCCAAGCACGGCTTCGGCGTGCCGGTCGGCATCTGGGTGAACCGCGACGCCGACCTGCGCGAGCGGGTACGCACGCGCCTCGACTCGCTCGCCCGTCGCGGCATCGTCCGGCGCGTGGTCATCGACGACCTGCTCGATCTGCAGGCGAAAGACCATGCCTCGTACTACGGCTCGCTCATCTGGCCGCTGTTCGCGCTGGAGGAATGGCTGGGAAGCCGCGGTCTCTGAAGGCCGCCGCGCGCGATCCTCAGGGCGGCCGCCCCTCGCTGATCACCCGCGCAAACAGGCTCCTCAAGCCGCTGGCGGTCTCGCCCCAGGAGAATTTCTCCGCGTAGGCGCGCGTGGCAGCGCGCGCCGGGAGCCTCGCGAACAGCGCGTTGACCGCCTCGGCCACGCCCTGCGGTGTGCGCTGCGCGATCAGCACGCCTGCCGGCTCGGCGCACACCAGCTCCGGGGTGCCGCCGACGTTGGTGGCGGCGACCGGCGTGCCGCAGGCCATCGCTTCGAGCAGCACGTTCGCCCAGCCCTCGCTGGCCGAGCCTAGGACCAGGGCGTCGGCGGCGCCGTACCACTCGCGCAGCAGCGCCTGCTCGACCGGCCCCGTGAAACGCACGCGGTCGGCAACCCCGCGCGCACGGGCGAGCGCGCGCAGCGCTGCATCCTGCGGGCCGGCCCCGGCGATCACCAGGTCGTAGCCCGGCAGCAGCGCCAGCGCCTCGATCACGAGGTCGTGACCCTTTACCGGCAGCAGGTTGCCGACCGACAGCAGGGTCGGGCGCGTGAGGCCGAAGCGGCCCCGCAGCGCCGCGCGGTCGGCCGGCGGCCGGAACATTCCGAGATCGACCCCGTTGCGCAGGACCTCGATCGCAGCCGGCGGCAGCCCGAGCCCGACGAGCGCCTCCTTCAGCGCGCCGGAAACCGTGATCAAAACCGCCGCGCGCTTCGCCGCCGCGCGGATCATCAGCCGCGGCAGAGCGAAACGCGCAATCACGTTGAGGTCGCTGCCGCGCGCGGTGATGGTCACGGGCCTGCCGAAGTGACGGCCGAGCATGATGGCCGCCACCCCGTCTGGATAGAAGTACTGCGCGTCGATAAGGTCGAAGTCGAAGCCCTCCTCGCGCATCCGGCGAAGTGCGGGAAGCGAGCCCATCGCGAGCAGCGCCGGCGCGATCGTCATGCCGATCTTCGGCACATTGACGAAACGCGGATGCTCGATCGCTATGCCGTGGCGGACCTCGCGCCGCGCGACGCGCGCATACGCCCCCCAGGCGCCGAATTGCGGCCGCGCCGACGGAAACCACGGTACCGGCGCCACCACCCGTGCGCTGATCCCGCCGAGGGCGACCAGCTGTCGCAGGCGCTGCTCGACGAACACGCCGTGCCAGGGCCGCGTCGCGTCCGGATACAACATGCCGAAGGTGAGCACGTTCATGACGGCGCAATCCCGCGGCGTGCCGCCGGTCTCGATTGCGCCCGCGCCCGCGCGGATTCCCACGGCTGCGGGCAGCTAGCCATCGACGGGGGCTGCGCAGGTCGCGCCCCGCGAGCGGGCCCGCGCCAGCACCAGGCGCGCGGAGAATCGCCAGCGGCTATTGCCCCAGGTGCCCACGCGCGGAATCTGCAGCGGGTCCGTGTCGCTGTCGGCGTAGCCCCAGGCCGTCGTCACGGCGCCGCGAAACCCGGCCCTGCGCACCAGTTCCACGTCGCGGGCCCCGTAATCGCGCCCGGGCCGGCCGTTGGGATAGGCGAAGAGCTCCACGGGGCCGCCGCTGATGCCGAGCAGGTCCTCGCGGCCCGCCGCGATCTCGAATGCGGCCTGCCGCTCGTCGAGCCGCGCGAGGATGGGATGACTGCGGGTGTGTCCGCCGATCTCCATGCCGGCTGCATGCAGTTCGCGCACCTGCGCGAAAGTCATCATGAGGCCGGCCGGCATGGTGGCACGCGCGGATTCCAGCAGCTGCCGGGCGACATCGAAGCGCAGCCCTGCGTCCTCGTACTTCAGCCGGTCGATCATGGCGAGCGCCGTGCGCCTGCGGCTGTCCAGGGAGTCGAGCTGCAGGTCGCCGAACCAGGTGGTGCCGGTCTGCCACAGACCGGCCGACGCCTGGCGGCAGGCCTCGATGATCGCGTCGTTGAACATGAAACCGCCGTCGAGGTAGCCGGTGGCGATGAAGAACGTCGCCGGCAGCCCGAGGTCGCGCAGGATCGGCAGGGCCTCCGTCGCGTTGTCGGCGAAGCCGTCGTCGAAGGTCACGGCGACCGAGCGCGCCGGCAGCTTTCCCCGTCCCTGCAGGGAGAGCGCCTCGCCGAGGGGCAGGACCCGGAAGTCCTCGGCCAGCACCGTCATCTGCTCGCGGAACATGCGCGCGTCCGGCTCGTCCGGGAACATCGCGTCGGGTTCGGCGCGCACCCGGTGATAGATCAACACGAGGAGCCGCGCCCCGGCCAGCCCCACGAGGCTGTCGGCGCAGCGCATGGCGAGCGATCGCAGCGCGGCCATCGTCGCGGCCTGCTCCGCTACGCCGACGCCCGGCGCGCCTGCCGGCGCCCGGCGCACCGCTCGATGAGTTCCTCCATGCGCCGCAGGGAACTCGCCCAGCTGTGATGACTGATGACCCGTGCCCGCGCCGCGCGCGAGAGCGCGTCGCGACGGGCCGGATCGGCGAGCAGCGCGAGCACCGTCGCGGCTGCCTCTTCCGGTCCCGTCGCCGTCAGCAGGTGCTCGCCGGGCACCGCGTCCACGCCCTTGGCCGCGAGCGGTGTGCACACCACCGGCACCCCCATCGCCATCGACTCCAGGATCTTGTTCTGGGTGCCGCGGGCGACGTCGAGCAGCGCGACGCTGACGGCGGCGCGCTGTACGAAGGGGCGCACGTCCGGGACCGTCCCGGTCACGGTCACGGCCGGCCTTTCCGCCAGGCGCCGGATCGCGGCCGGCGGCTCCGCGCCCACGATGGTGAATTTCGCCGTGGGTCGCCGCTCGAGAACCCGCGGCAGGACCGCCTCGCAGAAGCGCTCCACGGCCTGCTGGTTGGGAAAGTAGTCCATGCGCCCGGAAAAGCAGATCAGGTCCGGGTCATAGGGCTCGATCGCCGGCGTGAAGTACTCCGCATCGACGCCGTTCGGAAACCAGCCGGTCTGCCGCGCGGTGCCGAGTGCGCGCAGGGATTCGAGTTCTGCCACGGTGGTGCAGGTGCACAGGTCGAACTGCGCGGCAAGCCGTGCTTCCACGCGACGCAGTTTCACGCTCTCCAGCCAGTAGCCGGCGGACAGCGGAAAACGCCGCTCCTTCGCGTACATCGCCCATTTCTCGGAATCCATGTCGCCGAAATCGAGCACCTTGAACGCGCCCTCGTAACCGGCCACGTACGGCGCCACCGACGAGCAGTGCACGAACACCAGCTCGTAGGCGCCGCTCGCCAGCTCCGCGCCAATACGCCGCGCGAGCGCCGGCGAGTAAAAATAGCCGAACGACGACGGCTGCGCCCCCGCCAGCCTTCCGACCATGCGGGCGCCCGCCGCCAGTGTTCCTATCGGCTCGGCGAGGATGCGATGACAATGCCCGGCGAGACCCGCGCCCGCCTCGCGCTCGGCCTGCGAGCGCAATGGCGCGGCCACGGTGACCTCGTAGCGCTGCGAGAGCTGGCGGATGATGTTGAACGGACGGATCTTGCCGCCACGCGCCGGCGGATACGGGAAACGGTGGCAGACGAACAGCGCCTTCACGCGGCCGCCACGCCCCGGGTGCGTTCCGAGAGTTCCCCCGCCACGTCGTCGCAGCTCTCGCCGTCGAGAAATATCCGGCACCAGATTTCGAGGTTCATCAGGCACTGCAGGTGGTCGGAGTAATCCCGTCGCGACGCCTCGTGCAGGGCCATCACCTCGGCAACCTCGCCGGGGCGGAAGAGCCCGCGCCGCTCCAGCGCCTGCTCCGACAGCACTACGCGCATCACGGGCCGCAGCTCCTTCTTGAGCCAGGCGCCCATCGGCGCGCCGAAGCCGCGCTTGCCCTTCTCCAGCGTGGCGGCGGGCAGCATGTCCGCGACCGAGCTCTTGAACAGGTGCTTGAGCCTGCCGCCCGGCATCTTGAGCGACGCGGGCATGCGCAGCGACAGGTCCAGCAGCTCGTTGCTCAGCAACGGCACGCGGCACTCCAGCGACGCGGCCATGGTCATCTTGTCGGTCAGCAGCAGCAGATCGTCGGGCAACTGCGTCTCGAGGTCCACCTGCATCAGGCGATTGACCTCGTCGCCGCCCGTGGCGCGGCCGAAGGCCGCCAGCAGCGGGTCCGCGCCGCCCCGTGACAGGGCGATGGCAGAGAGGCGGGCGCGCGCTTCCTCGTCGAACAGGCGCACGTAGGCAATGTACTGCGCCTCGGACGAGAGCGCCGAGTGGCTGATGAACTCGCGCGCATACCGCAGCATGTTGGTTACCGGCCCGTGACGGTCGCTCGGCAGGTGTCGCGCCAGGGGCACGAGACAGCGCTCGCGTACCCAGCGGGGAATGCGGTTGAAGCGGCGCAGGTAATGCGAGCCGAGATAGCGGCGATAGCCGCCGAGGAGCTCGTCGCCGCCCACCCCCGAGAGGATGACGGTGACGTCGCGCCGCGCGAACTCCGCGACGAGAAAAGTCGTGATCATCGCCGAGTCCGCCATGGGCTCGTCCATGTGCCAGAGCAGTCGCGGCAGCAGCCGGGCGACGTCCGGGCGCACGATGATCTCGTGATGATCCGTGCCGAAGTGCTCGGCAACACGACGGGCGTCCGGCAGCTCGTTGTAGTAGGAGCCGGCCCGGCCGAGATCGAAGCCGATCGAGTAGGTCTTGACCGGCTCGCTGGCCGAGCGGGTCATCATCGCCACCACCGCGCTCGAGTCGATGCCGCCGCTCAGGAACGCCCCGAGCGGGACGTCGGCAACCATCTGCGCGGTGATCGAGCGCTGCAGGGCTCCGCGCAGCGACTCCCGGGCCTCCTCGTGGCTCATCGCACCGGCCGCCTGTCGCGGCATGTCCCAGAATCGCCGGGTCGTAATCGCACCGTGCTCGGCGATGAGCAGGTGGCCCGGCAGCAGCTTGCGGATGCCACGGAAAAGCGTGCGGGGAGCGGCCACGTAGCCGAGATAGAGCAGCTCATCGAGGCTCTCCGGATCCATCGCGGCTTCGATGCCCGGGATCTCGAGGATCGCCTTGGCTTCGGAGGCGAACACGAGTTTTTCCGCGTCGAGCCAGTAATACAGCGGCTTGATGCCGAGCCGGTCGCGGCCCAGCAGCAGCCGCCGGCGCCGCTCGTCCCACAGCGCGAAGCCGAACATGCCGTCGAGCCGCTCCACCATCGCCTCACCGTCTCGCGCGTACAGGTGCACCAGCACTTCGCAGTCGCTGCCGGTCAGAAAGCGGTAACCGTCCTGCTCGAGCTCGCGGCGCAGCTCGCGGAAGTTGTAGATCTCGCCGTTGCACACCAGTTGTACCTGGCCGTCCTCGCTGTGCAGCGGCTGGTGGCCGCCCGCGACATCGATGATCGCCAGCCGGCGCATGCCGAGCAGGAGCCCCTCGGTGGCGTACAGGCCATCGTCGTCCGGCCCGCGATGGCGGGTGACCCCGCCCATGCGCGCCGCCCAGGCCGGATCGACCCTGGCGCCGGGCCCGAGGGAAAGAACGCCGTGTATGCCACACATGACGGGTCGAATCGCGGCCGGGCAGCGTCCCCTAGGTCGCGAGCACCTCCCGGTTGAAGGATTCGTAGATCAACAGCGACCACAGCGCCGGGCTGTGGTCGCTCAGCCCCGACTGGTGTTGCGCGATGAGCGATTCTATCGCGCCCATCTCGAACATCCCGGTGCCCGGCAGGGAGCCCTGCAACAGGCGCGAGCGCACGTGCTCGCGCAACTCCTCGCGGAACCAGCGGGCGATCGGCACCGCGAAGCCCATCTTCGGCCGGTAGATCACGTCGCGCGGGATCTGCTGTGCGACCGCCTTTTTCAGCACGTATTTGCCCTCGCCGCCGCGCAGTTTCAGCCGCGAGGGCAGCGTGGCCGCCCACTCGACGAACTCGTGATCGAGCATCGGCACGCGGACCTCCAGGCTGTTAGCCATGCTGGCGCGGTCGACCTTGGTGAGGATGTCGCCGACGAGATAGGTCTTGATGTCGATGTACTGGATCTGGGAGAGCCGCTCCACCCCGTCGAGCTCGCGCTCGTGCCTGAGGAAGATGTCGAGTGCCCGGTATCCCTGCAGGTCGGAGCGCTGCCGCGGCGTGAAAAGCCTGGCCCGCAGCTGTGGCGTCGTGATGGACACGCTGTCGAAGTAGGCAGCCGTGCTGGCCCGCGAGAGCGCGTCGAAAGTCGTCCTGGCGCGGAAGATCCGCGGTGCCCAGTCGGCCTTCGGGTAGACTCGGGCCAGCAGCCCGAACAGCGGCCTTCGCAGCCCGTAGGGCAGCAGCCTCCTCACCTGCTCCTCGCGCATGTGCCAGCGGTAGCGGCGGTAGCCGGCGAAGACCTCGTCGCCGCCATCGCCCGAAAGCGCGACCTTGACGCGCTTGCGCGCGAGCTCGCACACCCTGAACGTCGGCAGCGCCGAGCTGTCCGCGAACGGTTCGTCGTATATGGCCGCGAGCCGGTCGACCAGGCTGAAGTCGTTGGGATTGACCGTCTCCACGAAGTGCTCGGTCCCGAGCGCCCTCGCGACCCGCTCGGCGTAGCGCGACTCGTCGAAGGCCGGGTCGCCGAACGAGATCGAACAGGTGTTGACCGGCCGGGACGAGGAACGCGCCATCATCGCCACGACGCCGCTCGAGTCCACGCCGCCGGACAGGAAAGCGCCGACCGGCACGTCGGCGATCATCCGCACGCGCACCGCCTCCTCGAACCGCTCGAGGAGCGAGCCGATGACCGCCTCCTCGTCGGCTGGCGTCGTCTCCCTGAAACTGACGTCCCAATACGACTGTGGCGCCGGTACCGGACCGCCCCGGGCGATGACCAGCGTGCAGGCAGGCGGCAGCTTGCGCACGGAGGCGAGGATGCAGCGCGGGTCGACGACGTAGCCGAGCGAGAAGTACTCCTCCACGGCGAGCGGATCGATATCGCGCGGCACGCCGCCGTGGCGCAGAAGTGACTTCAGTTCCGAGGCGAAGACGACGTGGCCGTTGGCGAGTACCGAGTAGAACAGCGGCTTCTTGCCGAGCCGGTCGCGGGCCAGGAACAGCTCGCGGCGATTGCGGTCCCAGAGCGCGAAGGCGAACATGCCGCGAAAGCGTCGCACGCAGTCGCGCCCCCATTGCTCCCAGGCGTGCACGATCACCTCGGTGTCCGTGCGGGTGCGAAACGCGTGCCCGGCGGCCTCCAGCTCCCGGCGCAGGTCCATGAAGTTGTAGATTTCGCCGTTGAACACGACGACCACCGACTCGTCCTCGTTGTACAGCGGCTGCTTGCCGGTGGCGAGATCGATGATCGACAGGCGCCGATGCCCGAGGCCGGCGCCCGGCTCGAGGTGAAACCCGGCGTCGTCCGGGCCGCGGTGCGCCTGGATGTCGTTCATGGCCCGCAGGACGTCGCCGTCTATCGGGTCCGCCCCGCGCATGTCCACGATGCCGACGATGCCGCACATACTAAGCCGCCATTTCGAGGCGGCCGCCGGCCGCCACGCTGTCGAGATAGAGGCGCCGGTAGCCCGCCACCATCCGCTCCAGGCTGAACTCCCTCAATACCCGTTCGCGGGCCGCGAGCCCGTGGCGGGCCGCGACATCGGGATGCTCGAGGTAGTGCCGCAGGCGCTGCGCTATCGCCACCGGATCGCCGGGCGGCACGAGGTAGCCGGTTTCGCCATCCACGACGAGTTCCTCGTTGCCGCCGACTGCGGTCGCGATGACCGGCAGGCCGCTCGCCATCGCCTCGAGGATGGTATTGGAGATGCCCTCGGCGAGCGAAGGCAGCACGAAGACATTGAACCGGCGCATTGCCGCGGGAACGTCGTCGCGCGCCCCCGCGAGCTCGCAGCGCGACGTGAGGTCCTCGTCGCCGAGGAAGCGCTCGAGCGCGCTGCGCTCACTCCCGTCGCCGATCAGCGCCAGACGCGGCAGCGGCGAGCCGCGCGCGAGCAGTGCAAACGCCCTCGCCAGCGTCGTGTAGTCCTTCACCGCCTCGATTCGCCCGACCGAGCCGACGAGGAAGCCACCGGGCGGCAGCCCGGCAGGATCGGGCCTGAATCTCCCGGTGTCCACCCCATTGCAGATCCTGCTGATGCGTTGCGGATCGACGCCGATGGTTGCCGTGAGATAGCTCTCGAGATGCCGCGAAAGCACCACGTAGCGGGTCACCACCAGCCGGAACGCGCGGCGCAGCTCGCGATAACTGCGGCGCGTGCCGTGCAGGTCGACGACGTCCCAGCCGTGCTCGCCGTGTATGCGCACCGGCACGCCCGCGAGCAGCCCGGCAAGTTGCGCCTCCAGGCAGGGCAGGTTGCGCGTGTGCAGGATGTCGAAACGCCGCTCGCGCAGCACCTTCCACAGCCGGAAGAGATACGCCGGGCTCTTGCCCGGCCGCTTGTGCAGGGCATACACCGGCACGTCCCCGGGCAGGCGGCGGCGGAATTCCGTCGACCCGGTCAGCGAGATGATCGTGTGCTCGAACTCCTCGCGCGGCAGGCGGTTGATCAGGTTGACCACGCCGTTCTCCAGCCCGCCGTAGTCGAGCCGGAAAATGACATGCGCGATGCTGATTCTGCGCTTCATCTGACACCAACCGCCGCGGATTCCGTGCGCGTGGCCTGCCGGCTCACCGCAGTTTCAGATCACCCTCGCGAACACCTCGCCAACCGGCGCCCAGCGAAAATCCCCTGTGAGCCGGCGCAGCTTGCCCTCGAAGCGGGCAAGGTTGACGTAATGGCGAAAACGCGTGCGCAGGTCAATGCCACCGATGCGGGGCTGGCCGGGATCGAGTTCCCAGGGATGGAAATAAAACACCGCGGGCCGGCCTTCGCCCCGGCACACGCGGCCGAGCGCCCAGCGGCTCCACCAGTATGGCAGCAGGCGGAAGAAGCCACCGCCACCGCAAGGGAAACGGAAGCCACCGAGTTCCATCGTGGTGACCGGGATCTCGACCAACGGGTACCCGTCGAAGCTGAAGGGAAATCGCGGCGCCTCGCGCATGCCGTAGTGATCGTGACGAACCGGGTTGATGCTGGAACTGTAGCGGTAGCCAGCCTCACCGAGCTCTTCGAGGGCCCACAGGCAATCGGCCGTCAGGGAGAAACTGGCCGCCCGGTAGCCGGTGACCTGCTGGCCCGACAAATCCTCGAGCAGGGCCTTGGTGCGCGCGACATCCGCGCGGAACTCGGCCGGCTGCTGGTCGTGCACCCTGATGTGGCGGTAGCCGTGGCTGGCGATCTCGTGGCCGGCGGCCGCGACCTCCCGCACGAGCCCCGGCACGCGCTCGGCGACCCAGCCGAGCCAGAAGAACGTGGCCCGCACGCCGGTCGCGGCGAAGATCTCGAGGATGAGTCTCACGTTGCGCTCCACGCGCAACGGCTGGCGGTCCCAGTCTTCGGGGGCTACGTAAGGCCGGAACGCCGAGACCTGGAAATAGTCCTCCACGTCGACCGACATGGCGTTGATGCGTCCCGAGGAGGCGCCAGGCGGGTCTTCGGGGAGTGCTCGTTCACTTGCCTTCACGCCATCAGAACGTGCGGACGAGTTCGACACTGGCCCAGTACTCGTCGTAGTCCCCGGACGCGCCGCCGTCGCGATCCCTGCTGCTCCAGCCGGTATACAGGGCGGCGCGCGTGCGCAGGCCGAGCTCGCGATCCAGACCGAGCCGCAGATAGAAAATATCGTCGTCGTAACCCGGTACGGTGTCGTCGATCGTGTTGTTGTACTCGCGGCTCTCCCAGGTCACGTTGAAGTTGGCCGTGGTGCGCGAACCGATGTCCCAGCCCAGATCCGCATATGCGCCAAAGGCCTTCTCGTCGTCGAGATTTTCCAGAAGCCCCGAATCGGGGTCGATTGCCTTATTGTCCTCGCGCCGTTCCCAGAACGCCCCGAGCGTCGCGCGGCTGCGATACAGTTCGCGCAGTACCGAGGCGTCGGCCCGCTTGTAGAGGTACAGGTTGGCCGAACCCGCCCTCTCCAGCCCGGAATCGGGCGGCAGCGGCGGCGTCTCCTGCCCGGGCACGCCGAGCGGCAACTCGCGATAGTCGGTGAGGTCGGTCGTGGTCGGCGTCTCGTCATAACTCAGCCGGTAGCTGACGTCCTCGCGCGCCAGCTCGGCATTCACGCGCCAGGTCGAACCGAAATACCGGTGCCCGAAGGCCGCCTCGAACCGCGCGGTCTCGGTGGCCATCGCCACGCCGGTCTCCCAGCGCCCCTCGTCCAGCGAGTCGTCCTGCGGGTCCTCGAAGTCGCTGTCGAGGCCCGCGAGGCCGAATATCTGCCACGCCGGCGAGGTCTGGTAGCCCAGGCGCAGCCAGGTGGACTGCTGCACGAGGTCGCCCGAGGTCTCGTAGTCCACGCTCTCGTACTCGTAGGCCAGTTCGTGGCGCAGCGGCTGGCGCGAGTCCTCGAGCGAACGCAGGTACACGGCGCCGTCGATCGTGTCGATGTCCTGGATGTCCAGCGGCTGTGCGGTGGACTCGTCTTCCGCGCGGGGGCTGTCGTCGAACAGCACCTGGCCGATGCGGACGTGCCCGACCGTTTCGGAGTTGCCGAAAAGGGTCCTCTTCCACTCCGGACCGATGTCCCAGATGACGGCGTCGGTCCGATTGCCCGTGACCGGGATGTTGCTGGAGCTCACCGGAAGTTCGGGAGTGACGTTCACTTGGGAGACGAAGCCGCGGGCGCGGAGCTGGAGGTCCTCGCCGATCAGATCAGCGAGCAGGTCGGCGTCGAGATGGTTGTAGACTTCGTTGCGATCGGATTCATCGGCGTAGAACAGCGCCTCGAGTTCGTAGCCGATCTCCGCCCTCAGGCGACTGCCCTCGAACAGTATGTCCACGGACGGGAGCAGACGAGTGACCCAGTCGCTTTCCTCCTCGTCGCTCGGGGCCAGGTTGACGTTGCTCGTGTAGATCTCACCGATCGTGATGGAGGGCTCGATCTCCACCGCGCCGGCATCGAGTGAACAGAGCCCCAGCGCCGTTACGGCCGACCAGAATCCTGCCTTGCGCCGATTCACGCCGCCGCTCCTAGTCCTGGGAGTAGGGATAATAGTAGTCCTTGTAGCGGGCGTGGCCGGCGGCAGGCGCCTTGTTGAGTACGAGGCTCACGGTCACGTTGGTCCCCTGCAGCAGCTGCAGGACCTGCCCGACGTCGCTCGCCGTCGAGCGCCCCGCCTCGACCACGACCAGCGCGTGATTGGCCTGGTCGGCCAGCACGCGTCCCTCGCTGCTCAGGAGCAGCGGCGGCGAGTCGAGCAGCACCACCGTGTTGGCGTCGTTCAATGACTTCAGGACCTGTGCCATGCGGGGGCTCGCCAGCAGCTCGGTCGCATCGTGACGCGGCCGGCCTGCCGACATCACGTAGAGCGACTCTACGTCAGTCGCCAGCATGACCTCGGAGAGGTCGCGGCCCTGCTCCGCGAGCAGGTCGAGCAGGCCGGGGCTGGCGTCGAGCCCGAGCCGGGAGGTGAGCGTGCGGCGCGCCGGATCGGCATCGATCAGCACCACCCGGGTCATCTGCTCGCTCGCCATGCTCGCCGCGAGGTTCAGCGCGACGAAGGACTTCCCTGCATGCGGCAGGTCGCTGGTGAGCATGACGAGATTGCCGCCCTTGGGGGCCGACCTCGACAGGCCGAACACCCGGGCCAGCACCGGGCGCTTGAGAAAACGGAAATCGCGCGCGAGCACGGGCGAACTTTCGAGCATCAGCAGACTGCGCAACGCCACCGGCGGCCGGTCCGCAACCGGCAATCGCGGCTGCGCGGGTCTCGGCATCGCCGGCACGACCGGCGTCGAATCCCCCCGGCGCTCCGGCTGCGACCGGCCCATGGCTTTCTCGACAATGCTGCTCATGTGGAGGCTGCTCCTGCAGCTGCGTTCACCTCGGCCGTCCGCAACGCCAGCCACGAGACGAGCAGCACCGCGTATACCGCGATCAGCCCCGCGACACTCCCGGCCAGCAGCAGGGAATTGCGGCGCAGCGTGGCCTGCTCGCCAGCCGCGCGGACGAGGCGGATGGCGCCGAGCACCGGTACGCCGAACCGTCGCTCCAGCTCACGCCCGGTGAAGAATACCGGCCGGACGATATTCAGGCCGAAGGCCAGCGCAGCACCGGCCAGCAGCGCAACAACCAGCACCCCGGTCGCAAGCAGTCCCCGCGGCGGACCGACCGGGACCATCGGCAGAGTCGGCGGATCGATGACGCGGAAAGTGGCATCACTGCGGCTTTCTTCCGCCGCGTCCGAGATGCGAGCCGACTCGACCCGCGCGAGCAGCTCCTCGTACTGCTTGCGCGTGAAATCGTAATCGCGGGTGAGCCGCTTGAGCTCCGCCTCGATCGCCGGCACCGTGTCCACCTTGCGACGCAGACTGGCCACGACGGCCGCCTGGTCCGACTGCTGGGTCTGCAGCTGCGCGATCAGCACGTCGGTCTGGGACAGCTGCAGCTTCATCTGCTGGTATACCGGATTGAGGTCCAGCGCGGAGTAGGCGCGCGAGCGGCTGCCCGGAGCCATCGCCGCGGGCTGCTGCTTGGCCCGCAGCTCCTCGATGGTCTTCGTGATGGCGACGATATCCGGATGGGTGTCCGTGTACTTCAGGCGCAACTCCGCCAGCTGCGCCTCGAACTGGGCGATCTGCCGGCTCTCCGGGGAATCCACCGCCGATCCGCCTTCCGTCGAAGGAACGAGACCGAACACTGGCTCCTCGCCCTCGAGCTGGCGCTGCAATTCGGCGCGGCGGTTCCTCGCCACCCGCAGCTTCGAGGAGATGTCCTGGAGCTTGTTGTTGGCCTCCTGCAGGCGCGCGAAATAATCCACGCCGTCCTCGGGCATCAGGCCGACGTTGCGCTGCTTGAACTCGGCGAGCTTCGCCTCGGCTTCGTTGAGGCGTCGCGCGTAGTCCTTGCGCTGCTCGTCGAGGAAACTCTTGGCCGCAGCGGCATCAGTAACGCTTTTGCCCTGTGCGCCGCTGATGAAGGTGTTGATCAGCGCCGTCACCACCGCCAGCGCCTTCCTTCCGTCGGTGTTCTGGTAGCTGACGTTGACGACGTTGCCGCTTTCCCAATTGAGCTCGATGCTCAGCCGCAAATGATCGAGCAACGCCTCGGTGGTCGGGCCCTTGCCGCCTTCGCGGCGCAGCCCCGCCTCCTCGATCAGCCGCTCGAGGTTCGGCCGGCTCATCACGACACGGGTCATCATATTGGCCGCGACGATCGCGTCCGTGTTCACGGCAAGTCCCTGCAGCAGCGGCCGCAGCGTGCTCTGCGTATCCACATAGACGCGCGCGGAGGCGCGATGGACGTCGGGCTGCAGGAACACGACCGTCCAGCCGACGGCGCACACCAGCCACGCGACACCGACCGCGGCCCAGCGGAACCGCCAGCAGCCCCAGAGCACCCCGCGCAGATAGTCGATCAGCTCCGCAGGGTCCAGGCCGCTCTGGCTGACATTGCTTGCCATAAGGGTCGTCTTTGTTACAGCCGTGATTCCGGTATGAACAGCACGTCGCCGGGCATCATCTCGACGTTCTCGCGGATCTTGCCCTCGTTGATGAGGTCGGCGAGGCGCACGTCGATCTCGACCTGGCGGCCGTCTACTCGACGGATGATCTTGGCGCGGTTGCCCGCCGCGCCGGGCGCGAGCCCGCCGACGTCGATGAGGACATCGAGCACCGTCATATTGCGCCTGTAGGCGAGTGCGCGCGGCTGCGCGGCCTTGCCCACCACGCGTATCTGATCGCCGAACGTGCCGACGAATTCCCGCACGATGACGTTCACCTGAGGCGTTTTCACGAAATTGGCGAGTGCCGTCTCCATGTCGCGGGCCAGCTGCGTGGGCGTCTTGCCGACCGCCTGCATGTCCTCGACGAGCGGCGTCGAAATGCGGCCGTCGGGCCGCACCGGAACACTCACCGACAGCTCCGGATTGCGCCAGACGAATATGTCGAGCTGGTCACCGGGCCCGATCAGGTACTGCGCCGGGGCAGTGTTCGTGACCGGCGGCGGTGGTTCGGCGGACTTGCAGCCGGCAATCAGCGCGGCCAGAGCGATGGTCATCGCACAAGTTAATCGCCTCATCATTGGTGATTCCATGTGTTCCCCCACAAATTTTCCAAGCGCCCGAAAATTGTTCCGACCGGCCACCCGGCGCGGCAACGACCGCAACGGGCCAAGCTGTTGTGATTACTTGACATTTTCCGAACCCCTGCCGATCTTGCAGTGATCGGGATCGCAATTCGATGCCGGACAACGCCTTAATTAGTGTAATGGTTCTGCCCTGGCGCCGCTGGCCGGCGTCACCCTGCCGCCCGCAGGCAGCTGCCGGACCACCCTAAGATTGGGGGGCCGGGCGACCGTGCCGCTGTAGGTGCACCGGCCCTTCGTCTCGATCAGCAACGGGCCGTTGGGAACGACGGTGATCTTCACAGGCTTTCCCTCCTGATTGGCCGGTCGTCGGCGAGACCGCGCTCGGGTACGTCCAGTATCCGGTGCATCAGCACGGCGCCCGACGGGCAAAATTCGCTGAACTGGCGGGTACCGCGCACCAGTTCCGGCGCCTGTGAACGCGGTACCGCGCTGAACCCTGAGCCGCTGAAATGGTCCGCCTCCGTGGTGGTCAGCAGATAGACGTCGGGCATCTGCAGGCGCCGGGCGAGACCGAGCAGGCGCCGCGTCATGCGCCGACCCCAGCCGCGGCCGCGGCAGTCGCAAGCGACCACGATCGAGCGCAGCAGGCAGGCGCCGCCCAGCGGCTCCAGTGCCCCGGTCGCCACGATCCGGCCCTGACGGGTCCCGACCAGCAGCGTTGCCAGATGCGCGTCGATGTCCTGCGTTGGCAGGCCTTCGGCGGCGAGCAGCGCGCGCACAGCCGGGAGGTCACGGTAGAGGGCCGCGCGAATCCTCATATCGCGGCGTCAGTCGGTCCAGCGCGGCGGACGCTTGCCGAGGAACGCGTTGACGCCTTCCTGCGCGTCGGGCCCGAGCATGTTACCGGTGATGCAGCGCGCGGCGAGCTGGTAAGCATCCGAGAGCGGCTGCTCGAGCTGCTGGTAGAAGAGTCGTTTACCGGCCGCGACCACACGTCGCGGCTTGGCGTGCAGCACCTGCGCCAGGGTTGCCACCGTGGCATCAAGCTCGGCGATGGGCACCACGCGGTTCACCAGGCCCCAGGCCAGCGCGGTCGGGGCATCGATGAATTCGCCGGTGAACAGCATCTCGAAGGCGCGTTTCGGGGCCACATTGCGTGAAACCGGCACGCCGGGCGTGGCGCAGAAGAGCCCCAGGTTGATGCCGGAGGTCGCAAAACGGGCGTCTGCCGCGGCGACCGCAAGGTCGCAGGCGGCCACGATCTGGCAGCCGGCGGCGGTCGCGATGCCGTGTACCCGGGCAATGACCGGCTGCGGCAGATCGCGGATAGCGAGCATCACGTCTGCGCAGCCGCGAAACAGTCCGCTGATCACTGCTTCGTCGCAGTTGGCGATCATCTCCTTGAGATCGTGGCCTGCGCAGAATGCCCGGCCCGCGCCGGCGATGACCACGACGCGCACGCTCTCGTCCGCGGCGATTCCGGCGATTGCGGCACGCAACTCCCCGAGCAGCGCGGCGTCGAGCGCGTTGAACTTGTCGGGGCGATTCAAGGTGAGGGTGGCGACGCCGGCCGCCTCAGTACGCAACAGCGATGGTTCCCTGTTCACCTTGCTCACCCGCTCCTCCCGCCGCCTGGCCGCGGCTCACTCGATGGCGCTGGCGGAGCGCGCGCGCTCGCGCAGCACGAACTTCTGGATCTTGCCGGTCGAGGTCTTCGGCAGCTCGCCGAACACGACGTTCTTCGGCACCTTGAATCCGGCAAGCAGTCCGCGGCAGTGGCGGATCAGCTCCTCCTCGCTCGCGGCGGCTCCGGCCTTCAGTTCCACGTACGCTCGCGGGCTCTCGCCCCACTTCGGGTCTGGCTGCGCCACCACCGCGGCCAGCAGCACTGCCGGATGCCGGCACAGCGCGTCCTCCACTTCCAGCGAACTGATGTTCTCGCCGCCGGAAATGATCACGTCCTTCGAGCGGTCGCGGATCTTCACGTAGCCGTCAGGTTGCACGACAGCGAGGTCCCCGGAGTGAAACCAGCCGCCGGCAAACGCCTCCGCCGTGGCACGTTCGTTCTTGAGGTAGCCCTTCATGGTCATGTTGCCGCGGAACATGATCTCGCCCATGGTGAGGCCGTCATGCGGGACCGGCGTCATCGCCAGCGGATCCATGACCGTGACTGCGTCCTGCAGGGTATAGGGGACGCCCTGCCGGCCGTTGCGCTGCACCCTTCCGGCGAGGTCGAGTTCGCCCCACTCGGGGTGCTTCGCACAAATCGCCGCCGGACCGTAGGTCTCGGTCAGGCCATAGACGTGGGTCAGATCGAAGCCCATCCGCTCCATGCCCTCGATCATCGCCGCCGGCGGGGCGGCCGCGGCCACCATGGCGGATACGCGATGTTTGATCCCGGCCTTCAGCGCTTCGGGCGCGTTGATGAGCAGGGTGTGGACGATCGGCGCCCCCGTGTAATGCGTGACGCCGTGCCGGCGGATCGCGTCGAATATGGCCGCAGCCTCCACCCGCCGCAGGCAGACGTTCGTGCCTCCGATCGCCGCCACCGCCCAGGGGAAGCACCAGCCGTTGCAGTGGAACATCGGCAGCGTCCACAGATACACGGCGTGGTGCGGCATGCCCCAGTCGAGGATGTTCGAAATCGCTGCGAGATAGGCCCCGCGGTGGTGGCAGACGACGCCTTTCGGGTTACCCGTCGTGCCCGAGGTGTAATTGAGCGAGATCGCTTCCCACTCGTCCGCGGGCGGGCGCCACTCGAAATCGGCGTCGCCCCCGGCGATGAAGGCCTCGTAGTCGAGCCGCCCCAGCCGCCGGCCGCCGGCCGAAAGCGGGTCTTCGACGTCGATCACCAGCGGGCGCGGATCAAGGCCGGCAAGCGCCTTGTCCATGGTCGCCGAGAACTCGGTATCGGTGATCAGGACTCGCGCCTCGCCGTGCCGGAGCATGAAGCCGATCGCCTCGGCGTCGAGCCTGGTATTGAGCGCATTCAATACCGCCCCGGTCATGGGCACACCGAAATGCGCCTCGATCATCTCCGGGGTGTTCGCGAGCATCACGGCCACGGTGTCCCCGGGACCGACGCCGGCTCGCGACAGGGCGGAGGCCAGCCGGCGGCAACGCCCGTACGTCTGGCGCCAGCGGTAGCGGCGATCGCCGTGCACCACCGCGAGCCGTTCGGGCCAGACCTGCGCCGTTCTAGCGATGAACGACAGCGGAGTCAGTGGGACGAAATTAGCCGGATTGCGTGTCAGGCCCTGCTCGTAGATTGACTTGGAAGCCATGTTGGTCCGCGAGATCCGCCAGGGTCGATTCATGCTAGCACCGGCTGCCTTTGCCGCGTTATGTCATCCACGAAAATACCTATGGGATTGGCGCGCCGATACGGCTATATTTCTTTTTGCCTGACACAAGAATTAAGAAGACCAACGTGCCACCGGTCAACGGACAAAAAGAAGTCATCGCGCCATCGGAACCGGACTACGAGTCCACGGACAGCGGCTGGGATCCGTACATCACTGCACTGCTGACCGGCGCCGCCGATGCCGGGGGCGAACAAGCCGATGATGACGGCACTGACGATCTCGAGCCGGTGATGAGCTTCAGCCGCCGCCCGGCGAAATTCGCGCCCAGCCGCTAGGCCAACGGACGCACTCAGACCAACGCTTCACCGCGGCGTCGCCAACCGCTGGCAGGATTCGCCGTGGATGGCGCGCCCGACAGGATT
>CAZFWB010000024.1:0-3312 GCA_964522655.1 uncultured Chromatiaceae bacterium | reverse complement strand
TCGAACCTGTGACCTTCAACTCCGGAGGCTGACGCTCTATCCAGCTGAGCTACGGGCGCAAACAATTCCGATTGTAGATTTGGTCGCTTTCCTGACCAACAGCGCTGCGCGCTGTCTGACGCTCCCCCTCGCTACGCTCGGGGTCCGGCCGCTCGGTTGCACCCTCGCGGCGTTCGGCCCTGGCCGAGCGGTGCTCGGCCGCGGCGCTCCACGCGCCGCACGGGCCTCACCCAGCTGAGCTACGGGCGCTTGGCGCGCATTGTAAATCGTCGCCGATGTCGGCGCTGCGGCGAAACACGGCGCCCCCTGCGGAGCGCCAAAACGGCTTGCGATCGTGGCGGAACAGGGAACATGCTTCTGCGATGGCTGATCCGCTCTTTCCGCACGACGTCTTCCTCGACGTCTTCGACCACGCCCCCACCCGCGATCTGCGCCCGGGGGAGGTTTTGATCGCCGCCGGCGCCCCGGCCGACCAGGTCTTCAACATCCTGAGCGGCATGCTGATGCTGAGCCGCACCGGACGCGACGGGCGCCGCCAGGTGCTGAGCTTCCTGTTCCGCGACAACTTCCTCGGGCTCACCGCCACCGACCAGTATTTCTTCACGGTGGAGGCCGTGACGCCGGCGCGGGTCGCCTGCTGCACTCGCGAGGCGTTCAACGCGCGCCTCGAGCGCGACCCGCAGGCCGAACGCGCTTTCCAGAACATGATGTACCGGGTGCTGGAGGACATGATCGACGCCATCTACAGCCTCGGCCAGCGCTCGGCGGTCGAACGGCTGGCGGTGTTCATTTTGTACCTTCGTCACTGGCGACGGCTGACGGAGGAAATTGCCGACGACGACGACCCGCGGCTCAACGACGTCGCCCTGCCCATGACGCGCGAGGACATCGCGGACTTTCTGGGACTGACCAAGGAAACCGTGAGCCGCAGCTTCAGCGCGCTCCAGGGGCGGGGTCTGATCCGCCGCATCGACAGTCACAACGTCCGGGCAACCGATCTCGCCGGTTTGCGGGAGCTCGCCGGGGTCATGGATTTCGCGGCCCCGCGCCGCCTGCTGCGTCACTGATTCCGTAGCCTGAGCAGCGCCGCCGTTACCACCGAGAACACCCGCCGCTCGAACAGGACCAGGCTCACGCCGGCGAGCACCAGCGCCGCGCCCAGCAGGTTCGCCGGCGTCAGCGGCTCGCCGAGCACCAGGGCGCCGAGCAGCAGCGCGACCACGGGATTCGCAACCGCGTATACCGTGACTTTCTCCGCCGGCAGACGTGCCAGCAGCCACAGGTAGCTCGACTGCGACAGCACGCTGCCGAAGACCGCAAGATAGAGCAGCGACATCCAGCCGGCCATCGTCACGGCCGCAAGCTCGATGCGTCCCGCCTCGCCGGCGACGACCGCGGCAAGCGCAAGGAACGCGCCACCGGCCGCCATCTGTCCGCAGCCCAGAGCGAGCAGGCGATCGGCGCCGACGGCTCCACGTTGCAGCAGCGTGCCGATGCTCCAGGCGGTGACCGCCAGTCCGATGGCCACGACGTAGCCGACCCCCCGAACACCGGTGAGCGACAGATTCTGCTCCACCACCAGCGCCACGCCGGCAATCGCCGCGCACAGGCCGGCGATCACCCACGCCGCCGGGCGTCGACGCTGAAAAAATCCCCAGTCGAGCAGGGCGATGCTGATCGGGATGGTCGCGTTCAGCAGCGCAGCCATTCCCGACGGCACGCCCTGGATCGCGTACACCGTCAGCCCGTTCCCGAGCCCGCACATGAGCACGCCACTCGCGATCACGGTGCCGGCCGGCAGCCCGGCGAGCGGCCGCGGGCGGCGCGATCGCAACCAGGCGTAGAGAATCGCCGCAGCGAGCGCGAAACGCATGGCGGCCGAGGTAAACGGCGGCAGTGAGCGCAGCAGGATCGCAATCGCCAGGTACGTGGTCCCCCACACCACGAAGATGCAGG
The DNA here is from genome assembly GCA_964522655.1 of uncultured Chromatiaceae bacterium. GTDB lineage: Bacteria > Pseudomonadota > Gammaproteobacteria > Steroidobacterales > QUBU01. The sequence continues at coordinate 1,356 of CAZFWB010000024.1, read as the reverse complement.
TAAAGGCGAGGACTATGCGCGTCCTCGATGCGTCGTGACTCATACGGGATCCGCGGGACCGGCCGGCTGGCAGAAACGGGAGCCGATCCTACGGCGACCACCCCGGGTGCGGTCAAACATGGCCCGCGACCAGGGCACGGGAGCGTGTCCGTCCCGGATGTCGCCCGATCAGCCGCCGGGCTGTCGCTGGGCCCGCAGCCCCAACGCTTCGGCAACGTGCGGGGCAGCGACCTGTTCCACGCCGCCGAGGTCGGCGATCGTGCGAGCCACCCGCAACACGTTGTCGCAGGCGCGGCGCGACAGGTGCAGCCGCGCGGCGGCGCGTTCGAGCAGCTCGCGACCGCGCGTGCCCGGCAGGCACCAGCGGCGCACCTCGGGCGCCGTCAGCCGCGCGTTGACGGTGCCCGCGCGAGCGTTCTGGATCCGGCGCGCCACCGCTACCCGTGCCGCCACCGTGGCGCTCGTCTCACCGTCTGCCTCGGCGCCCAGGCGTACCTCGCCGCGCGGCACCTCGATCCTGATATCGATGCGGTCGAGAAAGGGTCCGGAAAGCCGATCGCCGTAACGCCGCACCTGGTCGGGCGAGCAGCGGCAGCCGTGTTCCGGGTCGCCGCGGTAGCCGCAGGGACAGGGGTTCATCGCGGCCACGAGCTGGAACGAGGCCGGGAACTCCACGGTGCGCGCCGAGCGCGCCACCGCGATCCGGCCGGCCTCGAGCGGCTCACGCAGTGCCTCCAGTACCGGGCGCGGAAACTCCGCCACCTCGTCGAGAAACAATACTCCGCGGTGCGCGAGTGAAATCTCCCCGGGGCGCGGGTTGCTGCCGCCGCCGACGAGCGCCGCCGTCGTTGCGCTGTGATGCGGGGCGCGAAACGGCCGTCCCGCGGGGGCGGCCGGCAGGGCAGCGAGCGAGGCGAGCGCCGCCACCTCCACCGTCTCCTCCTCCGCCAGCGGGGGCAGCAGACCGGGCAGGCGGCGCGCCAGCATGCTCTTGCCCGTCCCCGGCGGACCGATGAGCAGCAGGTTGTGTCCGCCGGCGGCGGCGATCTCCAGCGCCCGTTTTGCCCGGCACTGGCCGTGGATGTCGCGCAGGTCTTCTCCGGCCGTCGCGGCCCGCCTCGGCGGGGCCGGTACCAGCGGCGGAAGCGGCTCGGTGCGTTGCAGGTGGCGCGCGACCGCGAGCAGGTGGTCGGCCGCGCGGATATCCACGCCCCGCAACAGCCCGGCCTCGCCGGCGCAGCCTGCCGGCAATACCACGCCGCGGCCCGCGCGGCGCGCGGCGAGCAGCGCGGGCAACAGTCCGCCCACCCGCCGCAGGCTGCCGGTGAAGGCGAGTTCGCCGTGGAATTCCCAGCG
>CAZFWB010000023.1:0-28226 GCA_964522655.1 uncultured Chromatiaceae bacterium | reverse complement strand
GGGCGCGAGCTCCGGCTCGCCCGGGTCGAGCGCCGGCACATCGGCAATGGCCTCGTAGTCGATGTCCGGTTCGATCTCGGGGCCGGGGTCCGTTTGCCGGGGCGCTACCGCCGGCAAGGCCGGCGGGGCGGGGGCGACCGTCGCGGCCGGCACCGTTGGTGCGGTCGCGGACCCGCCGCGCAGCCACACCAGGCTCAGGAGTACCAGATTGGCCACGAGCACCACCATCAGCAGCGGCAGCCAGATCCCGCGCCGGCGCGCGGGAGGCCGGTAGCCGGCATCGGCGAGGCCCGGCCCGGACTGACGCTGCCGCTCGGTCTCGCTCTTGCGCAAGGCATCGAGGATGAACGACATGAGATTGCTCGTACGCCTAGTTGACCCACGCCAGTCGCGGCGTGTCCGCCAGTCCCAGGTCGGCAATGATCGCGATCTGCGTCTGCTGGCTCACGAGTCCGTCCGCCGTCAGTTGCCGCTCACGCTGGTATTGTCGCACCCGGGCTTCGAGCTGATCGTCGTAGACGTCCGACTGCATGGGGGCGATCGGCTCGCCCTGTATGGTCGCCAGGCTGGCCCGCAGCCAGCGGATGTCCGGGTCGCGCATACCCGGCACGAACGCTTTCACTTCCGTCGTCTGCGGGCGCCACAGCAGCAGGTACTCGCCCTGCCAGAAATCGGCGATCTCCCCGGCCGCGACGCGATGCTCGCGTCCGTTCATCGTCAGCACCGCGACTCCGTCGCGAAGGCCGGTCAGCACGGCCTGCCTCTCGGCGCCGCTGCGGCTTCGCAAGGTGAGGATCACGGGCGTGTTTAGGGTGCGAACCTCCTCGAGGCTGCCCCGCTGCAGCAGGCAGCGAAGATTGGCGGTCTCCGCCTGCTGGCAGGCGTACTCCGGGCCGCTCGAGTAGCTCTCGCCCCACAGGCCGAAAAGCGTGGCGAAAGCCGTGTCGGCATCCTGTCCTCCGGGCGGCTCCTCGAGCAGCGCCGCGAGGGCTTCGAGCTGCCGGTTGCGCTCGATGCTGCCGCCTGCCAAGGGGGCGAGCGACTCGACGGCGTTGCCCTCGGCGATCTCCCCGGAGCGCATCGAGGTATTTGCCCACCACGCGACCGCCGACAGCATCGCGACCCCGAGCAGCGCCGGCAATGCGAAACGCAGCCAGCGATGCCACGGCGACATGGCGCTGACCGGCCGGTCGTAGACCTCCGCGGCGGCCCGGCGCACGATCTCCCTCGTGACCTGGTTCGACTCGGCGGTGAACGCACCGAGCAGGGCGCGGTCGGCGATGACGTTGATCATGCGCGGTATGCCGCGCCCGAGTCGGAATATCTCGCGTCGCGAGCCGTCGGCAAATATGCGACCGACGCCGCCCGCGACCCGCACCCGGTGATCTATGTAGGCCTCGGTCTCGTCGCGTGACAGCGGCTCGAGGTGATAGCGGCCCGTGATGCGTTGTGCGAGCTGCCGCATGTCGTTGCGCGCGAGCAGTTCCCGAAGTTCCGGCTGCCCGATGAGGATGATCTGCAGCAGCTTCTGCTTGGTCGTCTCGAGGTTGGTGAGCAGCCGCACCTGTTCGAGCACGTCCGGCTGCAGGTTCTGCGCCTCGTCCACGATCAGTATGGTGCGCCGGCCCCGGCTGTGATTCTCCAGCAGGAATCGGTTCAGGGCGTCCGTCAGCGCCTTAATGCTGCCGTGCGCGTCCGGGAGCGGGACGCGCAGTTCCTCACAGATGGCATTGAGGAACTCTATGCGGGAAAGCTGCGGGTTGAGGATCAGCGCGACGTCAGCGGTGTCGGGAAGCTGCTGCAGGAGACTGCGCACCAGCGTGGTCTTTCCGGTGCCGACCTCGCCGGTCAGCTGAATAAACCCGCCGCTCTCGCGCACGCCGTAAAGAAGATGGGCGAGCGCTTCCGCGTGCCGCTCGCTCATGAAGAGGTAACGCGGATCCGGCGTGATCGAGAAAGGCTTTTCGTGCAGCCCGAAAAAACTTGTGTACATGGCCGAGTCCACCGACTGCGGCTGCGTGCACCCGCCCGAGGCCGCCGGCCGGTTACGCCCCGCAAACGGGGCCATTTTAGTGCGGAAATGCCGGCGCAAGGTCGCGGAAACGGTACCGGCCCGCATTTTACGCACGCGGCGGGTGCGTTTCGGTGCTACTCGCTGCGCAGCAAGATGTGCCGCGTCATCCAGCGCAGGCCCTCGGCGTCTTCGCCCATGTCATCGATGGCGCCCAGAGCCGTAGCGAGCAACTCCTCCGCCCGGGCGTTGGCCCGTTCCAGGCCGAACAGCGCCGGATAAGTGGCCTTTCCCTTGATCTCGTCGGAACCGAAATCCCGGTCGGCAGCCGTGTAGTCGAGTATGTCGTCGCGGATCTGGTAGGCGATGCCGAGCGCGTCGGCAAAGCGTTCGAGGCGGTGAATCCGCCCGGTGCCGATGTCCGGCGCGCAATTTGCGGCCGCAAGCACGCTCGCGCGCAGCAGCCGTCCGGTCTTCAGCCGGAACATGTGTTCGACCTCGGCCGGGTCGAGCCGCTGCCTCTCGGCCATCAGGTCGAGCGCCTGGCCGCCGGCAATTCCGTTCGGACCGCAGCCCTCGGCGAGCAGCCCGACGAGGCGGATCTGCCGGTCGGGCTCGTCCGCCAGGTCGCTGGCCGTGACCAGCACCTCGAAGGCCAGGGGCTGCAGCGCGTCGGCCGCGAGGATCGCGGTGGCCTCGTCGAACGCGCGATGGGTGGCCGGCCGGCCGCGGCGCATGTCGTCGTCGTCCATCGCCGGCAGGTCATCGTGGATGAGCGAGAAGGCGTGCATCAGCTCGATCGCCACTGCCGGGGGATCGAGCCGGTCAGTATCGACGCGCAAGGCTTCGCCGGTGGCGTACACGAGCAGGGGCCGCAACCGCTTGCCGCCGCCGAGCACCGCGTAGCGCATCGCCTGATGCAGGCGCTGCGGCGGCCGCGTCGGCTCCGGGAGCGCACGCTCGAGCGCGGCCTCGATGCGCGCCCGGTAGGTGCTGATGCGATCTGCAAAGGCCAGGGGGGTCTTTCCGAAGTTGCGGCAGCGGCCACAGGATAGACGGATGGGACGTGCAGCGGGAGCCCTATAATCGCGGGCGGACCGCGTCCGCTGCCCGCCGACACCTGACGACCGCCGTTCCCATGCGCGCAACCGCCATAGCTCATCCGAACATCGCCCTGATCAAGTACTGGGGTAAGCGCGACGACCGGGACAACCTACCGGCCGTCGGTTCGCTGTCCATCACGCTCGACGCCATGCGCGCGCGCACATCGGTAGCGTTCGACCCCGGCCTGCGCACCGACACCGTGCTGCTCAACGGCGTGGAGGACGCCGAAACCACCCGCCGCGTCAGCGAGTGCCTGGACCGGTTACGTCAGCGCGCCGGTCACGCCTGCGGCGCGCGGGTGGACAGCGACAACGACTTTCCCACCGGCGCGGGGCTGGCCTCCTCGGCGGCCGGCTTCGCCGCGCTCGTTACCGCCGCGGCGGCGGCGCTTGGTCTGGGGTCGTCCCCGGGGGAACTTGCCGATGTCGCGCGCATCGGGTCGGGGTCGGCGCCGCGCTCTCTGTTCGGCGGTTTTGCCCTGTTGCGCAATACGCCGGAGGGCCGTGTCAGCTGCGAGCCGTTGCTGGCGCCGGCCGAATGGCCGCTGCGCGTGGTGGTGGCGATCACGGAGGCTGCGCGCAAGCCCGTCGGTTCGCGCGATGGCATGGCGCTGAGCCGCGAGACCTCGCCGTATTACGCAGAATGGGTGCGCAGTCATGAGGCCGATCTCGGACGCGGCGTGCGCATGGTGCGCGAGCGCGACTTCGCCGGCCTCGCCGAGATCGCCGAGCACAGCTGCCTGAAGATGCACGCCGTCATGATGACCACCCGTCCGCCGCTCTTGTACTGGACGCCGGCTACGGTCGCGTGCATCCGCAAAGTGGCCGAGTTGCGCCGCGCGGGTACGCCGGTGTTTTTCACGGTGGACGCCGGTCCCCAGGTCAAGGCGATCTGCCTGCCCGAGGCGGCCGCGGAGGTCACCGCGGCGCTCGGCGCCATCGGGGGTGTGGACCGGATCATCGAGTGCGGGCTGGGTGCCGGCGCGCGGGTGACCGATGATTGAGGCCGATGCCCCGGGCAAATTGGTCATCTGCGGCGAGTACGCCGTACTTGCCGGCGCCCCGGCCATTGCGGTGGCCATGGGGATCCGCGCCCGGGCGCGGGTGGCTGCCGCGAGCCAGGGCAGGCTCGACGTCGCAGACGGCGGCAGCTGGCGGTTCTCCTGGCGCGACGGTATGCCGGTCTGGGGCGAGGTCCCGCCTGACGGGCAGGGCCGGATTCTCGAGGCGGTGGCCACGACGCTGGTCGGCGAGGGATTGACGTTGTCCGCCCCGCTCGAGATCGCGCTCGACACGCGTGCCTTCAGCGTGATGCGACCGGCTGGTCGCAGGGACAAGCTTGGCCTCGGTTCGAGCGCGGCGCTTGTCGCTTCATTGACGGCGGCGCTGCTCGCGCACGCGAAGGCCCCGGTCCCGCAACGCGAGTCGCTGTTCCGCGTCTGCGAGCGCGCACACCGCCGGTTCCAGGCGGGTGCCGGCAGCGGCATAGATATCGCGGCGGCGGTTCATGGCGGTGTGGTGGCGCTTATCGGCGCCGGTGGCGAGGTTCGCCGGCTGGCCTGGCCGGCTGGGCTCGCCTGGCTCGCAGTGTGGTCCGGCGAGAGTGCGTCTACGCAGGCGATGCTCGCGCGCTTCGAAGCGTTTCGGCGCGCCGATCCCGTACGCTTCGACCGGCAGGCCGACATGCTGCGCGGAATCGCCGAGACCGTCATGCAGGCCTGGGAGTGTGAGGCAGTAAGTGTCTTGCTGCGCGCGCTGGCCGACTACGACGACGCGCTGCGCGCGTTCGACGAAGGCGCCCGCCTCGGTATCTACACCCCGGAGCACGAGCGTCTGGCGCGTCTCGCCGCGCGGGAGGGCGCCGTCTACAAGATCTCCGGTGCCGGGGGCGGCGATTTTGGCCTCGCGTTCGCGGACTCGCCGGCAGTCATCGAGCGCATCGGCGCCGCGCTGGCGCGCGAAAACGTCCTGACCCTGCCCGGCACCGCCGGCGCCGTCGGTGTCACGGTGCGCTGACCGGCTCCATCATTGCACCGTGATCGTGATCGGCTCGGAGACCACCGGCGGATCGTGGGGCACGTGGTTGCCGTCGCCAAGCAGGAGCTGCAGCCGGTGCTCGCCCGGCAACAGCTCTACTTCGGCTTGCGTCTGCGCCTTGCCGAAGTGGACGTGGCTGGCGTCGTTCGGGATCGGCTGGTCGAGCGGCGGCAGATCGACATCGACCAGCAGGTGATGGTGGCCGGTGCCGGGTTCGAAGTCGCCCGCAGGGGCGAGCGTCATCCCCTCGATCGCGAACTGCACCGTGACGGGCGAACTCACGACGGCACCGTTCGTGGGGCTGGTGATGCGCACGCTGGCGCCGGCCGGCGCCGGTGTGCGCGGCATCGCTGCCGGTGACGGCGTGTCGGCAGACGCCTCAGGCGCTGGCGGCTCCTGAGCGGGCGACGGTGGCAGTTGTCTGCCGCAGGCCGCGAGGCCGAGCGAGACCGCTGCTAGGGCAGTGATACAAAGGCGGTTTTTCATGATCATCCTCCGCAACTGGCGCGCATATCTTAAGCCGCCGGGCGAGCCTTGAGTGCGTCGCGGCGGCCAGGCACGGCACGTCCCGAGACCATGCGCCGCGGCGGAGGCGGGGCACGACGGTGGGCCTGCGAGCGCCGCCCGGGAAACCGCGCGCAGCCTGCAATCGCGCCGATCCGTATCGGGGTGCCGCGCCTGCGGTTTGCCGGGCTGACGCCGCGAACTGTGCGCTGCGTATCGGCAGCACCGCCGTGAGAGTCACTACGCTGGTGGTCCCTGGCCCTCGCATGGGGATCGCGGTGTGGCGAAGACGAGCGTGAAAGTTGACGCCGGGCTCCTCAGGCGGCTGACCGATCTGGTCCTTTGCAGCGGCTGTCTTCGCCATGGTCGCAAGCGGCCGATCACCCAGGTCATCTCGCACCGCCACCGCCCGCGCACCCTGTGCACGCAGTGCCGGGGCGACTCCGCAGCGCCGGGGTCCGCGCGGGTCGACTGCAATCACGCGTTGCCCTGAGCGCCCGGCACGCGCCGCATTTCTTCCCGGCGCCCGGTTCGGTCAGCCGGCTCGTCGAGTAGCGTGACTCGCGCCGAGGAGCCACAGCCAGGCGATCCCCGCCAGGCCGCTCAGCACGGAAGCGGTGATGACGCCGATCTTCGCCATCAGCAGCCTGTCGGGCTGTTCGGCGAAGCCCAGCTCCGCGATGAAGATGGACATGGTGAAACCGATGCCCGCCACGAGCGACACGGCCGCGATGTGCGCCAGGCGGGTTCCGGTCGGCAACTGCCCAAGGCCCATGCGCAGCGCAAGATAGCTCGCGCCGGTGATCCCGACGAACTTGCCGAGTACTAGGCCGGCGATCACGCCGAGCGTTACCGGATTTTGAATGGTGGTGGTGAAGTCGGCGAAGTCCAGCGGTATGCCGGCGTTGAACAGCGCGAATACCGGTATCACGAAGAACGCCACCGGCAGGTGCCAGATGTGCTCCAGTCGCTGCAACGGCGTCTGCACCGCCACCACGCCATTGTCCAGCGCCTGTACCACCGCCCGCAGGTCTTCGTTGGTCATGATGCTGCTGCCCGGCACGTAGCTCGCGTCGAACCGCTCGAGCATCCGCCGGGCATGTGCGCTGAATGCGACGGGATCGTACTTCGGTCGCGCCGGGACGCTGAAGGCGCCGAGCACGCCGGCGAGCGTGGCGTGTACGCCTGACTGCAGCATCGCGTACCAGAGAAGCACGGCTACGCAGAAATAAGGCACGACCCGGCGAACGCCTGCGAGATTCATCATCGCGAGGATCCCGAGCAGTCCGCCGACCGCGGCGAGCCACGCGGGCGCCAGGTCGTCGGTATAGAACAGCGCGATCACGAGCACGGCGCCGAGATCGTCGACGATCGCGAGCGCAACGAGGAAGGTGATCAGGGCCTTTGGCACGCGGGCTGCGAGCAGCGCGAGGGCGCCGACCGCAAAGGCGATGTCGGTCGCCATCGGCACGCCCCAGCCGCGGACTGCGTCGCCCTGCGGGTTGATTGCGAGGTAGACGAGCGCGGGCACGACCATGCCGCCGATTGCGGCCACGATGGGCAACGCCGCCTGGCGCAGGTCGGCGAGCTCTCCGACCAGCAGCTCGCGCTTGAGCTCCATGCCGACGACGAAGAAGAAAAACGCCATCAGCCCGTCGTTGACCCAGTGATGCAGTGATTTCTCGATGGACCACTCGCCGATGCCGAGTCCGACCGGCAGGTGCAACAGCCGCGTATAGGCTTCGGCGAGCGGGCTGTTGGCGATGAGCAGCGCGATGACCGCGGTGATCATCAACAGCAGGCCGCTGGTGGTCTGTCGATGTATGAACTCCTCGAACGGCGTGATGATGCGCTCGAAGGCCCGTTCCCACGGCGCGTAGATCACGCCTTTTCCGTGGTGCGACGCGTCAGTGCGATTGGCTGCCATTGGCGGTCTGCCTGAAACGGGGCGGTATTCTCTACTGGTTGTTTTCCGTCTTTCTGGTCGACGCTACATTGCCGGACTGCGATATTGGCGTTCGCAGACCGCCGGCGGAGTCGATTATCCGCTGGGCGGCGTCTGCCTTCAGGCGTCGGCGCTAGCGTGGCCGATTTCCCTGGCGTCGAAGTCGTCGACGCCGGTCAGTTCCATGACCAGCGCGTCGTGGCGGCGCATCTGGTCGGCCTCGGTCGCATTGATGATGCCCTGGCGCTCTGCGGAGTCGATCCGCTCGAGCGGGTGTTCTTCCTCGATCAGGCCGCTGCGGATGGCGTCGCGGATCCGTTCCTCGATCGGCAGGAGCGCCTCGGCGCGCTCGAGCGCACGCTGCAGGACGCCGAGGGGACAGCCGGACTCGTCGACTGCGTAGATCCCGGCGCACAGGCGCTCGCGCGTCTCGGTCGGCCGGGTGATCAGCGCGACGATCTGCTGGCCGAGTTCGTCGGGAGGCGCCGAGTACATGCGCCCGCGCGGAAATATCAGGGCGCGCAGAGCGACGGCAACCCTGCGGTCGGGCAGGTTGCGCAGGAAGCCGTGGAGCTGCTCCTGCGCCTGGTACAGCAGCGTCCGGCAGGCCCATTCCACTAGCGGGAGGTCGGCGGCGGGCTGTCCCTGGTTCTCGTAGTGTTTGAGGACCATGCTCGAGAGGTACATCGCGCTGAACACGTCGCCCAGTCGTGCGGAAAGCATCTCGCGGCGTTTCAGCGAGCCGCCGAGCGTGAGCATGGCGACGTCGGCGGCGAGCGCGAAGGCGGCGCTGAAGCGGTTGACGTGCTGGTAGTAGCGTTCCGTTGGGCCGCTCGCTGGCACGTTGCTGTAGCGCGCATGGGTGAGCGCAAGCCAGAAGGAGCGGGCGGCGTTGCTGACTGCGTAGCCGATGTGACCGAACAGGTGGCGGTCGAAGTTGACCAGCGCGCGCTCGAATTCCGTGTCCTGGGCAGCCTCCATCTCCTTGAGCACGAAGGGATGGCAGCGCACGGCGCCCTGGCCAAAAATGATCAGGCTGCGGGTGAGGATGTTCGCCCCCTCGACCGTGATCGCCACTGGCAGGATCTGGTAGTTGCGCGCGAGATAGTTCTTTGGCCCGAGCATGATGGCTTTGCCGCCGTGCACGTCCATCGCGTCATTCGAAATGCGGCGCGCGAGTTCGGTGCAGTGGTACTTGAGAATTGCCGACGGCACGGCGGGCTTCTCGCCGCGGCCGAGCACGGTACAGGTGACTGTCAAAGCGGCGTTGATGATGTAGCTATAACCCGCGATGCGCGTCAGCGCCTCGCCGACGCCCTCGAACTGGGCGATCGGCAGGTTGAACTGCCTGCGGATGCGCGCGTACGCGCCAGTGGCGTAAGCGGCGGCCCTGGCGCCGCCCATCGCGTTGGCGGGCAGCACCACACCGCGCCCGGCGGACAGCTGTTCCATCAGCATTCGCCAGCCCTGGCCGGCCCGTTCCCGGCCGCCGATGATGTAGTCGACCGGGACAAAAACGTCGCGGCCGCGCGTCGGGCCGTTCTGAAACGGCACGTTGATCGGGAAGTGCCGCCGGCCGATCTCGATGCCGGGCAGATTCGTCGGTATCAGCGCGGCGGTGATGCCGTACTGGTCCTGCTCGCCGATCAGGTGCTCCGGGTCGTAGAGCTTGAAGGCGAGGCCGAGTACGGTCGCAATCGGGGCAAGCGTGATGTAACGCTTGTCCCAATTGAGCCGGATGCCGATTACCTCCTCGCCATTGAACGTGCCGCGGCACACCACCCCGGTGTCCAGGATCGAGGCGGCATCCGACCCGACCCGGGGGCTGGTGAGCGCAAAGCACGGGATTTCCTCGCCGCGCGCAAGCCGCGGCAGGTAATGCTCTTTCTGCGCCTCGGTGCCGTAATGCACGAGCAATTCCGCGGGCCCGAGTGAATTCGGCACGCCGATCGTCGAGGCGGCGAGCCCGCTGCGACTGGCGACCTTGGCGAGCACCGCGGCCACGGCGAGCGGGGAGAATTCCAGGCCGCCGTAGCGTTTCGGAATGATCATCGCGAAGAAACGCTTCTCGACGATGAACTCCCATACCTCGCGCGGCATGTCGCCGAGTTCGTGAGTCATCTCCCAGTCGTCGAGGAGCCGGCACAATTCCTGCGTCGGTCCATCAAGGAAGGCGCGCTCGTCCTCCGACAGTCGCGCCGGTGGTAACGCGGCGAGTCTCGACCAGTCCGGCAGGCCGGTGAACAGCTCTCCGTCCCACCAGACGGTTCCTGCCTCCAGCGCCTCGCGCTCGGTTGCTGAAAGCTGTGGCACGAGCGTCTTGTAGAAACGCAGCAGTGGCGCGGTAATCCGCTCCCGGCGCAGCTCATCGAAGTTCAGCGCAGCCAGGAGCACCCACAGGGCGGCGAGCAGCAGAACCCACAGCCAGTGCGAATCGGAGAGCATGAAATAGGCCAGCAGCGCGATTCCGAGCGTCGCGGTAGATGTGCGCAGGTCGACTCGCCGGTAGGCGAGTGCGAGTGCGACGGCGCCAAGGGCCAGAGTCCAGAACAGCCAGGCGAGGACGTCGAGCACGGCGGTTTCCTCCAGTGGGCAGGTTGGCCGGGCACGGGTCAATATAGCGGAATCCGGCGCGGGCCCAGCATCCGGATTCGGAAGCGCCGGGCACGGGCTGGCGCGCAGGAGACTGCGGCGCGCTCAGCGCGGCAGCAATTCGGCGATGGCGGCGCGTTCCTCGCGCAGTTCGTTGTCGGTGGCGTCCATCCTGGTGCGGCTGAAATCCGAGATCGGCAGCCCCTGCACGATCTCGTACTTGCCCTTGGAGCAGCGACAGGGAAAGGAATAGATGACTCCCTCCTTGATGCCGTAACTGCCGTCGGCGGGCACCGCCATGCTGACCCAGTCATCGCCGGGGGTGCCGCGCGCCCAGTCGCGAAAGTGGTCGATCGCCGCGGACGCGGCCGAGGCGGCGCTGGAAAGTCCCCGCGCCTTGATGACGGCAGCGCCACGCTGTTGCACCGTCGGGATGAACTCTTTCGCGAGCCATTCCTGGCTCACGAGGTCCACCGCCGCGCGCTCGTTGACCACCGCCTGGCTGATGTCGGGGTACTGCGTCGCCGAGTGATTGCCCCAGATCGTCATGCGCTTGATCTGGGTGACGTGCGCGCCGGTCTTGCCGGCGAGCTGCGCCAGTGCCCGGTTGTGATCGAGCCTGGTCATCGCCGTGAAGTTCGCGGGATTCAGCTCTGGTGCATTGCGCTGGGCAATGAGCGCGTTGGTGTTGGCGGGATTTCCTACGACCAGCACGCGGACCTGCCGGCTGGCGTGTTCGTTGAGAGCCTTGCCCTGGGCCGAAAAGATCCTGGCGTTCTCCTTCAGCAGGTCGGCGCGTTCCATGCCCGGGCCGCGTGGCTTGGCGCCTACCAGCAGGGCGTAGTCCGCATCGCGAAAGGCTTCCTGCGGCCTGTCCGTAGCCACCACGCCCTGCAGCGCCGGGAAGGCGCAGTCCTCGAGTTCCATTACGACGCCCTTGAGGGCGTCCAGCGCCGGCGGGATTTCCAGCAACTGCAGAATGATCGGCTGACCGGACCCCAGCAATTGCCCGGAGGCGATCCGAAACGCAAGCTGGTAACCGATCTGTCCGGCGGCGCCCGTGATGACGACTCTGGCGGCTTGGGTCATGGGAAGCCTTTCTTCTCAAAATCCAGGGTGATTCCGGCGACCCGAGGCCGCCAATGGGGGCCGGATTCTAACATCGGGCGGCAACCGGGGCAGGCGCATTTTCCGCAGCATGTCGGCGGCCGATCACGGCTCCCGCGCCCTACACCACTTCGTTTGCCGCGGCGGCGAGCAGCGCCGCGTAGGAGCGACATTAGTCGCAACCAGACGCGCGGTTCTGGTTGGGGCGCACGCTGAAAGTCGGTGCCCGATGGCGGACACCTGTGCAGAGCTTCCCTGGCTGAGGGCTCCCGGGCACCGGAGCTGAAGCCCCTCCTGCACCTTGAAGCGGCAGTCGCGGCTGGCGCCGTTCCTACTTGGCGCGTTTCTTGTAGATCTGGACCTGCTCGTTGTAGCGGGCGGCAACCGCATTGAGCGCGTCGACCGCGGCGTTGTGCTTGGCGGTGTGCACGCTCTTCTGCTCGTCAGTGACCATGTCGCCGAGCGCCTTCTCTTCCTCGTCCAGGCAGGCGAGGTACTCTTCCACTTTCGCCATGTAGTCCTTGACGGCCTGGTTGGCCGCTTTCATCTCCGCCTCCGAGGCGGTGCCGCCGTCCGGTACGCTGACTTCCGCGGGATAGTTGCAGGCGGCGCTTGCCGGCTGCAGCGCGCCGGCTGCGAGTATCGCCAGTATCGAGCAGAACGGTTTCGTCATCTTTCTTGGTGCCTTCTGTGGTGCCCTGACGATCGGATTATGCCGCAGGCCGGGCCCGGCGGTCATGGATGCCGATCGGGCCTCGTCGCTGCGGCTGCTCATGCGCAGCGGCGCCCGGCGCGCCGTTGCTGAGCAACGCGGCCCCGCGCGCGTCAGGCGAACATCGCCTTGAAAGCCGGAGCGCCCTGGCGCTGCGACGCCAGCAACCGCATGAACTCCGCGGCGCTCATGGGCTCGCCGAACAGCAGACCCTGGACATAGTCGCAGCCGGTCGAGCGCAGGAAACGCAGCTGATGGTGGGACTCGACGCCTTCGGCGATGACGTCGAGATTCAGACCGTGGCCCATCTGGATGATGGTCGCAACAATCGTGGCGTCATCGGCATCGGTGGCGGCGTCGCGCACGAAAGACTGGTCGATCTTCAACGTGCTGATGGGGAATTTCTGCAGGGCGCTGAGGGAGGAGTAACCGGTGCCGAAATCATCGATGGCGAGTGACAGCCCCATGTTGTAGAGCTCGTCGAGTATCCGCACCGTCCGCTCCGGATTCTCCATGAGCGTGCTCTCGGTGATCTCCAGTTCCAGGCTGGCGGGTGGCACGCCGTGCCTGCGGAATATCTCCGCCACCCTGCCGCTGAAGTTCGGCTGTCGCAGCTGCTTCAGCGACAGGTTCAGCGAGACCTTGCCCGGGAACAGCATTTTCTTCTGCCATTGCTTGAAATCCTGGCAGACGCGTTCGAGCACCCACTCGCCGATGTCGAGGATCAGATTGCTTTCCTCCGCCAGGGGAATGAACTCGGAGGGCAGCACGATGCCGCGATCCGACATTTCCCAGCGCACCAGCGCTTCGGCGCCAGCCACGCGCCCGGTCCGCAGGTCGACTTTCGGCTGGTAATGCACGAGCAGTTCGTCGCGCTCGTAGGCACGGCGCAGCCGGCTCTTGAGCATCAGCCGCTCCGTCGCGGTGGCGTTCATTTCCGGGTCGAAGAACTCGATGGAGTCGCCGCCGCTGCGCTTGGCGTGGTACAGGGCGGAGTCGGCGCTGCGCACAAGGTCGATGACGTTGTTGGCATCGACCGGATAGACGGCGATGCCGATGCTCGCAGTCATGTGGATTTGCTGGCCCTGGAACGCTATCACCTGCGCCAGCGCCCGCAGCATCTCTCGCGCGCGGTCGGCCAGGCGCACAGTGTCGTTGCCGACCTCGTCGATATCATCGAGGATGATGCCGAACTCATCTCCAGCGAATCGTCCGATCACGGTGCTCTCCGGCAGCAGCCGGCGCAGCCGGTCGGTCAGGGTCTCCAGGCAAAGGTCGCCGCCGGCATGCCCGTAGATGTCGTTGATGTCCTTGAATCGGTCTACATCGAGATACAGCAGCGCGAGGCGCCTGCCGGTGCGGCTCGCCCGGGCAATCGCCCGCTGCAGCAGGTGCTGGAACTGCATGCGGTTCGGCACCTTGGTCAGCGCGTCTATCCTGGCGAGGTAGCGGATGCGCTGCTCGGCCATCTTGCGCTCGGCGATGTTGCGTGCCGCGATGATGAACCCGCGCGAGCCCGGGTTGCTGTCCTGGATTCCGGAGACGGTGTAAGACACCGGTACCTCGGCGTCGTCGCGGCCGAGCAGCACGCTCTCCTGCGCGCGCGAGGCGGAGTCCTCGAGGTGAAAATCCGCTCGCCGGCCGGGGGCGATGATCTGCGCCACGGGCCGCCCGAGGAGCGTCGATTCGGGCAACTCCAGCAGGCGCGCGGCGGCGGGGTTCACCCTTGTGACGCGGCCCTCGGCGTCGGTGAGGATCAGTGCCTCGTTCATGCTCCCGAGAACACGGTCGAGGTAATCGCGCGAAATGGTTGCGGTGCGCAGCCGCTCGCGCAGCTGGTCAAAAGCGCGCGCGAGTTGTCCGAGTTCGTCGCTGCGCGGCAGGGCAATGGCCGTCTCGTAGCTGCCGCTGGTCAGGCGCTCGGCGCTGCTGATCAGGAAGCGGATCGCGCGCACCTGCCGGAACGCGAAAATCACCAGGATGATGACCGCGGCTGTGACGATGGCGAGCGCTATCAGTGTGCCCGTGAGCAGGCTTCGCCGCCGGTATTCCGCGCGTATCTCCTGCAGCAGATTGCCGAATGCGCCCAGTTCGGCCGGTGCGGTCATGGTGTCGAAAACCTGGCCGACCGAGCCGAGAGCTTCCGGCGGATCACCGATAGCCACGCGGGAGATCACGGCGCGCCCGTTGGCAACGGTCATGCCGGGCGGCGCCGCGTTGACGGCGGGCAGAAATTCAATGTCACCGACGTGGGCGAGTGCCGAGCCTCCGGCATCGAGAACCACGATCAACGCGGCTCCGTCGAGTTCCATGGCGCGGGCGAGCACGCCCTCGACATCCTGGCGGCGGCCCGCGCGGACCGGATCCAACAGGCGGCTCGCAATCGCTGCGGAGGTCTGGCGGGCGTGTTCCTGTGCCCGTTCGAGCGAGCGCTGCTGGTAGGCATGGCTGCTCTCGGTCAGGGCGGTTTCGAGCGAGGAGCGGAACACCAGGTAAAGCGTCAAGGTCGCGACCCCGACTGCGGCCGCGCAGATGAGGGCCGTGATCAGGAGGTATTTTGGTAACAGGCTGAGGGGTTTCATGACTGCCGTCGCGAACCGACCGCGGCGCATGTTGTTATGGTTACGGCGGGCCGCCGGCTACCCGCTTGGCGCCAGATTCTAACAGGCCGGCTCCGCCGGGGAGCCAGCGGCGGGCGGCCGTCGCCGCCGTTGTGTGACGCAGCTGCTGTTTTTCGGGCTCGCCCGGCTACAATCATGGTCGCGCTGCAGCTGTGGAGCGTGGCTCGCCCGCCATATGGCGCTCAAGTGTGCCCTGATCGTCGATGACAGCCGGACGGCCCGGCAGGTGCTGGGTGACGTACTGGCCGCCAACCGCCTGCGGGTGGAAACCGCCGCCACCGCCGAGGAGGCACTGGAGTACCTGAGTCATAGCCGGCCGGACGTGATCTTCATGGATCACAACATGCCCGGCATGGATGGACTGCAGGCCGTCAGGGCGATCAAGGCCAACCCGGCCACCGCCACCATTCCGATCATGATGTATACCTCCCAGGAGGGCGAGCTGTACGTCGGGCAGGCGCGCGCACTGGGTGCCGTCGGAGTCCTGCCCAAGCAGATCAAGCCCGTCGAGGTGACCGACGTGCTGAAGTCACTGCACCTGATCGATGCGACGGGTAAAGCGACCGCCGTGGCGTCCGCAGAGGCGGAGCCGGACACCGGAGCCGAGCTCGCCCCCGTCACGCGCCGCGACGTGACAGCGGAGATCAACGCCCGCGACTGGAGCGACCTGCACCGCTGGCTGCAGGAGATGTTCGAACATCACGGCGCCGAGATTCGCGCCGACGTGGAAACCACCGTGGCGCGCGTCCTGCGCGAGCAGGCGCCAGCGCGGGGCGAGGCGGACGTGGCTCCTGTGCAGCCGTCTGCGCAGCGCTCGCGCGTGACCACGCTGCTGGTCCTGGCGTTGACTGCGCTGGCCGGGGTGTTTTTCTGGCTGCACCTCGATACGCAGCGCAAGTGGCGTGCGGCGCTTGACCAGAACCTGAGCCTGATGGCGACGCTCACGTCGCGCCGCGCGGTGGCTACGGCGGCAGCCACCGACACAGCAAGGCAGCTGACCGCCGAGCGCGATGAGATGTCCGGCCGCTACGACGATTTCGTCAGGGCGCTGGAATGGGGCGTCAACCAGTCGGCGCTGTATCCGCCCGGGGGGGAACCTTTCGGGGGGCAGCGCCTGGAGATCGTCAAGGGCCTGCTGGAGCGGCTCGCGGAGGTTGGATTTGTCGGCACGGTCCGGTTGGACAGTCACGTCGGCGATTTCTGCTACGCGGCCTCGGCAACGGGCGAGGGGCTGGTGCTGGCGCCCGATGAGTTGCCGGCGGAGCGTTGCGAGCGGCTCGGCCTGCCCGCCGAAGAGGCGAAGCGCGCATCGGCGCGCGAGTCCGTGGCGTTCGCCAACTTTCTCGGGGCCCGGCTGGCCGACCAGTCGATACGAATCGAGGTAGTGCCGCACGGCAATGCCACGCCGGCGGTGCCGTATCCGGCGGGTCCACAAGGCCTCACGGCCGGCGACTGGAACAGCTACGCCAGGCAGAACAACCGGGTCATCGTGACACTGCTGCCGGGCGAGCCCCCGGGCTGACGACGTTCGGGTGCGCCCGTATAGTCCGCCGCGATACCTGACCGGTCCGCACCTGCAGTCCGCGCTGGCGAGTCTGCCGGTGCGTGAACGGTTCATCAGGCGGGATGCTGACTGTCTGCTCGAGCGCAGCGTCGCCGAGATCATCGACTGTGGCGACGGGGTGCGGCTGCTTGCCATGCACACGGCTCCACAGGGGCAGACCGGCCGGCTGGCGGTGCTCATTCATGGCTGGGAGGGAAGCGCAGCGTCGATGTACATGGTGTCGGCGGCTGCGCGGCTGCTCCGCGGCGGCTATCGCGTGGTGCGACTGAACCTGCGCGATCACGGCGACTCGCACCATCTCAACGAGGGGCTGTTCCACTCCTGCCGTCTCGCCGAGGTCCGCAACGCGGTCGCGGCCTTGCAGCGCCGATTCCCGCACGAACGGCTCTATCTCGGAGGTTTCTCGCTGGGCGGAAACTTCGCGCTGCGAATCGCCGCGCAGGCACCTGCAGCCGGATTGCGCATCGAGCAGGTCGCGGCGATATGCCCGGTGCTCGATCCGCGCGAAACGCTGCGCTCGCTCGACGAAGGGCTGGCGTACTACCGGCTGTACTTCATTCGGCGCTGGCGCCGGTCGCTGCAACGCAAGCGCGCGGTGTTTCCGACGCTTTACGACTTCGGCCGGTTGAAACGCTTCAGAACGCTGCGTGACATGACCGAGCACTTCGCCTGCAACTACGCCGGATTTCCCGATCTCGACACCTATCTGCGCGGCTACGCGGTGACCGGCGAGCGGCTCTCGCGACTCGAGGTGCCGACCGAGATCCTGCTGGCCGACGACGACCCGGTGATTCCGGCGCGCGGCGCGGACGCCCTGGCACGAACGCCGGCGCTCAGCGTCCGCCGCAGCCGCCACGGCGGACACTGCGCGTTCATTGCCGATTACAGGCTGCGCAGCTGGCTGGATGAATACCTGGCTTGGGTGTTTGAAGCGCCTTCAGCCGGCGATCACTCCACGTAGCCGTAGCCGAGCCGTATCACGTCTCTGACCAGGCCATTCTCGAAGACGACGACGCGCATCAGCTTGCGCGGACCGAAGTTGTAGGTCCACTCCTCGACCAGCACTTCGACGAACGACCGCTGGTGAATCAGCAATTCCTGTCGGCTCACGCCCAGCTCGCTGTCGCGGGTCGAGAAGTCCCGGTTCGCCCAGCCCGAGGGTATGCCGCTTCGATATATCACCCGCCGCTGCACGCTGGTCGGTTCCCCGCAGAAACGCAACACCTTGGCCTGCGGATCGCCCTCGCTGACGAGCCGGCTCTGGCAGCGCAGCGCCAGCGCCGGGTCGGCAAGCAGCAGGGCGGCGAACGCGAGGAACAGGCGACGTGGCTCGAGCATAATCACCTCCCGGCGGCGATCTGACGCTCCTTACCACCCATTGACCGGGCTATGATCGCCGGGTTCCGGACCCGGCGCGATGCGGCAACTGCGCCGGCGCGTGTACGCTACCCGGCGGTCCGAGGGGAAGGGATTGTGTGAAGTCGCGCTTCGAAACAAGACTGCGGGCGCTGTCGGGCGCGACCGGGAACACCCTGCTGCAGGGAGGGCTGCGCGGGGTCGAAAAGGAATGCCTGAGGGTCAGCCCTGAGGGTCATATCGCGGCTACCGAGCATCCCAAGGCGCTCGGCTCAGCGCTGACCAACAGGTTCATCACGACGGACTACTCCGAGGCGTTGATCGAGTTCATCACTCCACCGGAGCGCACGGCCGCAGAGAGCTTGCAGTTTCTCGAGGACATACATCACTTCTCGTACACTGCGATCGGTGATGAGCTGTTCTGGGCGTTGTCCATGCCGTGCAGGTTGCGCTCCGAGCAGGATATCCACATCGCCCGCTACGGCACCTCGAACGTCGGGATGATGAAGACCATCTACCGACGTGGCCTGGGTTTCCGTTACGGTCGCTACATGCAGGCCATCGCCGGCCTGCACTTCAACTACTCGGCGCCGGAAGCTTTCTGGACCGCGCTGGCGGAGATCGAGGGACCGCCGGCGGACGGTGCCGAGCTGAAATCGGCGGCCTACCTGGCGCTGGTGCGCAACGTCCGCCGCCTCGACTGGTTGTTGCTGTACCTTTTCGGTGCTTCGCCCGCAGTCTGCAAGTGCTTTCTGCCCGCCGGGGATGCGGGTCTGGAGGAGTTCGATCGCGGCACGTACTTCGGCCGGTACGCCACTTCGCTGCGCATGAGCGATATCGGTTACAAGAACGCAAACCAGGCAGAGATCGTTGTCTCCGCCAACAGTCTCGATGAGTACATCGTCGATCTTACGCGCGCGATCCGCACGCCTCATCCGGACTACGAGCGCATCGGTGTGCGCGTGGATGGCGAGTATCGCCAGCTCAATACCCACCAGCTGCAGATCGAGAACGAGTACTACAGCAGCGTACGCCCCAAGCGCTCAGCGCTCAGCGGCGAGCGGCCGACGGCAGCATTGCGCCGCGGCGGCGTCGAATATATCGAGCTGCGCGCGCTCGACCTCGATCCGTTCGCGCCGGCCGGGGTTGGCGAGCTGCAGTTGCGGTTTGCCGAGGTCTTTCTCCTCTACAGCATGCTCGTCGACAGCCCGCCGATCAGCGCGGCCGAGCAGGCCGAGATCGATCACAACCACGGCGTCGTGGCCCGGCGGGGCCGCGAGCCGGGCCTCGAGCTGCGCCGCGGGGGCCGCCCCGTATCAATGAGGGCGTGGGCCGCGGAAACGATCGAGGCCATGCAGGCAGTGGCGGAGATGCTGGATGCCGGAGGCGGGTCGGAATTCCGACATGCGCTGCAGGAGTGCGCCGGGCGCGTCGCAGACCCGCAACGCACGCCTTCAGCCCGGCTGATCCGCTCACTCGCCGATTCCGGCGAGCCGCTCGACGAGTTCGGCCTCGCCCTGTCGCGGCGTTACCGTGAGCATTTTCTTTCCCGCGCGCTCTCGGATAATCGCCATTACCGAATGCTGGAAGAAGAGGCGCTCGCCTCGCTCGATCGGCAGTGCTGGATCGAGGAGCACGATACCCTCAGCCTGGAGGAATATCTTGCCTGCTACTACGATTGACCGCGGATTCGTACGCGCACTGCGGTTGTGGTGCGCGCGGCGAGTCATTTAGTATCCGCGGCTCGGGTGATCGCGTAAGGTTGTCAGGGAATTGGCGCGCCTGTTCTACGGGTCGGTGCTGGTGGGTGTCTTGCTGGCGGTGCTTGCGGCCGGCCTGTTTCCGCTGCCGCGCCACGAGCGCTATCGCTCCGATATCAGCGTGATTGCGGACGGCGGGCGCGCCGAGGATTTCATCATCCAGTGGCCCCAGGACCGCGTGGTTCTCGGCGCCGCGCCGGGCCTGCGTCAGGCAGGCGCCGCGATCGTCCTGGCGGACGGCGCCGCAGTCGGGGCGAGCGTCGAGGTTTTTCGCCTGCGCGATACAGCGGGCAACGTGGTCGGGTTGGCGAGTCGCAGCACTTCGCGGCGGGCAGGCCCGGACGGCGAACCCATACAGGGCAGCGATTGGGTGCTGCTCCTGCCGAGCCGCGGGGCCTTGTTTCTCACGCAGGAGAATCGGCGCGACGTTGCGCCGCGACCGCTCGCCGCGGACGGTGGGTTGCAGCCCGCGGTGGAGGACATAGCCGGCCTCTGGTCACAGGGTAACCGGTTGCAGATCACGGGTGACCCTTCCTCCGGTGGCGCTGGCAGGGTGGCCGGCGGCACCGACGAGTTCTTCGGCCTGACCGGCCGCTACGACGAGACCTGGGAGCTGGAGGAGATCAGAGCCGGCGGCTCGACACGCGGGCGAATCACGCTCGCCACCCGCCTGGAGGCCCGTCCTTGATGCGCTCTGTGCTCATCGTGGCCGGGTTGTGCATCGGCGTCCTGCTCGGCATTGCGTTGCTGCTCATGAACCCGATCACGCTCGCTCAGCCCGCGCCGATCGGACTGTCAGGCGCGGTGCACACGCTCGGTTGGGAAAGTGACGATGGTTTCCGCGGCTTTGAGCTGACGCCGCTCGGACTGATCGGCGCCGGCGACCGGCACGAGCCGCCGAGGCAGTTTCCCGAGCCCGGGATTCGTCACGCCCGCGCGGAAGTCGTTCTGCTGCCAGCCGATGACGAGCTTCCGGCTGCGCTCGGCGTGCGACTGTCAGCAATTTCCGGGAACAACTCGCTGTTGCAGGCACGCCTCGGCATCGCGACGCAATGGAACATCGTGTGGCCGGAGCGCGGCACGGCGCTGCTCGCGGGGTCGGAGAATTTCTGGCGCCCGCTGCGCGACGGGCTTTGGTCGGCGCTGCGCGGGCGCGGCTTTCGCCCGGGCGCGGTCCGCTACGTGCTGCCGCCGTTACCGGCGCCGGCAGGCAACGCATTCGCCGCCGGAACCGGCGAGTTCGCCACCGCGCGTGGCGTTTTCCGCGAGGAGTTGTCCCCGCTCGATGACCAGCCCGGCGACCTCACCGGGCGTCGCCAGCTGCAGCTCGTGCTGGAATAGCGGGGCGGCTGCCGCTGCTCGCGCCGCGCCTACGGCGCAACACGCGCGGCCTCGGCCAGCTCTTTGAACGGCACACTGGTGTCTGCCACCGCGCCCGGGTCCAGGCGGGCGCCCTGTGCGATCAATTTCTTCGACAGCATGAACTCGCGTGGACTGTTGATCGCGTGCACGGCGATCAGCTTCTCGCCGACGAAATAGAAGGCGGCGAATGAACGGTTGTCCGGATCGCCGCGCAGGACCATCGCCGTGTACTGCTCGGCGAGCCCGGTCATCTGCAGCTTCAGATCGTACTGGTCCGACCAGAACCAGGGAACCTGTGCATAGGCTTCCGGCTTGCCGAGGATCGACAATGCCGCAGTTTTCCCTTGCTCCTGGGCGTTGTGCACGGATTCCAGGCGCAGCCGGCGCCCGAGCAGGCTGTTCGGGTGGTTGGTGCAGTCGCCCGCGGCATAGATGTGCGGGTCGCTGGTGCGGCAGAACTCGTCCACGATGATGCCGTTGCTGCACTTCAGGCCGGCCTCCTCGGCGAGCCGGGTGCCCGGTATGATCCCCACGCCGACGACCACGAGGTCAGCGGGCAGTTCCGCGCCTGTCGTGCAGCGAAGGAGCATGCCGCGCTCTGCACGGCGGATTTCCGTGACACCGGTCTCCAGGAGAATCTCGACGCCGGCCTGCTGATGTTCCTTGAAATAGAAGCGGGAGATGGGTGGCGCCACGACCCGTGCCATGACGCGGTCGGCAATCTCGACGACCGTGACCTTCAGTCCCGCCTTCACGGCGACTGCCGCCACCTCGAGTCCGATGTAACCCGCGCCGATCACCACTAAACGGCGCCCCGTGGCGAAACCCGCCCGTATGCCGTGCACGTCGTCTATGGTGCGCAGGTAGTGCACCTCCGCCAGCTCCTGGCCCGGGATCGGCACGCGGCGCACATGGCTGCCGGTGGCAAGGATCAGCCGGTGGTAGGCGAGGTCAGCGCCATCGACGCGAACCGTCTTCGCGGAAGGGTTGATTTTTTCCACGCACGTGCCGGCGCGGACCGTTACTGCGTGCTCGCGGTAATAGGCCTCCGGGCGCAGGTACAGCCTTTCGAGCTCCATTTCCCCGGCGAGGAACTTCTTCGACAGCGGCGGGCGCTGGTAGGGCAGGTACGGTTCCTCGCCGATCAGCACGATGTCACCCGCGAATCCGCCCTGGCGCAACGACACGATGGCCTGCGCGGCCGCCTGGCCAGCGCCTGCGATGACGACGGTGTCCGGCATGGTCGGGTCAGCGGATCGATCGGCCTGTCAGTGCAAGGCGCTCAATTCTCACGGAAGACTCGGGTAGCATGCAAACTCCCTGCGCCGGGGAGATCGGGACCGCGCGATTATGAAAATGATCCAGATCAACCGCTACGGCGGACCGGAAGTACTGGAGTCGACGGAGGTCGCAACGCCCGTCCCGGAAGCCGGAGAGGTGCTCGTACGGCACACGGCGGTGGGCCTGAATTTCATAGACACCTACCAGCGCTCTGGAATGTATCCGCTCAAGCTGCCGTCCGGCCTCGGGATGGAGGCGGCCGGCGTGGTCGAGGCCCTCGGGGCGGGGGTCAGTGGCGTTGCTGTCGGTGATCGCGTCGCGTATTGCGGGCCTCCGCCCGGAGCCTACGCCGAACTGCGCGTATTCGCCGCGGACCGGCTCGTGAAAATACCGGCCGGCATCGAGGACCGGACCGCAGCGGCGGCCATGCTCAAGGGCCTGACCGCGTGGTACCTGCTGCGGCGGAGTTATCCGGTACGCCGCGGCGATGCCGTGCTGTCGTACGCCGCCGCCGGCGGCGTCGGACTTATCCTCAGCCAGTGGGCAGCGAGCCTCGGTGTGCGCGTCATCGGGGTCACCGGCACGGCGGAGAAAGCCGTGCTCGCGAAGTCCAGCGGTTGCGCGGAGGTCGTGCTTGCCGACGACCCCGACTTCGTCGCGCGGGTGCGGGAGCTTTCCGGAGGGCAGGGTGTGGCCGGCGTGTACGACTCGGTCGGTAAGGACACATTCCTGCGCTCGCTCGACTGCCTGCGCCGGCACGGTGTGATGGTGAGCTACGGCAACGCCTCGGGCGCGGTCGAGCCCTTCTCGCCGCTGGAACTGACCAAACGCGGCTCGCTCTACGTGACGCGCCCGATCCTTTGGGATTTCATCGCGACCCGGGCCGATCTTCAAACGGCAACGGATGAACTCTTCGGCGTCATCGCAAGCGGTGCGGTGAAGATCCGTATCGGGCAGAGCTATCCGCTGCAGGATGTCGCGCGGGCGCACCGCGATCTGGAGGGCCGCCGAACGACCGGCTCTACGGTGCTGCTGCCCTGAGCGATCGGGCCGGCCGGTTTGTGCCACGCGCGCGACCACGGGCAACTGGCTCCGTGAACGGCCGCTGGGCGGCGTCGCATTGCGGGCCTGACGAACCGCCGCTCTTCGTGGCTGGCACAAGGCTCGTCGCGCCGGTTCAGTGGATCGGCCAGAACACCCGCAGCAGCAGCGCGACGGTGGCGAATACGACCAGGGTCACCGGCACGCCGAGCCGGACGTAGTCGCGAAAGCCGTAGCCGCCCGGCCCCATGACCATGAGGTTCGCCGGATGGGCGATCGGCGTCGCAAAGGCCGAGGAAGCCGCCATGGCGACCCCCATCAGTGCGGTCTGCGGCTCGATGCCGAGCTCACGCGAGGCGGTGATGCACACCGGCGCCATCAACACGACCAGCGCCGGCGTGGGTATCGCCAGCGTCGCGAGCGCCGTGACGAGGTACAGGCCGACGATGATCGACCACGGCCCCAGTCCGCCGAACGCTGCCATCATCTGCGCGGCGAGATAGGTTGCGGCACCCGTTTCGACCATCGCCGCGCCGAGTGGCAGCGTCCCGGCAATCAGGAACACCGCCCGCCAGTCTATGGCGCGGTAAGCCTGCTCCATGGTCAGGCAGCGGCCGAGCACCATCAGCACCGCGCCGAGCACGGCTGCGATCCCGATCGTGAGCCAGCCGAGCAGTACGGAGATGACGACCCCGAGCATGACCAGTACCGCGACCGGCGCGCGGCTGCTGTCCGTCACCGGCAGGCTCACCGGCGTGAGGACCAGCAGGTCCGGGTCCTCGTTCAGCAACGCCAGTTTCTGGCGCGGGCCGACGAGCAGAAGAGCATCGCCGAACTGGAGCCTGATCTGCTCGAGGCCGGTGCGCAACGCCTTGCCCGAGCGCCAGACCGCCACCAGCTCGAGCCCGTAGCGGTCGTGGAAATTGATCTGGGCCACCGTTTTGCCGGCGAGCGGCGACTGGGGCGCCAGGGTTGCTTCCAGCGTGGCGAGGCGGTCCGATTCGAAGATGTTCAGATTGGGCGACACGCGATCTTCGAGCTGCAGTTCCTGCAGGCCGCGCAGGACGTCGAGGTCCTCGGGCCGGCCCTGGATCAGCAGCAGATCCCCGCCGAGGATCACCTCCTCGGGTGGCGGCATGATGCGCAGCACGCCCTCGCGAAAGGTCGCGAGCAGGCGAAAGTCGAAGGCATCGCCGAGGCGGCTTCGCCCCAGCGTCCCGCCGCCCAGCCTGGAGTCGCGCGGCACGCGGACCACGAACAGCCGCTCCTGCAATCGGTAGGTCTCGCGCAGGTCCTCCTCGGTCACGGCGCGGATCTCGCCGAACTCGCGTGTGCCGGCGAGCGAGCGCAGCGCTTCCTCGCTGCCCTGGAGTAGCAGGTGATCGCCGGCGCGCAGCGGCACGTGGGCCAGGTTCACCCTCCGCACCAGGTCGCGGCGCCGGATCGCGAGGACGTTGGCATTGAAGCGGCGGCGGAAGTCGGTATGGTGCAACGGTTCCTTTACGAGCGGGGAGTTCTCACCGACCGTGACCTCTGCCAGCCGGATCTGCTCGGAGACGAGGCCTTGCAGAACCGGCGCCTCCCGCTCGATGATCAGCCCGCTCCAGTGACGCAGCTCCTCGAATCGCTCGCGTCGTCCCTGCACGAGCAGCTTGTCCCCGCCCTGCAGCACCGTCGTGCGCGACGGCAGGGCATCGACCTTGTTGTGCCGTTCAAGCGCGATCACGATCATGCCCGCAGCCGTCACCAGCCGGCTGTCGGCGAGCGTCTTGCCGACCAGCACTGAACCTTCTGGCACGCGCATCATGAACGTGCGGTCCTGCAGGCCGTACTGCGCGCGCAGGTTGCGCTGGCTGCGCTGGTGAGCTTCAAGTCCGGGATCCTGGCGCGGCAGGATGCGCCGGCCTGCCAGCGCGACGAACGCCGTCCCGGCGAGCAGCGCACCGATGCCCACAGGAGCGAAATCGAACAGCGCGAAGGGGCGCTCACCAGCCGCCGCCAGTGACGCGCTGATCAGCAGGTTCGACGGCGTTCCGATCATCGTCGTCATGCCGCCGAGCAGGGCCGCAAAGGCGAGTGGCATCAGCAGGCGCGACGAGGGAATCTCGGTCCGGCGCGCGATTTCAACCGCGACCGGCAGCATCAGCGCCGCCACGCCGACGTTGGGCATGAACGCGGAAAGCGCGCCGCCGACGAGCATGAGCGCGGCAACGACCACGGCCTCGCTGCGGCCGGCTATCTGCAGGATGCGACGGCTGGCGATCTGGCCGCTGCCGCTGCGGGACAGTCCTTCGCTGAGGATGAACATGGCCCAGACGGTGATCACGGCTTCGTTGCTGAACCCGGAAAGCGCGGTGGCGGGTGAGACGACACCCGTGACAGCGAGAGCACACATGACCAGCAGGGCGACGAGGTCCATCCGCAGGATCTCGGTGACGAACATCAGCACCGATGCGGCGAGGATCAGCAGGACGAGCGCGATATCCTGGGTCACGTGGGCCTTGACAAGGGGAGCAGCGGGCACCTGTCTCGCGACCCGTAACGCGAGACAGGCGTGACAGGCGCGAATCTACTGCAACCACAGCGTCGCTGGAAGTGGCAGTAGCGAAAGCCGCGTCCACGGCGAAGGTGATCAGTTCTCATTGCGGCTGGCACTAAAGGTCGGGGCCCTCTTGCGGTCAGCGTTCTCGTCGCGATCACCTGTGCATCGTCAGAGCGGCCGCGACCCGCAACTGAGGCATACTTTGTCTATGAGCGCTGCCCGGACATCCGCCGCCGCCGGCCGCACGGCCGAGCGCTATCAGCGTATTTTCGACGCGGTTGCCGCGATTCCGCCCGGGCGTGTCTCAAGCTACGGCGCAGTCGCCGGCTGCGCCGGACTTCCAGGCGGCGCGCGTCTGGTCGGCAGGGCGTTGGCCGGATGCCCGGACCGGGTCCCCTGGCATCGCGTGGTCAATGCCAGCGGTCGCATCTCCCTGCCGGAGCGCTCCGCGGCCGGCTCCGAGCAGCGACGTCGCTTGCGCGCAGAAGGGGTCGTCGTGCGTGACGGACGCATCGGCGCGAACTTTTTCATCGCGCCGGTCGAACAACTCGACGCCCTGCTATGGGGCCCCCGGGATCGTGCGCGTCAGCGTTCGACCCACAGGGAGGCCCGGTGACCGAACGCCATATCTGCTTCGCTCACGGCCTGGAAAGCGGTCCATGGGGCACGAAGATCCGCGCTCTCGCCGACTCGGCCCGAGCCGACGGCTGGACCGTGGAATCGCTCGATTTCCAGGGCGTGGACGATCCGCGTGCCCGCGTCGAAAAGCTGCTCGATTACTGTCGCTCGTTCGGTGTAACGATGGCGCTCGCCGGCAGCAGCATGGGCGGTTTCGTGGCGGCCGCCGTGGCCGCACGCTATCCGGTCCGCGGTGTGTTCCTGATGGCGCCGGCATTTTACGTTCCCGGCTACGAACAGCATGTACCCCCGCCACCTGCCTGTCCGGTGACCATCGTGCACGGTTGGCGCGACGCGGTGGTGCCCTGGCAGGGCAGCGTCCGCTACGCCGAGTCCGCGCGCGCCCGGCTCGCGCTGCTCGACGGCGATCACCGCCTCACCGCCAATCTCGCCGAAATTCGGGTGATTTTCGGCCTCTTCCTGGCGGAGTTGAACGAGGCGGGGACCGCCGGCCCACGGTGAGGCGCGAGTCCTCGCGCCGCGGCGTTCCCCACCCGCCGGAAGCGGACGGTTATTGGCGTTTTGCGGCCTCGCGCGAACTGGCGAAGGCGAGCAGGCCGCTCAGCGCGGGGTAAGCCGCCGTAATGGCCCACGTCGGTATTCCGCGCATGTAATCGCGGTAGCGTCCTTTCGACTCGAATCGCTCCCGGAACCCGGAACGCGCGAACGCCTCGACGAAGCGCGGCACCATGCCACCGCCGATGTACACGCCGCCGAAAGCGCCCAGCGTGAGCGCAAGGTTGCCGGCGACGGTGCCGAGCAGGCGGAAGAAAGTCTCCAGAGTCTCGAGCGCCGCTTCGTCCCCCGCCGATGCGCGTTCGCCGACGATCTCCGGCGACAGCAATTCGCCCCCGTGCAGGGCCTGGTGCAGGAACGACAGCCCGGCGCCGGACAACAGCCGTTCGGCCGAGCAATGGCCGTAGTGCGCGCGGGCCATGCGAATTACCTGCTCCTCGCGCTCGTCCTGCGCGGGCAGCGTGACGTGCCCGCCTTCCCCGGGGACGGCGTGCCAGCCCTCCGGGAGCGCTACCAGGCTGGCAACGCCAAGACCCGTGCCGGGGCCCAGCACCGCTTTCGGATATCCCGGCGCGGCCACGCCGGTGCCGACCTGCACGAGGTCACGGCTCCCGAGCATCGGCAGGGACCAGGCGAGCGCCGCAAAGTCATTGAGCACGTGCATCTCGCGCAGTCGCAGCTGGCGCTGCAGACCGCTGCGGGAGAAACGCCAGTCCAGGTTGATCATCTGCACGGTGTCGCTGCGGATCGGGGCGGCGACGGCGATCGCCGCCGCGGTGGGCCGCTCTGCGCCGGGGAGCGAATCGAGATAACGGCCGAGCAGCGCCGGCAGATCGGGAAAATCAGTGTTGCTGAACCGAACGACGTGGCTGAGTTCGCCGGATGCCGTCCCCACGGCACATCGGGTATTGGTGCCTCCGACGTCTGCCACCAAGTACGTCACAGGGGTGAGTGTACGGTGTCGGTTGTGGCATGGATACTGCCGCCGGACAGTTCGCGCCTCGAAAGGCGATGTCGCCTGCCGCCCCATGACCGGGACACGCGCATCGTGCTGATTCTTGCTCGTCAGGTGCCTCCTGCCGAGGTCTTACTGCCGGTGACAGGGTTGAAAACAATTCTGCAGCCGGATGCACCTGGTTTGACTGTGACCCAGTCGGGCGCTTGTGACTGGTATGATGGCTCCGGCGTCAGCGGGAACGATGCCGCGATTTTGGTGATCGGGGAACGACGTCATCCTTGTCAATCCACCTGTCCAGTACTCACGCCACTGCACCATAGCTGGCCGGTGCGAGATAGTTGAGATCAAGTGTGGATCCTTGGTGCGCAGCATGAAGATCGCTGTGGTACGCATTGGCACCGTGTTCGGAAGGAGCGCTTAGCGGCTCAAGGTACCGTGGGAAATGGCACCCGCCATTGGCGGGGCCTGGCAAAAAAAAATCAACCAGGAGCCCGGTTATCGTCTCAGGCGCGAGCTTGACGCCGGCAAGTCTGCAA
>CAZFWB010000022.1:0-28472 GCA_964522655.1 uncultured Chromatiaceae bacterium | reverse complement strand
CCGCCGCGCCGAGCATGGCCGGCACGGCGTCGATCGCGACCAGGTGCGCGCGCGGGAAACGCGCGGCGAACGCACCGCTCGCCGCGGGCGGGCCGGCCCCGAGGTCTAGTACCGTGCGCGCTTCGAGGCGGACCGGGTCGAGGCGCTCGAGCAGGCGGGCGCGGATCTCGGCGTGCAGAAAATCGCCACTCGCGTAGGACTGCGCCGCCCGGCGGAAGGCTCTCAGCACTGCCGCCCGGTCGGGTCCGCGCATGTTCTCGCCGCCGGCGCCGAAGCCCGGCGTCACCCGCGCGGTAACGCCAAGGTGTTACGAGGCAGCACGGGTCTCGCGGCGCAGGCCGAGCCGCTCGAGCAGGAGCCGGTCGCGATCGGTGGCCGGGTTCGGGGTGGTCAGCAGCTGCTCGCCATAGAAAATAGAGTTGGCGCCGGCGAAAAAGCACAGCGCCTGCATCTCGTCGCTCATGTCGGTGCGGCCTGCGGACAACCGGATGTGGGAAGCCGGCATGAGAATTCTCGCCACCGCCACGACCCGCACGAAGTCGAGCGGGTCGACCCGCTGCGCGCCGTGCAGCGGCGTGCCTTCGACCTGCACCAGCTGGTTGATCGGCACGCTCTCGGGGTGTGCGGGCAGCGTTGCGAGCGTGTGCAGCAGCTCGATGCGGTCGCGCAGCTCCTCGCCGAGGCCGATGATGCCCCCGCAGCAGACCTTCAGCCCGGCGTCGCGCACCGCGCGCAGGGTGTCGAGCCGGTCGGAATAGGTCCGGGTGCTGATGATCTTCGGGTAATGGCGCTCGGAGGTGTCGAGATTGTGATTGTAGTAGTCGAGACCGGCGTCTTTCAGGTCCCGTGCCTGCTCCGGCGTCAGCATGCCGAGTGTCGCGCAGGTCTCGAGCCCCAGCTCGCTGACCTGGCGGATGATCCCGGCGAAATGCTCGAGCTGACGCGGTTTCGGGCTGCGCCAGGCCGCGCCCATGCAGAAACGCGTGGCGCCCCCGGCGCGCGCCGCGCGGGCGCGTTCGAGGACCGCGGCGGTGTCGAGCATGTCCTCGCGACCGACGCCGGTCTCGTAGCGCACGCTCTGCGGGCAGTACGCGCAGTCTTCGGGGCAGCCGCCGGTCTTCACGCTGACCAGCGTGCTGATCTGGATCTGGTTCGGGTCGAAGAACTCGCGATGCAGGCAGTGGGCCCGAAACAGCAGGTCGTTGAACGGCAGGGCGGCGATCTCGGCCACCTCCGCGAGCGTCCAGTCCTGGCGAAGGGTGGCGTGAGGCGGTTGGCGCTCCGCGTTCGAATCCATGTGATCGGCCCTGATTCGCGGGTCGGCCTGCGGCCCGTTGCCCGTGGAGAATGGGCCAGTATCGAAAAGCGGTTCCGTCACTGTCAACTTATGGCCGCATCCGGAGTCGACGCAATCCTGGCCTGGTTCGTCCCGCGCCGCTGCGTGCTGTGCAACGAACCGGGCGTGGCAAGCTCGGTCTGTGCCGGCTGTCACGCGGATCTGCCGTGGCTCGGGGCGGTATGCCCGGGCTGCGGCGTGGCACTGCCGCCCGGCGGGAGCCCGGGGCCGTGCGGGCGTTGCGGCACCCGTCTGCCGGCTGCCGGCCCGGTGATCGCGCCGCTCGCCTACGAGTTCCCGGTGGACCGGATGGTGACGGGCGCCAAGTTTCATCGCCAGTTGTACTTTGCGCGCGCGCTCGGCGAGCTGCTCGGCGGATTCCTCGAGCGCGAGACCGGCCGCCGTCCTTCGCCCGACGTTCTGGTGCCCGTGCCGTTGCATCGCGGCCGGCTCGCGAACCGCGGTTACAACCAGGCGCTGGAAATCGCCCGGCCGGTGGCGCGCCGGCTTCGATTGCCGCTTGCGCCGCGACTGTGCGAACGGGTCCGGCCGACGACGGAGCAGACTGGCCTCACGGGGCCGCAGCGGCGGCGCAACCTGCGCGGCGCCTTCCGCGCGAGCGTCGCCTGTCGCGGCGCGCGGGTCGCGGTGCTCGACGATGTGATCACCACCGGCAGCACGATGGCTGCGGTGTCGCGCGCGCTGCGCGACGCCGGGGCTGCCGAGGTCGAAGTGTGGGCCGCCGCGCGTACTGCGGGGCGCCGCGCCGGCGCGCCTGGTCCGCCTACACGGGCCGGAAGGTGAAATCGAGCAGGATGCCGGCGAACACGGCCGCGCCCACCAGGTGGCTTTCGAGAAAGGCCTGGAAACAGCGCGCCGGGTCGCGTCCGGCGATGAGATGGCGCTGGCGCGCGAGCAGCGCGGCGGCGGCCGGCAGCGCGCCGAAGTACCAGGGGCCGAGCTCCGCGAGCCGCCCGATCAGCGCGAGCGCCAGCAGCAGCACGATCATCAGCACACTGACGATGAAGACGTCGGCGCTGCCGAAGAGTATCGCCGTGGACCTGACACCAATGCGCAGGTCATCGGCGCGGTCCGCCATCGCGTACATCGTGTCGTAGATCACCGCCCAGACGACCACGGCCAGCCACATCAGCCAGGCGAGGCGGGGCACCGCGCCGGTCTCGGCCGCGAACGCCATCGGAATGCTCCAGCCGAACGCGGCGCCGAGCACCAGCTGCGGCGCCGCGACGATCCGCTTCATGAAGGGATACACCACGGTGAGCAGGCCGCCGACTACGGCCAGCGCGCGAGCCAGCGGGTTGAGCATCAGCGCGAGTGCGATGGCAACGAGCGACAGCGCGGTGAACAGGACGAGCGCCTCCGGGGGCGAAACCGCGCCCGATGCCAGCGGGCGGTCGCGGGTGCGCGCGACGCGGGGGTCGAAATCCCGGTCAGCGTAGTCATTGATCACGCAGCCCGCCGAGCGCATGACGATCACGCCGAGCACCATCACCAGGAAGATCTCGGGCTGCGGCCGGCCATCGGCAGCAACCCAGAGGCCCCACAGCGCGGGCCACAACAGCAGCCAGATGCCGACCGGGCGGTCGAGGCGCATCAGCCGCGCGTACTGCCGCAGGGAGTCCAGCAGGCCTGTCGCGACGGGTGGTGGTCGGGCTTCCCGGGATGGCATGCGCGAAATCATACGTTGCCGTAGCGGGTTCCCTCACCCACCCAGCGGCGGATCAGTGGTTCGACCACGTCGGGCGAGCGCGCCAGCAGTTCACGGGCGACGTCCTGCACCGCAGGCAGCAGGGCGGCGTCGCGTGACAGGTCGGCGACCCGCAGCTGCAGCGCCCCGGTCTGGCGCGTGCCGAGCACCTCGCCGGGCCCGCGCAGTTCGAGATCCCTTTGCGCGACCTCGAAGCCGTCGCCGGTCTCGCGCAGAACCTCGATGCGCTGGCGGGCGATGTCCGACAGCGGACTGTGGTAGATCAGCACGCAGCTCGCCGAGCTGGCGCCCCGGCCCACGCGGCCGCGCAGCTGGTGCAGCTGCGCGAGTCCCATGCGCTCGGCATTCTCGACGATCATGAGGGTCGCTTCCGGCACGTCCACGCCGACCTCGATGACGGTCGTGGCAACCAGCACCTGCACGGCGCCCGCGGCGAAGGCGCGCATGACCTTGTCCTTGTCCTCGGGCTTCATGCGGCCGTGGATCAGCCCCACCGCCAGTTCCGGCAGCGCCTCGGCGAGCATGGCGTGTGTCGATTCCGCTGCCTGGTAGTCGAGCGCCTCGGAGTCTTCGATGAGCGGGCACACCCAGTAGGCGCGGTGTCCCGCACGGGCGGCCTCGCGGACGCGCGAAACGAGCTCCGGGCGGCGGCGGTCCGGCAGCGCGACCGTCTGCACCGGCTGTCGTCCGGGCGGCAGCTCGCGGATCAGCGAGGTGTCGAGGTCCGCGTACATCGTCATTGCCAGCGTGCGCGGAATCGGGGTGGCGGTCATCACCAGCTGGTGGGGCCGCGTGTCGCCCGTGGCGCCCTTCTGCATCAGGGCGAGGCGCTGGTGCACCCCGAAGCGGTGCTGCTCGTCGACCACCAGCAGCGCCAGGCTGTGATACTCGAGGCTTTCCTGGAACAGGGCATGCGTGCCGACGATCACCTGCCCTCGGCCGCTGCCGATGGCCTCGTAGGCGCACTGCCGCTCGCGCCGCGTCAGGCTGCCGCTCAGCCATACCACGTTAATGCCGAGCGGCGCGAACCAGCCCTGGAAGCTGCGCCGATGTTGCTCGGTCAGCAGCTCCGTCGGCGCCATGACCGCGACCTGCTGGCTATGGGCGACGGCGCGAAGCGCCGCCGCCGCCGCGACCACGGTCTTGCCACAGCCGACGTCGCCCTGCACGAGCCGCATCATCGGGTGCGGCTGGGCGAGGTCCGCGTCGATCTCGGCGAGCGCCTCGCGCTGGCCGGCGGTGAGCGAGAATCCGAGCTGCGCGAAGAACTTCTGCCGCAGACCGTCGGCCGGCGGCAGCGCGACCGCGCGCTCGCGCCGGCTGCGTTCGCGCAGCCGCCGCAGGCTGAGGTGATGGGCCAGCAACTCCTCCAGGGCGAGACGTCGCTGGCAGGGATGGGTGCCGGCGGCGAGCCGCCCGACGTCGGCCCCGGGCGGCGGCCGGTGCAGATACGCCAGCGCATCGCGCAGCCCGGGATAGCCGGCGGTCGAGCCTGCCGGCAGCCAGTCGGGCAGCAGCGGCAGGAACCGGTCGAGGGCCTGTGCGACCAGGTTGCGCAGGCGAAACTGCTGCAGCCCCTCGGTGGTGGGATACACGGGGGTGAGCGATTGCTCGAGCGCGACCGGCTCGTCCGCCCCGAGCAGGCGATACTCCGGGTGCACGATCTCGAGACCGCCCGGCCCGGTGCGGGCCTCGCCGAAGCACACCACTCGCGCTCCGCGTGCCAGCGTGTCCTGCTGGGCCTTACTGAAATAAAAGAATCGCAGGGTAATCTGCCCGGTCCCGTCCGCGAGCCGGCACAGCAGGCTGCGCCGGCGCCGGTACACGACCTCGCTCAGGGCGATCTCGCCCTGGACCACCACGCGCCGGCCGGGCACCACGGCGCCGAGCGGCGTGAGCCTGGTGCGATCTTCGTAGCGCTGCGGCAGCAGGAAGAGCAGGTCCACCGGCCGATGGACGGCGAGGCGCCCGAGCCGTTCGCGCAGCGCGCTGCCGACGCCGCGCAGCGCGGTCAGGTCCTCTGGTATCGCCACCGGCGCGGTCATGGACGAGTCCCGGACGGTGTCAGCCCGTGGCGGCCGACCGTCGCGGGAAGTCGCCTCGCGCACCACTCCTGCGCCAGCCTAGCCGCAAAGGATGGCGTCCGCCTCCACCGCCGCGCCGCGCGGCAACGCCGCCACGCCGATGGCCGCGCGCGCCGGAAACGGCTGCGGGAAATACTCCGCCATGATCTCGTTGACGGCCGCGAAATTGCCGAGATCGGTCAGGAACACGTTGACCTTCACGGCGCTTTCCAGACCGAGGCCGGCCGCTTCGGCCACCGCCATGAGGTTGCGAAAGACCTGGTGGATCTGCGCGCGGATATCGCCGGTGACGAGCTCGCCGCTGGCCGGGTCGAGTGGTATCTGCCCGGAAACATACACCGTCCCGGCCGTCCGTACGGCCTGTGAGTACGTGCCGATGGCTGCGGGCGCCTTCGACGTGCTGATCGCCTGTTTCGCCATGAACTGTCCTCCGCCGGCGCGCCACGGTCTCAGGCGCAGGTGCGGGTCACCTTCTTGACCATGGGCATCGGCCTGATGCTCTTGATGACCTGCGCCAGGTGTTTGCGGTCTCTCACGAGGATGGAGAATACCAGCGCGGCCGTCTCCTCCATGCGCTCGTCCACGGAGACCTGCTCGATGTTGGAGCCGGCGTCGCCGATGCGGGCGGCCACCTCGGCGAGCACGCCCGGCTTGTTCTGCACGTCCACGCGGATCTCCACGGAGAACTCCCGCTCGATGCCGGGCTCCCAGGTCACCGGGATCCACTTGTGCGGCTGTTTGCGGTACTCGCTGAGATTGCCGCAGACGTTGCGGTGGATCACGACACCCCGGCCGGCGCTGAGGTAGCCCATGATGGCGTCGCCGGGTATCGGGTGGCAGCAGCGGGCGTAGCTGACCACCATGCCCTCCGTGCCCGCGATGGTGATCGGCGATGGCCTGGCGGGCGCGCTTACAGCCTCGGCCCGCCCGGATTCGGCCGCCGCGCTCGCCTGCAGCACCTTGGCGACCACCGGCGCGAGCCGCTCGCCGAGGCCGATCTGCTCGAACAGTTCGTTGGTGTTGTTCAGCCCCAGCTCGTCGAGCAGCGACTGCATCTGCTCACGGCTGACCTTGCGCAGCGAGGAGCGGAAGTCCCGCAACGACTGGTCGAGCAGTCGCCGGCCAAGTTCGCGCGCCTCGCTCTGCTGCAGGTTTCTCAGGAACTGGCGAATGGCGGCGCGGGCCTTGGCGGAAACGACGAAATTGACCCACGCGGGGTTGGGCCGCGCGCTCTTCGCGGTGATGATCTCGACCGTCTCGCCACTGTTGAGCTGGGTGCGCAACGGCACCAGGCGGCGGTCTATCTTGGCGGCTACGCAGCGGTTGCCGACGTCGGTGTGCACCGCGTAGGCGAAATCCACGCAGGTGGCGCCGCGAGGCAGGCGCAGGATGTCGCCCTTCGGCGTGAAGACATAGACCTTGTCCGGGAACAGGTCCACCTTGACGTGCTCGAGGAATTCCTCGGAATTGGCGGCCGCCTGGATCTCGCTGATGCTCGACAGCCACTCGCGCGCCCGCGCCTGCGGCGGTACGGCCTCGCGCTCGGCGTCGTTCTCCTTGTACTTCCAGTGCGAGGCGATGCCGGATTCGGCGATGCGGTCCATCTGCTCGGTGCGGATCTGCACCTCGATCGGGATGCCGTTGGGCCCGAGCAGCACGGTATGCAGCGACTGGTAGCCATTGACCCGGGGGATTGCGATGTAGTCCTTGAACCTGCCCGGCATCGGCTTGTAGAGCTGGTGCACGATGCCGAGCGCGCGGTAACAACTGTCTACGTCGCTCATGATGAGGCGGAACGCAAACACGTCGGCGATCTCCGACAGCGAACGATGCTTGCGGATCATCTTGCGGTAGATGCTGTAGAGGTGCTTCTTGCGCCCGCCGACCTTGCCGTCGATGTCCGCCTCGGACAGCGCCTTCTGCAGGCGTTCCGCGATGCGCTTCAGGAACTGGCGCTGGTTGCCCTCGGCGCGGCGCACCGCCTTGTCGAGCACGCGGTAGCGAAACGGGTAGGCGTAGCGGAACCCGAGGTCCTCCAGCTCGGTCTTGATCGTGTTGATGCCGAGCCGGTTGGCAATCGGCGCGTAGACGTCGAGCGTCTCTCGCGCGATGCGCTGGCGTTTGTCCGGCGGCAGCGCCTCGAGCGTCTGCATGTTGTGGAGGCGGTCGGCGAGCTTCACCAGGATGACGCGGATGTCCTCGACCATCGCGAGCATCATCTTGCGGAAACTCTCGGCCTGCGCCTCGGCGCGGCTCGTGAATGACAGCTGGTCGAGCTTGCTGACGCCGTCGACCAACCCGGCAATTTCCGCGCCGAACTGCTTCTGTATCTGCTCCTTGGCGGTAGGAGTGTCCTCGATCACGTCGTGCAGCAGCGCCGCCGCGATGGTCTGGTAATCGAGATGCAACCGGGCGAGGATGCCCGCCACCGCCACGGGGTGGGTGATGTAGGCCTCGCCCGACAGCCGCTTCTGCCCCTCATGGGCGCTCGCGCTGAAGTCATAGGCTTCGGTAATGCGGTCGAGCTGCTCCGGGGGCAGGTAGCTCAGCTGCGCGAGCAGTTGTCGCAGGCCGACATTCTTGCGGCCGACGAGCGGCAGGCGGGTGAGCAGCAATGCGCCGTAATCCATGCCCCGATTCTACTCCAGGGTCACGGCCGGCCTTGCTGCGAGGGCGGCGACGGCGCGCAGCGTCAAAGCGCACCGTCAGTGGACTTAATGCGCTGTCAGATCAGGTCTGAGTCGTCATTCATGTTGATCGGCGGGCCGGCCAGCATGTCGCTCGCCTGCTCGGTGGCGAATAGGTCGGCCGGGGTCGGATCGGCCTCGGTGAGGATATCCGGTCCGACCAGCCCGGCGGCGATCTCGCGCAGCGCGAGCACCGTGGGCTTGTCGTTTTCCCACTCGAGGTGGGCGGGAGCGCCGTTTGCAAGGCGGCGGGCCCGCTTGGCGGCGACCATGACGAGTTCGAAAATGTTGTCGACGTTGCCGAGGCAATCTTCGACGGTGATCCTGGCCATCGCGAACTTCCGGGGCTATCGGGGCCGCAAAGGCTAACCGGAGCCGTTGCCGGGCGCAACCGCGGCGCCGGCTCAGGAATCCGGCGCAGGTTCCCCCAGGATGGCCGCAACGCGGCTGCGCAGCGCGGCATCGGACGTTGCGCTCGCCGCAGCCCGCCCGGACATGATGGCACGCAGCGCGGCCACCGCGCCCGCGACCTCCTCGTTGATCACCACGTAGTCGAATTCGTGCCAGTGGCGCATTTCGTCGAGCGCCTCGCCGAGGCGCCTGCGAATCACCTCGTCGCTGTCGGTGGCGCGCCCCCGCAGCCGCCTTTCCAGCTCCGCCAGCGAGGGGGGCATGATGAAGACCAGCACGCTCTCGGGCATCGCCACGCGCACCTGGCGCGCGCCCTGCCAATCGATGTCGAGGATGACGTTGCGCCCGGCGCTGGTGTGCCGCTCGATCTGCGCGCGCCCGGTGCCGTAATAGTTGCCGAATACCTGTGCGTGCTCGAGCAGCTCGCCGGCAGCGATCATCGCTTCGAACCGCCGGCGGTCCACGAAGAAGTAGTCACGTCCGTCGAGTTCACCGCCCCGTGGCGCGCGGGTGGTAAATGAGACGGAAAAGCGCAGATCCGGGTCGGCGTCGAGCAGCGCGCGGGTGAGCGTGGTTTTCCCGGCGCCCGACGGCGCGCTCAGAACAAAAAGCCTGCCGCGGTTTTTCGATCTGCTGGGCATGAGCAGGAGATGCCGGCCGAACGTGTTTCCGGGACCGAGGGTTGTGACCGGATTATGTCACGGAGTGATTGAGCCTCTGCCCGTAATGGCCACCGCCAGGGCTCGTGCGGCAACCGCCGCACCTCGCCTGTTCGGATGCATGGGATCGGCGCGCGACAGGGTGTAAAGGTCCAGTGCGTTGACGCTGCCACCGGCATTCGATTTCTCCCGTTCCAGGTCGGCGCGGAACGTTTCCGACAGGCGTATGACGGTGAAACCGAGCTCCCGCGAAATGCGGGCGACGGCAATTTCACCCTCGACCAGATCATGATCGCCCTCGGCGATGAAATCGGGGTAGAAGCGCGGCCATATGGCTACGGTCACGCTGAAACCATGCTCATCGGCCAGCTGCCTGAGCCGCTCCAGCCCCCGAAAGGCGCTCGTTTCGCCCTCGCCAAGGACCTCGGTAAAACGTCTGTAGGAGTATCTGGCCAGCCTGATGCCCCGTTCGGACTCCGTCTCGTGACCCTGCACGAGCGCGGCGAAGTGGAACCAGTCCCAGCGCAGACTTGCCCAGCGGAAGAGCGCCGAATGCAGGAAGAGGTATTCCGCGACCACCGGCCGCTCGATCGTGTACTCACCGAAGAGAAAATTGCCGCTGACGTAGTCATTCTCGACGAATAGCAGGATCACCTGTTCCGGCTGGTATTTCAGTCCCCTGGTGGCGAGCAGTTCGATCTCGCCATAGGTGCAATATCCGGCGATCCCGAGATTCAGCACTTCGTAGCGGCCCGCCGGCAAGTTCTTTTCGAGCTGGGCTGGGATCAGGTCTTCGATCTGGCGGATGCCAACACCCGCGATCACCGAGTCGCCAAGGACAATCACGCGCGAGACTCCCGTTTGCCGCTCGAACCTGCGCTCGATATCGCGAAAGCCGTGACTGTTGATAGAGGGAAAGCTCTGGTGAAGGTCCGCGGTATCGTCCCGAAAGCCAGGCTTCATCTCGTAACCCAGCACGGGATTGTCGGAAAAACGGTAAGCACTCTCGCTGGCGTCCGGGTTCAGGCGGTAAACGACTGGGGCAAGCTGCAGATAGCGTGCCGCGATTTCCAGCGAAGCAACACCAAGCAGTAGACATACGCTGAGCAAACCTGCATTCCAGAGCGTGTCACGCCTCGCTATCCACCCCATCGACGAAGGGCCCTCGGAACCGATCGTGGCTAATCCACGTTATTCGCCTGCTTGCGCTCCGGCACAGGCGATACTTTACCTTGAAGAGACATGTGGTTAACCGGCATCGCACCTGACCGGCTTCAAGCTCCACGGTGATGCTGACGGCAACCCGGTCCCGGGCTCTATTGTTATGTAGTGGCTCATAAGACCGGCCTGTCACTCCGCTATTCCAAGGATGGCGGTATCCAGTATGCTGACTTTGCGAAGCCGGGCGTTATTTGATTGCAGCTGCGCCCAATTGCGTGCGACGCACGCCTGAACTCACGATTAGTACCCGCAGTTCCGAGTACCGGAAGGTATTGCGGGACCCGGCTGGGGCAGAACCAATGCTTCCATCAATAGATCAACCCCGCCGCCTTCACATAGGAGGCCACGATGCGAAAGACGGTTGGGAAGTGTTTGACGCGATTGCCGCAGACCACGTGCAGCACCTGGGCAACGCGAGCAACCTAGGCCGGTTTCCGGATGGGACGTTTGCCGAGCTGTATGCCAGCCACGTGCTTGAGCATTTCGACTTCAAAGATGAGGTGGAACGGGTGCTCTGGGAGTGGCATCGGGTACTGGTGCCGGGCGGCACGTTCTATGTCAGCGTGCCCGACATGGAGCGGCTTTGCCACCTCTACCTTACGCCAAAACTGGCGATGTCCGAACGTCTCAAGTTGCTCGAGATGTTCTTCGGCGACCACATAAATGAGTTCGCCTATCACCTCGCGGGATTCGACGAAGCGATCCTCGCCGATCATCTCCGTCGGGCGGGATTCCATTCCATTCGACGCGTACACTCATTCGGATTGTTCGAGGACAGCAGCGAAATGCAGGTTTTCGGCATGCCGGTGTCACTGAATCTGATCGCGCAGAAATAGCTGCGCCCGCTGATGTATCAGTTGGCCTGGGGCGTGGGGGTGTTATACCCGCCGCCATGCCTACGAAGGATCACTCCACGTTCTGCGCCTGCTCGCGCATCTGCTCGATCAGGACCTTGATATCCACCGCCTGCCGGGTCGTTTCGGCATCGGCGGATTTCGAGGCGAGCGTGTTGGCTTCGCGGTTGAACTCCTGCAGCAGGAAGTCTAGTCGCCGCCCGGCGGCCTCGTCCCCCTTGGCCATCGCCGCACGGAACTCGGCTACGTGGCTGCGCAGCCGGTCGAGCTCCTCGCTCACGTCGAGCTTCTGTGCGATGAGCGCGATCTCCTGCTCGAGCCGCTCCGGCTCGACGGTGGCGGCGAGGCTGCGCACGCGCTCGGCAAGCTTGTCGCGAATCGCGTCGAGAACCGCGGGCAGTCGCTGCTCGACGGCGGCCACGCGCGCCAGTATCTCGGCGCAGCGCGATTCGAGCATTTCGCGCAGCCGCGCGCCTTCGCGCTCACGGCTGGCGCTGATCTCGCCGACCGCCCGCTCGAGCCCTTCGAGCGCCAGCGGAAAAATCGTCTCGAGGCTTGCTTCCGGTTCCCTCAGAACACCGGGCCAGCGCAGGATGTCCACCGGGCTGATG
This sequence comes from uncultured Chromatiaceae bacterium, assembly GCA_964522655.1. Lineage (GTDB taxonomy): Bacteria > Pseudomonadota > Gammaproteobacteria > Steroidobacterales > QUBU01. The sequence continues at coordinate 16,880 of CAZFWB010000022.1, read as the reverse complement.
GGCGCGGCATCGCCGATGGCGGTGGCCAGTCCGCGGGCGTGCCCGATGAGTTCCTGCGCGTAGGCGATGTTCAGTTCGCTCTGCGCCCCGCCGGATGGGACCGGTCGCAGCGACAGACTGGCGTCGAGTTTGCCCCTGCGAACGCCCCCGGCGATGATCTGGCGGGCCGCGGGCTCGATGGCGCGAAAGCCCTCCGGCAATCTCAGCTGCGTTTCGAGATAGCGATGGTTGACGGAGCGCAGTTCCCAGAGCAACGGCCCGAACGGCGATTGCGTCTCGGTGCGGGCGAAGCCCGTCATGCTCCTTATCATAGTGCTGTGAGCCTGTCAGTCGGTGATGGTCGGCACGGCGAGGAACCGCGCGCCAGTCGCGCAATATGCCAATAATCAGATGCGGGGCCCCTCTCCCGCAGCTTACACTCTAGCGATGGCACGCTGGCCGAATCCCGGCGGCGGGTCAAGAGTTTCGTGCGCCGGAAAGGCTCGATGGCCGGACCGATCGCGTGCCCGCCATGTCAGGGGATCAAATTGCAGGTCGAGCTGGCAGAACTGAGCCTGATCGGCGACCGGGAAGAGAACCAGGATCGCGTCGCGATCGCCCGCAGCGCTGCTGCGGCGTTGCTCGTGGCCGTCGACGGCATGGGCGGCCACGCCGACGGCGCGAAGGCCGCCGGGGTGGCGATCCAGGCAATCGGCGAGGCTTTTCGCCGCACGGCGCAGCCGATCTTCGATCCGCAGGGCTTCCTGCACCTCGCCATCGGCAAGGCTCATGCGCAGCTCGTGCAGCTCGGTGGCGAATTGCGTATCGAGGCCCGGCCCCGCGCAACCTGCGCGCTATGTCTCGTTCAGGACGGCTCCGCCTACTGGGCCCACGTCGGCGACAGCCGGATCTATCAGCTGCGCCAGGGCCGGGTCCATGAACGCACCCGCGATCACAGCCATGTCGAGTTGCTGTTGCAGGAGGGCCTGATCACCGAAGAGGAGATCAGTGACCACCCGATGCGGAATTTCGTCGAGTGCTGCCTCGGCGGCAATTTCGCGCTGCCGGGGATGAGCGTCGGTTCGGCCCGCCGCCTGCGGCCCGGCGATCTGCTGCTGGTCTGCACCGACGGCTTCTGGGCGGGCCTGGCGGACAACGAGATCGCGGCCCTCGCAACCGCGGAGGAGCCGCTGGGCACCGCACTGCGCCGGCTCGGCGAGCAGGCGGTGCGCGCCAACAGTCCGTTCAGTGACAACACGTCGGCTGCGGCGTTACGCTGGCTCGGTTAGGGCACGGGGCGCAGACGACCATGGACAGACCGAGCGGGCGCCGCCCCGACGAATTGCGCCGGGTGCGCTTCGAGCCGGGCTTCACCCGGCATGCCGAAGGATCGGTGCTGGCGGAGTTCGGCGCCACGCGGGTCCTGTGCACCGCCAGTGTCGAGGACGGCGTGCCGCATTTTCTGCGCGGACAGGGTCGTGGCTGGATCACCGCCGAGTACGGCATGCTGCCGCGGGCGACGCACTCACGCACCGCCCGCGAAGCGGCCCGCGGGCGCCAGAGTGGCCGGACCCAGGAGATACAACGCCTGATTGGCCGGTCCCTGCGCGCCACGGCGGATCTGAAGGCGCTCGGTGAGCGCACGGTTACGCTCGACTGCGACGTTCTGCAGGCCGATGGCGGCACCCGCACGGCCGCGATTTCCGGGGCCTGGGTCGCCTTGACGCTGGCGGTCGAGTCGCTGGTGCGCGACGGCGATCTGCCGCGCCACCCGCTGCATGGTCAGGTCGCCGCCGTCTCGGTCGGCATTTTCCGTGGCACGCCCGTGCTCGATCTCGATTACGCCGAGGACGGGCAGGCGGAAACGGACATGAACGTCGTCATGAACGACGCGGGGGCCTTCATCGAACTGCAGGGCACCGCCGAGGGTCATGCGTTTCGCCGTGACGAACTCGACCGCATGCTCGGACTGGCGGCAGCGGGGGTCAGCCAGATCATGACCGTTCAGCGAGACGTCCTCGATGAGTGGCGCTCGGCGCAACGCTGAGCCTGTCGCGCGGCGGGTGGTGCTTGCCACCGGCAATCCGGGCAAGGCGCGGGAACTGCGCGCCCTGCTCGGCCCGGAATGGGAACTGCTGCTGCAGACCGATCTCGGGGTGCCGGTGGCGGAGGAAACCGGTGCCAGCTTCACCGAGAACGCGGTGTTGAAGGCGCGGCACGCCGCTGCAGCCACCGGGCTGCCGGCGATCGGCGACGACTCGGGACTCGAGGTGGATGCGCTCGGCGGCGCGCCCGGGATTTTTTCGGCGCGCTTCGCAGGGCCAGACGCCAGCGATTCGGACAATGTCGCGCGGCTGCTCGCCGAGCTGGCCGGCGTGCCCGCAGCGCGCCGCAGCGCCCGGTTTCGCTGCGTCCTGGCCTACCTGCACGCACCGGACGACGCCGCGCCGCTTCTCGCCGAGGGCGTGTGGGAAGGACGCATCACAGAGGCTCCGCGCGGCAATGGCGGTTTCGGCTACGACCCGGTCTTCGAAGACCCGGCCGAGGGGCTCACGGCCGCCGAACTGAGCCCGGCCATCAAGAACGAGCGCAGCCACCGCGGCCGGGCCTGCAGGGCGCTCGCCGCCAGGCTGGCCACCCGGAGCTGAATCGGGCGCTGCGCCGGGGCCCGGCGCAAGCGCTTATGCACAGGGTGCGGGCTTTCCGCCAATTTCAGCCAGATAAGGACCCGATTGTCAGCTACCACCTACAGACGACAGCCTATGTATATGATAATTATTGTTTTTGTTGAGTTGATCATTTCTTGCGCAAAGTGGCGGAAATGTGCCGGAAATGGCCTTGGCTGCGTTCCAACAGGGCTGTTTTCACAGACTTATCCACAATATTTGTGGATAAGGAAGCCGGCCCGAGCTTACTTGCCAGTGCATCGGCGACTGGCTATCCTCTGCGCCCTTTTTCGGCGCACAGCAGCCACCCCGGAGTGAGCGGTCATGAAACCCGAGATCCACCCGCCCTATCAGGAAATCAAGGTGCTGTGCAGCTGCGGCAACGAGTTCACTACCCGCTCGACCCGCAAGGAGGAGCTGCACATCGAGGTCTGTTCCTCCTGTCATCCTTTCTACACCGGCAAGCAGAAAATCGTCGACAGCGGCGGCCGGGTCGACAAGTTCCGCAAGAAATACAAGATGGGCTGACGGCGCTCCCGCGCCGCTGCCCTGACGCCGCACGAGGCGCCTCCACCCTACTGCCGTTGGCGGCGAGCCGGAGGCAGGCCTTCCGCGCCGATCATGGTCACTCGCGCGGAGCTTTCCTATAATGATCCGCCTTTCAGACCGGGCGACGCAGCGGTTCGTCCCCGGGTCCTGAAATTCCAGCAGCACGAGCACCAGGCAGATCCCGTCCGCCGCCTGCAGCTGGCAGGTGGTGCGCACGGGCGTCGGAACTTCGTGCCGCTCACGACCATTGACAGCCGGGTAGGCAGATGAGCGGAAAGAGATACATCCTGACGGATACCGTCACCGGAAAGCAGATAGACCTGCCCGCGCGCAGCGGCACTGTCGGGCCTGAGGTCGTCGACATCCGGTCGCTCTACGCCGAGACGGGCGCTTTCACCTACGATCCGGGCTACGGCTCGACGGCGAGCTGCGAAAGCAAGATCACCTACATCGACGGCGACCAGGGCGTGTTGATGTACCGCGGCTACCCGGTCGAGCAGCTCGCGGAAAAGAGCTCCTTCATGGAGGTCTGCTACCTGCTGCTGCACGGCGAGCTGCCAACCGCGGAGCAGCTCGAGCAGTTCATCCACACCGTGACGACGCATACGATGATCAACGAGACCATCCTGCGTCTTTTCAACGGCTTTCATTACGACGCGCACCCGATGGCGATGGTGGCCGGCGTGGTCGGCTCAATGTCGGCGTTCTATCACGACACGACGGACATCATGAATCCGCGTCACCGGGATATCTTCGCCCATCGCATCATCGCCAAGCTGCCGACGATCGCCGCGGCCGCCTACAAGCACACGGTGGGGCAGCCGTTCTCCTACCCGCGCAACGATCTCGACTATTGCTCCAATCTGCTGCACATGTTTTTTGCCGTGCCGGCGGCCGACTACGTGGTGGACCCGGTCGCCGCGCAGGCGCTCGATCTGCTGTTCATCCTGCACGCTGACCACGAGCAGAACTGCAGCACCTCGACGGTGCGCCTCGCCGGCAGTTCACAGGCGAATCCCTACTCGGCGATCGCGGCGGGAATCTCGGCGCTGTGGGGTCCCGCCCACGGCGGCGCCAATGAGGCGGTGTTGCAGATGCTCGAACAGATCGGCACGCCGGACAACATTCCGCGGTTCATCGCGCGGGCCAAGGACAAGAGCGACTCGTTCCGCCTGATGGGCTTCGGCCATCGCGTCTACAAGAACTATGACCCGCGTGCCAAGATCATCAGGACGATGACGCACAAGGTGCTCAAGCAGCTCGGAAAGGCCGATCCGATGCTGGACGTGGCGATGCGCCTGGAAGAAATTGCCCTGAAGGACGCCTATTTCATCGAGAAGAAACTCTATCCCAACGTCGACTTCTACTCCGGCATCATCTACAAGGCGCTCGGCATACCGACCTCGATGTTTACGGTGATGTTTGCCATTGGCCGGGCAGTGGGCTGGTGCGCCCACTGGCGCGAGATGATCACCGATGCGGACACCCGTATCGGCCGGCCGCGGCAGCTCTATACCGGCCCCACGCGGCGCGATTACACCGACATCAGCAAGCGCTGACCGCCGCCGCGCCGGCCGCTATCCACGTCAGCGGTGAACGAAGCGGTGTCGGAGCGGCTTCAGCCGCGACCCCGGCGCAGCGGCGAACGAAGCAATGTAGGAGCGGCTTCAGCTGCGACCCTGGCGCAGCGGCGAACGAAGAGGTGTAGGAGCGGCTTCAGCCGCGATCCGGCGCTCGCGACCACCGACTCCGCGCGCAGACCCAGCACCTCATCCGGCATCAACCCGACCGAGGAGCGCCTCCACGTCTTTCGCCGTGGCTCTGCGCGTGGGCCGCCCGTCGACTGCCGAGAGCGGCGCGTTGCCCCGCCCGCGTTCCGGGAAGATCACGACGGTGAAATCGAAGTGTTCGGTGTGGAACCGGTAGCCCGGGAAGGCTTCGGTCTGGTCGCGTCGGACCCTCAACCGCTGCTCGAAGGCGCGGCTGGGCAGCCCGAGGCCCTCGAGGGTCGCGCCGATCGCTTCCGCTTCGTCACTGAACGCATGCAGCTCGACCACGCTGTGCGCAGTCGCGTTACCGGCGAGTACGGGGCCTACCAGGCGCGGTGAGAACGGCGCGAGCGCGCGCATGACGGCAAGCGCGGCGGTTCTCTGCAGGCGCAGCAACTCCTCCTGGCTGCCGGCGTGAAAAATGCGGTTGCGCTCGGCCAGCGCCGATTCGACCTCGACGTTGCTGGGCAGGGCTCCGTGATCCTGCAACCCGAGTCGCTGGCCGGCTTTTTCCTTCGCGCTGCGGAAGCTCGTCATGCCGTGTTCCTGCATGATGCGCGCGGCTTCCTGCGCGATTGCGGTGCGCCGGTGATCCGGGCGGAAGCGCTTGCGTCGTGGCACCGTTCAGAACCTGTCTCTATGTCCTGCGGGAATCGAGGGGCGAGCCGCGGCGGGCGCGCTCCAGCGTACACGCCGGTACCCGCGGCCCGGCGGCGGCGGCGAAGCCTCGCCTCGGGCGGCCACTCGGGCCCACGCGCCGCTTCGTTTCTCAATGACCTGCTAGAAGATATCAGCCTCGTAATCAGCCTGCAGCGAGGGGCTGCCGTCCGGACCGGCCGCAGGCGCCGCCTGCTCCAGTGCCGCGAGATCGGCGGGACGCAGGAACTCGAATATCGCGCTGCCGTCCGCGGCTGCCGCCAGATGCCCGGTGAATGGTGAGATCTTCGCCGTGATCAGCCCGGTCGGTTGCGCAAGGGGGGCCTCCGGCGTGCGCCGCAGGGCCTGGGCCATGAAGTACTTCCACATGGGCAGAGCGGTCCGGCCGCCTTCCTCGCGCGCGCCCAGTGAGCGTTCCTGGTCGAAGCCGACCCAGGCGGTGGCCACGAGCGCGCCATTGAAGCCGCTGAACCAGGCGTCGCGGCGGTCGTTCGAGGTGCCGGTCTTGCCGGCGATGTCGCTGCGGCCGAGATCCCGGGCGCCGCGTCCCGTACCGCGCCGGATGACGTCACGCATCATGTCGTACACGAGGAAGGCGTTTTCCGGGCTGATGACGCGCGGTGCGACGCGCACGTCCCGGTACATCCGTGGCGCCTCCGCCAGCGAGGGCCGCCAGGCGCCGCCGTGCGCGATCATTTCCCCGACGGTGGCGTAAATCGGCACCTCGTCGTCGATGACCGGCGCCTCCGGCACCGTTCCGTCCAGGGGTGTGGGGGCACGCAACTGCCCCGGGTCCACCGCGAAGGTCGTGGCGGTGCCCGTCGCGGGCTCGCCCTGCGGCGCCTGCGCCTGCGCGCAGATATCGCACGCGTTCCTCGGGCGCGCCTCGTAGACGAGATTGCCCGCAGCATCCTCGACGCGATCGAGGATGTAATGCTCCACGCGCCGGCCGCCGTTGGCGAAGACGGCGTAGCCGGCGGCCATGTCCCAGGGCGAAGCGCCGCCGCTGCCGAGCGCCAGCGAGAGATTCCGCGGCAGAGCCGTGTCATCGAAACCGAACGCCCCGATGTGGCGGACGGCGGCGTCGATTCCCGTGCCCATCAGGATGCGAACCGACACGAGATTGAGCGACTGCACCAGAGCCTCGCGCATGCGGGTCGGGCCGTTGAACTCACGCGAGTAATTCTCCGGCCGCCAGACGTCCTCGAGTTCGCTGTCGCCGAAAACCAGCGGGGCGTCGTTGATGAGGCTGGCCGTGGAGAAGCCGTGTTCGAGGCCCGCCGAGTAGATGAAAGGCTTGAATGAAGAGCCCGGTTGCCGGCGGGCCTGCACCGCGCGGTTGTAGCGGCTCTCGAAGAAATCGTAGCCACCGACGAGCGCGACGGTAGCGCCGTCGTGCGGGTCGAGCGCCACGATGGCGCCCTGCACCTGCGGCATCTGCGCCAGCAACCAGCCCCGGTTCGCGGTGTGCAGCAGGTGCACGACATCGCCCGGCGCGAGCAGCTCGGCGACGGTTTCCGGCGCCGGGCCGAGGCTGTTTTCGCCCAGGTACCTGCGCCAGCGCAGCCCCTCCCAGGCCACGGTGAGTGCTCCGACATCGCGCACGAAAAACTCCGCGGAATTGTCGGCGTTGAGCCTGAGCACCACCGCCGGGTGCAGGTCCGCGTCGCCCGGCAACGGCGCGAGCACCGCGGCGAGCCCCTGGTCGCGCGCCGGTCCCGGTTCCGCGGCAAGCTTCGACAGCACGTCGCGCTGTAGTGGTCCGCGATAGCCGTGCCGCCGGTCGTACTCGTAGAGCGCGGTTTCCAGCGCCTCGTTCGCCGCCCGCTGCAGGCGGCTGTCTACGGTTGCAATCGCCCTGTAACCGTCGGTGTAGGCAGCCGGCCCGAAGCGCTCGATCATCTCGGCGCGAACCATTTCGGCGACATATGGCGCCTCGAGTTCGACCCGCGGACCGTGCAGCTTCGATTCGAGTGGCGTGGCCATGGCCGACTCGTATTCCGGCTCGTCGATGTAGTCGAGATCGAGCATCCGTCCGAGGACGTAGGCCCGCCGCTGTGCCGAGCGGGCCGGGCCGCTGACCGGGTTGAGCTGGGATGGCGCCTTCGGGATCGCGGCGATAGTCGCCGCTTCGGCCAGCGAGAGCTCGCCGAGCGGCTTGCCGAAGTACACCTCGGCCGCTGCAGCGACGCCATAGGCACGCTGGCCCAGGAAGATTTTGTTCAGGTACAGGGAGAGGATTTCCGTCTTGGTGAATTCCCGCTCGATCTGCAGGGCGAGGATCAGCTCCTTCGCCTTGCGCACGAAACTGCGTTCGGAGGTGAGGAAGTAGGCGCGCGCGAGCTGCTGAGTGATCGTGCTGCCGCCCTGGCTTCGCTCCCCAGTCAGGAGCAGGTTCACGGCGGCGCGCGTGATGCCCTGGTAATCGAAACCCGGATGCTCGAAGAAGCGGTCGTCCTCGGCGGCAAGAAATGCCTTCACGACGACGTCGGGAATCTCCTCGAAGCGCACCGGCGTGCGCCGTTGCTCGCCGACCTGGCCGAGCAGCCGGCCATCGCGCGAGTAGATGCGCAGTGGTGTCTGCAATTTGACTTCACGGATGACTTCCGCGGAGGGCAGGCCGGGGGCGAGGTAGTAATAGGCCGCGCTGGCGGCCGCGCCGGCAAGGACCACAATGGTAAATGTGAGCGCGCCGGCCGCGGTGAGCAGGCGAAGTACCAACTGCATCGCAAAATCCCGCGGTAGTCCCTTGCCTCAGGGTGGGCGATTATGCATCCTGTCGGCGGTTTTTGGGCAAACCCACTGAAAGGTGGGGACGCAAAGCCACCGGTCTACGGGAGCTGATGGGGCCGCAACGACAGGAATGCCACCTGCCGCACCCGGCACCAGCCTAGGATAGCGGGGCTGCCAGGTTACCGACGTCCGCCGCGAGCGGCGCGTGGTTGCCTGCATCCCTCCTGTCAGCGCATACGCTGCCGCAACCGGGGCCGGAGCCCGGTGCCCATCGACCGGAATACAGACTTTGCGCCGTGGCGGTGGGCAGGGTGTTTGTCGGCGGGTCGTGAAGCGCATCACGCGCGGTTTGTAAGCGCCCTGTTATATGGTTAAATTGGGTTTCTTAGGTGGGGCCCGGTTTTTCTTGCGCAAGTTGCCGGGATAGAAGGGAAAAGACGTGCTTTTTTCGTCGCGATCGAGACCCCTGATCGGACTTGATATCACGACCTCGTCGATCAAGCTGATCGAGCTGTCCGGGTCGCTCCGCAATTGCCGGGCGGAATTCTATGCGGCCGAGCCGACGCCGCCGAACTCCATCAACGAAAAGACGATCGTGGATGCGGCCGCGGTCGGCGACGCCATTCGCCGCGCCGTGAAGCGCTCGGCCACCAAGACCCGCGATGTGGCGATCGGCATCAGCGGCGATGCCGCGATCACCAAGATCATCCAGCTGCCGAAGACGCTCGGCGAGAACCAGCTCGAAGCGCAGGTCGAGATTCAGGCCGACCAGTACATCCCGTTCCCCATGGAGGAGGTCAGCTACGACTTCCAGGTCATGGGTGAGTCGAAGGCCGACCCCGACATGCTCGACGTGCTGCTGGTGGCAACCCGCACGGAGAACGTGGACCAGCGCAGGGCGGCGGTAGAAGCCGCGGGCCTGGTGCCGCGCGTGGTGGACGTGGAAGCTTTCGCGCTGGAGAACGCCTGCCAGCTCATGGCGCACCAGATGCCCGATGGCGGCATGGGCCATCTCATCGCCGTGGTGGATTTCGGGGCGAGCAACACGGCCTTCAGCGTCCTGCAGGACATGAGGGTCATCTATACCCGTGATTTTTCCTTCGGTGGCCAGCAGCTCACCGAGGAGATCATGCGTACCTACGGCCTGTCGCTCGAAGACGCCGGCCGGGCCAAGAAGGAAGGCGGCTTGCCGAGCAATTACGGCCCGGAGGTACTCGACCCGTTCATCGACGACATGACCCAGCAGGTGAGCCGGTCCCTGCAGTTCTTCCTCGCTTCCGGCAGCGGCCGCGAGCAGCCGGACCAAATCCTGGTCTGCGGCGGCTGCGCCAACATTCCCGGCGTGGCCGACGTCATCTCGAGCAAGGTCGGGATCCCGACGGAGATCGGTGATCCGCTCGGCCAGATGAAGATTTCCACCCGCGCGAAATCTCAGGGGGTGCGCAAGGACGCCACCGCCCTGCTGACCGCCTGCGGGCTGGCGCTACGGAGTTTCGACTGACATGCCCCGCATAAACCTGTTGCCCTGGCGCGCGGAGCTGCGCAAGGCGCGGCGCAACCAGTTCTTCGTCGGGCTGGGCGCCGCCGTGGTGGCCGCCGCGATCGTGGTGCTGCTCGCCAACCTGGTGATGGGCGCCATCATCGACAATCAGCGCGAGCGCAACCAGCTGCTGAAGTCGGAAATCGAGGCGCTCGACCAGCGCATCGCGGAGATCATCGACCTCGAGGCGAAGAAGGACAGCCTGCTCGCCCGCATGGAGATCATCGAGCAGCTGCAGCGGAGCCGCCCGGAGATCGTCCACGTGTTCGACCAGCTGGTCCGCACCTTGCCGGACGGCGTTGCCCTCACCAGCATCAAGCAGACCGGCACGCGGCTGGAAATCAACGGCACGGCGGAGTCGAACACGCGCGTGTCGGCACTGATGCGCAACATCGACAAATCGGGCTGGCTGCGTGAGCCGGATCTCGAAGTGGTCGAAGTCAAGCCGCAGGGCGGCCGGGGCAGGGCGGACGCGACCACACCGCGCGCGAGCGAGTTCAAGGTGTTCGCGAAGCAGGTCTCGGCGCTTGACGAGGAGAGCGGGACGTGAACTTTCTCCAGCAACTGCGCCAGCTCGATTTCAACGACATCGGCCGCTGGCCGTTCGTATTTCATGTTTTCTTCGTCGGCGTGTTCTTCGCGCTTGCCGCGATCCTCGGCTTTTACCTCATCGTCTGGCAGAACCAGATGCCGGTGCTGGAAAAGGCCGAGCAGGAAGAGCAGGAGCTGCGTTCCTCGTTCGAGCAGAAGCAGCGCAAGGCGGCGAACCTGAGCGCCTACAAGGCGCAGCTCGCCGAGATCGAGCGCTCGTTCGGCACGATGTTGCGGCAGTTGCCGGGCAAGACCGAGATCCCGAACCTGCTGGTGGACATTTCCCAGACGGGTCTCGGCGCCGGATTGCAGGAGGAGTTGTTCCAGCCCCTGGATGAGGTGCGGCGCGACTTCTACGCGGAGAAACCGATCAAGATCCGGCTCAAGGGTTCTTACCACGAGTTCGGGCGCTTCGTGAGCGACATCGCCGCCCTGCCGAGGATCGTGACCCTGCACGACATCGAGATCAGCCCGGTCAGCCAGGACGCCGGGCCGGACGAGCTGGTGCTGAACGTCACGGCCAAGACCTACCGTTACCTCGACGAAACCGAATCCGGCGGCGATGCCGCCGCCGGGGGCAAGGACAGCACGCGCGTTCCGGCGAAGGGCGCACGGCCGGCCCCGGGCGCGGCCGCGCGGCCCGGTACCGGGAAGGCGGGGTAAGCGATGAGCGCGCGTAACAGCAATCTGCTCCGGTGCGTGGCGGTCGCCGTGTTGGCGGCAGCGGCCAGCGGCTGCGGCGGCGGCAACGACGACCTCCTCGATTACATCGACGAGGTGAAGGCCCGTCCGGGTGGCCGCATCGAGCCGCTGCCCCAGATCAAGCCCTACGAGACCTTCACCTACGAGGCGCAGTCGCTGCGTTCGCCGTTCATCGCCGACTCGCCGAAGGGGCGATCGGCCGTGGGTCCGCGGCCGGAAGCGAATAGGCCGAAGGAGTACCTGGAGCAGTTCCCGCTCGACACGCTGAAGATGGTCGGGACGCTTCAGCGCGAGAACATGCGCTATGCGCTGCTGCAGACGCAGGACGGCATGGTGCACCGCGTGGTGCCGGGCAACTATGTCGGGCAGAACGACGGCCGGGTGACGCAGGTGACCGACGGCGAAATCCAGGTCGAGGAACTGGTGCCGGATGGCATCGGCGGATTCTATAAACGGTCGGCGGCGATCGGCCTGTCCGACTGACGCCCCCCAGGGAGAGCGTGGGAGTAAGTGACGATGAGCACGGCTAGGGCAACGAGAAATTTCCCGGCGCATTCCGCCTGCGGGCGCTTGCATGCGAGAACGGGTGGCACGCTGCGGCGATCGTTCGCCGCCATGGTCGTGACCATGTTCGCGGCAACGCTGTTCGGGGGGCTTGCGACACCGGCCCATGCGCAGGCGCCGGCGCTGCAGCTGCAGGACATCCAGGTGCAGACGATGCCCGGAAACAAGCTCGAGCTCGAACTCAAGCTCTCGGGCCCGGCCCCGGCACCGCTGAGCTTCACCATCGACAACCCGGCCCGCATCTCGCTCGATCTGGCCAATACCAGTATCGCCCTGCCCTCGCGACGCCGCGAGGTCAATGCCGGTCCGCTCGCCACCATACTGGCCGCCGAGTCCGGCGGCCGCACCCGCGTGGTGCTGAACCTCGACACCATGGTCCCGTACGAGACCCGCGTCAGCGGCAGCAGCGTTTTCGTGACGCTCGGCGGCGCCGGCGCCGGCGCGACCTTCGCCGCCGCGCCTGCGGCGGAAGCCGCCGAAGCCACGGCGGCCCCGGCGACGGGCGGGCGCAGCATCCAGAACGTCGATTTCCGCCGCGGCGAGAAGGGCGGCGGCCGGGTCATCGTGAACCTCTCCGACCCCGGGACTCCAGTGGACGTGCGCCGCGAGGCGGGCCAGGTGGTGCTGGTGTTCGCCAACACGCAGCTGCCCGACGACCTGCTCAAGCGCCTCGACGTGACGGATTTCGCAACCCCGGTCGAGACCGTGAGCGTCATGCGGGCGGGCAACGACGCGCGCATCGTGGTCGCCGCCAGCGGCAACTTCGAGGAACTCGCCTACCAGTCCGACCAGGTGTTCACGGTGGAGCTGCAGCCGGTGGTCAAGGAAGAGGCGAAGAAGGAAGCGACGCTGTTCAGCTCGGACAAGGAGTACACGGGCGAACGGCTCACGCTCAACTTCCAGGACATCGAGACCCGCGCGGTGCTGCAGCTGCTCGCCGACGTCAGCGGCCGCAACATCGTGGTTTCAGACACCGTGCAGGGCAACGTCACGCTGCGCCTGCAGAGCGTGCCCTGGGACCAGGCGCTCGACATCGTGCTCGCGACCAAGGGGCTCGACAAGCGCCAGAACGGCAACGTGATGATCATCGCGCCGGCCGACGAGATCGCCGCCCGCGAGAAGGCCGACCTCGAGGCGCGCAAGGAGATCAAGGAGCTCGAGCCGCTGCTCTCGGAGTTCCTGCAGGTGAACTACGCCAAGGCGAGTGATCTCGCCGACCTGGTCAAGGGCACGGCGAAAAACTCCATGCTGTCCGACCGCGGCTCGGTGGCGCTCGACGAGCGCACCAACACCCTGCTGGTGCAGGACACCGCCGACCGCATCACCGACATCCGCCGGCTGGTGACGGCGCTCGACATCCCGGTCAGGCAGGTGCTGATCGAGTCGCGCATCGTGATCGTGCGCGACGACTTCAGCCGCGACCTCGGCGTGCGCTGGGGTGTGACGGCCGTGGATGAGAGCGGCGACGGGCTGATAGCGGTCACCGGCGGCGCCGGCGGCACGGATACCATCGTCAACTCCGGCGTCGACAACATCAACAACACCGGCACGCCGTTCCCGGTCGAGTTGCCGGCGCTCGACGACCGCTTCAACGTCAACCTGCCGGTGGCGAACCCGGCCGGCAAGCTCGCCGTCGCGTTGCTCGACGATGACTTCCTAGTGGACCTCGAGCTCTCCGCCCTGCAGGCGGAAGGCCGCGGCGAGGTCATCTCCTCGCCGCGCGTGATCACGGCGAACCAGAAGGAGGCCTTCATCAAGCAGGGTGTCGAGATTCCCTACCAGGAGTCGGCCTCGAGCGGCGCGACCACGACGCAGTTCAAGGAGGCGGTGCTCTCGCTCACCGTCACGCCGCAGATCACCCCGGACAACCGCATCATCATGGATCTCAAGGTCACCAAGGACAGCGTCGGCCAGGTGATCACCAACGAGCGCGGTGGCCAGGTGCCGAGCATCGACACGCGCTCGGTGGAAACGCAGGTGCTGGTGGACAACGGCCAGACGGTCGTGCTCGGCGGCATCTACGAGACCGAGCAGGGCGAGGACCTGCGCAAGGTCCCGTTCCTCGGCGACATTCCGCTGGTGGGTTACCTGTTCCGCTCCACCAACCGGGTTTCCAACAAGTCGGAGCTGCTCATATTCGTCACGCCAAAAATACTAAAAGAAGGCTCGAGCATTTACTGAGGCGATCTCCCGCGGGGGTACGGCAGAGGATCCTGAAAGTCATGAAGAAACTGCTTAGTCTTTTGGTATTGGCGGCGGCGGCGTTCTCGCTCGCATCCTGCGGGGGCGGCGATGACGGAACGATCCTGAATCCGGGCAGCGGCACCGGGACGGGCCCCGCCGTCGGTTCGGTACAGATCATCGCGAACTCGACGCAACTGCCTTCCGACCAGACGGGTGCTTCGACGGTCACGCTGACCATCATCGTGCGTGACGCGGACAATAACGCGCTCGAAGACGTGCCGGTGACTACGAGCGTGACATCCGGTCAGATCATCCCGCCGGCGCCGACCGACGCGAGCGGGACGACCACGGCACAACTGAGCAACGGGCTCGACCCGACCAACCGCACGATCACGGTATCGGCCACTGCCGGCGCCTCGGGCACGTCCGCGGGCGTCACCACCACCATCGACATCGCCGTCGTCGGCACGACCCTGGTCATCACCGGCCCATCCGCGCTGGCGCTGAACAATTCGGGCCAGTACACGGCGGTACTGAAGGACTCCGAGGGAGCCGGAATTTCCGGGCGGACCGTCACCTTCACCTCGGCGAACGGCAACGCGCTGAGCGCGCCGAGCGTGGCTACCAGTTCCTCTGGCAACGCCTCGACGACGCTCACCGCGGGTACCGCCGGTGCCGGGAACAGCGACACCCTTACCGCTTCGGCCCTTGGCCTCACGGCGAATTTCAGCATCAGTATTTCGGGTGATGCATTCGGGTTCATTTCGCCGGCCGCCGGGACCGAGGTGAACCTCAATACGCCACAAGTGGTGGAGGTGCGGTGGCTGCAGAATGGCGCGCCGGTGGCCGATGGCAGCGTCGTCGAGTTCTCCAGCACTCGCGGCACCGTTTCCGGGGTCACTGCGACCACGGGCGGGGTCGCGCAGGCCACAGTGACCAGCGCGACCGCCGGTAGCGCGGTGGTCACGGCGCGCGACCCGCTGACCAACACTACCGCGACGCTGAATCTGGAGTTCATTGCGACGGTGCCGGCGACGCTGGACCTGCAGGCCTCCCCGTTCACTGTTCCGGCCGGCGCGCAGAGTTCGTTGACCGCGGTGGTTCGAGATACCAACCAGCAGCTGGTGAAGAACGCCTCGGTGCAGTTCCAGGTCATCAGCGATACCAGCGGCAGCCCGGGCGTGTCGCCAGGCACGGATCTCACCGACAGCCTAGGCACCGCCCAGAGCGTCTACACCGCCGGTCCCAACGCGACGGCCCAGAACGGGGTCGTCATCCGCGCCTATATCGGGCCCTCGGACGCGCCGTTGGCCGAGGACACGGTGCAGGTGACCGTCGCCCAGCAGGCGTTGTTCATCTCGCTAGGCACCGGTAACGACATCTTCGAGCCGACCACCGCGTCGTTTGCGAAGGAGTGGAACATCATCGTCACCGACTCCGTCGGTAACGCGGTGGCCAACAAGTCGGTGCAGGTCAGCCTGAATTCGACTGAGTATCGAAAAGGGGAGTTGCTTCTCACGACCGGCGAGGGCTGGAGCAGTGGCTTGGAAGGGGTCCACTACGTCCGCTGCCCGGACGAAGATCTCAATCGCAACGGCATTCTCGATGCGCTCGAGGACCTCAATTCCAGCGGACGCCTTGAGGCCGGTAACGTTGCGACGGTGGCAGCGGTGCCGAGCGGTGCTTCGGCGGGGAGTCCTTGCGCGTCGGCCGGTGCCACCGGCACCTCGGCTCAGGTGACCACCAACAGCCAGGGGCTGGCCCGTGTCTGCGTGATCTATCCGCAGGACCACAATCTGTGGGTCAAGGCGCAGATCGAGGCCAAGGCGAGCGTCTCGGGCACCGAGTTCGCCCGCTCGCAGACCTTCCTGCTGGATGCGAAGGCGGAGGATATGAACGACGAGAACGCCTCTCCGCCCGGCCAGTTCAGCCCGTTTGGAACGGACCTCGACTGCTCCAACACCCTCTGATCATCGATCGGGAAGTCGTATCTGAAGAGCCGGCCTTCGGGCCGGCTCGTTCTTTTTTGAGCGTCTTGTTTCTGTACCGTTGCGCCTACCGCCGCATCGCCAGGGGCTCAGCGCCGTGACCGGCAGCACCTTGTAGGAGCGGCGCGAGCCGCGACGGGAAAACGGCATCATTCGAGACGTTGATGGCGTTTCGTTCTCGTTACGGTCACGCTGAAGGTCGGTCCGCGATGACGCTCGGCGTTCTCTTTACGGCCGCCTGCGCACCGGGTCGCGACTGGCGTCGCTCCTACAACGCGAACGAGAGGCTCCCGTTACAATCCGGCGCATGGACCCCACGACCAGCATTTTCCTCATCGGCCCGATGGGCGCGGGCAAGTCCGCCGTCGGGCGCAAGCTCGCCGAGGAACTCGGGCGCGATTTCCTCGACAGCGATGAGGTGATCGAGGCCCGCACCGGGGTCGATGTCCCCTACATCTTCGAGCGCGAGGGCGAAGCCGGCTTTCGCGCCCGCGAGCGGCAGGTGATCGACGAGCTGACGCAGCGGGCCGGCATCGTGCTCGCCACCGGCGGCGGCGCGGTGCAGGACCCCGCCAACCGCGAGCACCTGGCCTCCCGCGGGCGGGTCATCTACCTGCACGCCACGGTTGACCAGCAGCTGCGGCGCACGCGCGGCGGCCGCGAGCGGCCGATGCTCAAGGGCGGCGATCCGCGCGAAATCCTCGAGGCGCTGATGGCCGTGCGCGATCCGCAGTACCGTGAAATCGCCGACTTCACGGTCGAGACCGATGGCCGGCGGGTCAGTGCCGTTACCCGGGAAATACGCCGCCGCCTCGCCGAGCTCGGAATGAATTCAAAAAGGGGACAGTGACCTATTCCCGACCGAGAGATCAACGGGTTTGCTTCGGCCCTTCCTGGGAAAAGGTCACTGTCCCCTTTTTCGCTGCGTTACCATTCCCGCCATGATGACCATCACCGT
>CAZFWB010000021.1:0-29287 GCA_964522655.1 uncultured Chromatiaceae bacterium | reverse complement strand
CTCGCCGGTCGTGGGATCGGTCAGCACCGAAATGAACGGTATGCGCGCGTCGGATAATGCGGCGAGCACGGCGCTCGTCTTGGCCATCTGCATCAGCGAAAACAGCGCCTCCTGCATGCGGGCGCCGCCGCTCGCGGAAAAATTGATGAGCGGCATCTTGTTGTCCCGGCTGTAGGTTGCCGCGCGCGCAAACTTCTCACCCACGACCGAGCCCATTGATCCGCCCATAAAGCGGAACTCGAAGGCACACGCTACGACCGGCTGCCCCTTGAGCAGCCCGGTCATCGCCACCAGCGCGTCGTTCTCCCCTGTATCCTTCTGCGCCTGCGCGATGCGATCACGATAGCGCTTGGTGTCGCGAAAACGCAGCGGATCCTGCGGTATGAGCCGCTCGGCAATCTCGCGCCCGGAATCCGGGTCGAGGAACACCTCCAGTCTGCTCCGTGCCGACAGGCGCATGTGGTGGTCGCACTTGGGACAGACATAGAGATTGCGCTCCAACTCGGCCCGGTAAAGCTGAGCACCGCATTCGGGACATTTGATCCAGATGCCCTCCGGCACGGAGCGCGTCTTGCGCTCCGTCTTGATCCGGGACGGCATGAGCTTTTCAAACCAGGTCATCGGGCGAGCATGATAATCAAGAGGCTCTCATAGATCACCGTGGCCAAACGGCGCAGGCTGCGGTATGCCGTGCTCTGCGGCGTAGCCGACCCGCGTGAGATACAGCCCGGCCGCCTCGGCGGTAACGCCGGCCTGGCGCCGGTCACGGCTTTCCAGCACGTGACCGAGCCAATCGGGAGTCGCATCCCGGCGCCCGACTCTGACCAGCGAACCGACGATATTTCTCACCATATGGTGCAGGAATGCGTTAGCACGGCACTCGATGACGATGAACGGCCCGGAGCGGCGCAGAGTCAGTTCCCGGATCTCGCGCACCGGCGTGCCCGCCTGGCACTGGGCAGCGCGAAAAGCGCTGAAGTCGTGCTCGCCGATCAGGACTTGTGCGGCTGCCTGCATTGCAGAAAGATCCAGTTCCGCATGAACCCACCAGGCCCGGTTCTGATACAGCGCCGAGCGGACCGCCCGGTTGAAGATGAGGTAGTGATAGGTCCGCGCCAGCGCCGCGTAGCGAGCGTGAAAAGCATCGGCTACGGGCCGCACCCAGGAAACGCTCACCTGCGCCGGCAAATTGCTGTTGACACCACGCAGCCAGGCACGCAGGCTCCGCCGCGCGTCGGTGTCGAAATGCGCGACCTGGCCGGTCGCGTGCACCCCGGCATCGGTCCGGCCGGCCGCAACCACCGTCACGGGCTCATCGGCGACCCGCGAGACCGCCGACTCCACTGCGCCCTGCACCGTCGGCGCGTGGTCCTGGCGCTGCCAGCCACAGAAGTCGGTGCCGAGGTACTCGAGTCCGATCGCGACGCGTGGCATCTGCGTAAGTTCGTGCTCACCGCCGCGGCCCCGGCCGGGGCCCACGCCACATGGGTTGTCACCGCCCGGAACTAGCTGCCGAGGCTGTCGAGCAGCTGGCGCGCTTCCTGGCGCTGCGCGGGATCGCCTTCCTCGATGACTTCGTTGAGGATGCTGCGGGCGCCGTCGGGGTCACCCATATCCAGGTAGGCCCGCGCGAGATCGAGCTTCGTTCCAACCTCGGTCATTGTGGCGTCTTCCGGACCGCGGCTGCCGATTGAGCGCAGGCTCGTGGCGGTCAGCTCCGACTGTGCATCCTCGCCCGAAGCAAAATCGAGGTCGATGTTCAGGGACTCGAGCTCGTCGCTGGTGGCGCTCAGGCCCGAATCCATCGCCGACTTGCCGGATCGCGGTTGCTCGACAGTGTCTTCCGGGCTTTCGGGTGCCGCCCTGCCCGCCCCACTCTTGCTGATGGCATTGGTGAGATGGGTGAGCGGAGCGCCCTTCTCCATTTCCGCGGTGGATTCTTCACCCTCCGGGCTCGCGCCGACGGCGCTGAGATCGAAATCCAGGCCTGCTGCGTCCTCGGGCAGCGCCTCCTGCAGGCCCGTAGCCATGTCACGCGCGGCCTCGTCCAGTCCCGTGAGGTCAAGACCGAGGTCCTCGAGGTCGATTTCGGCGGTCTGATCCGCGCGCTCGTCGGCGCCGGGCGTGTGCAGCCGGGCGGTAGCGCCGGTCTCGCCAGCCGCACGGCTGACCTCCATCGTGGGCGTCTCCATCGTAGTGTCGCTGGCCCTGGTCTCGATAGTGGGCGTCTCGATCGTCGGCGAAAGAGCTTCGTTCTGCAGGGTGGGGGTCTCGCGCGTTACACCCGTGTCAACGGCCGGAACTTCTATAGTCGGGATTTCCTGCGTTTGAGCGGTCGCACCCCGCCAGGTCGGCTCCGCCACCCGGGTGGATGCACCGGTGTCGATATCGCTTGCAAAATCACCGCCGAGATCGAAATCGAGGGCCCCGGTGTCGCCGCCGAGCTCCAGATCGACTTCGCCGCCACCGTCTCCGGAGAGATCCAGGTCCATCTCGGTGGCCGCCTGGGCGGCCGCGCCGGCAAACAGGGCCTCCGTCGGGCATAGCTGCTTGCCCATGATCAGCACCCGTTTCCAGTCGGGATCTGTATCGTTGCCGATGCGTTCCCGAAGCGCGCGCGCCTCCTTCAGGAACCCCTCCCGGTTCTCCCAGACGAAATAAACATCGAGGAGCTTGAGGCGCAGATCACGCCGGCCCGGCTCCCGGCCGACCGCCGCTGTGAGCAGATCCGCCGCCTGGTCGTAGAGGCCGTAGGCCATGTGGAAATCGGCCTCGGCAAGCGGATCCGCCTGATCGAGATTGACCGGGGCCTCGGTGCTGATCGTGCGCTCGAGCGGCAGTTCCTCGTCGCCACGCGCCAGTGCGCGTCGCTCGAAGCGGCCGCTCGCGCGGGCCGGTTCCTCCTGCACGATCATGCTGCTTGCCGCTGGACCGACGTCGGCCATTTCCCGGCCGGCACCAGCGCGCGCCGCGGGCGGAGTCCACGCCACGGGCTCCTCCACCGTCGAGCGCCGCCTGAAAACGAGTAATGCGCCAATGAGCACCAGCGCCGCCGGAATCCACAACCAGGGAGACAGCAGCAGGTCGCCGATTCTGCCGAGCAGGCCAGCGCCCTCCTCGCGCGCAGGCGGCTGCGGCGTCGGCCTGGTGGTGGGCGCCGGCTGAGCCGCGGTGGCAGGCGCCTCTGCCACGGCGCCCTCTTCAGGTGGCGGGACAACAGCCGCCGGCGGCGGGGCGGGCGCTGGTTCGGCCTCGACCGCGACCTCCCCGGCTTCCTGCTCCAGCGCTGCAACGCGATCGCGCAGCGCTTTCAGTTCCGCGTCCCTGACGGCGAGCAGCCGGCGGCTTTCCTCGAGCTCGGCTTGCAATGCCTGCTCGGCCCCGGGGGCTGCCTCGGCCGCCGGAGCCGGTGACGGAGCCGTTTCGGCAGGTGGGACGAGTTCCAGGCGAGCGGGTGCCTCGGCCACTGCGCCGGTATCTCCCCGCCACTCGCGGTTCTGGCGGCTGACTTCAGTGGCCGCTTCACCGCGCTCCAGACTCTCCACGCTTGCGCCCTCCGGGATGCGCAGGACCGCTCCGGCCCGTAACCGATTGATATTGCCGGCGAAGGCTTCGGGATTCGCGCGATAAATCGACACCATCATCTGGTTGATGTCGGCCGCCTCGGGCCGGTATCGGGCCGCGATGCCCCAGAGCGTCTCGTTGCGCGCCACAACATGCGTGCCGGGAACTGCCTGAGTCGATGGCGCTCGCTGCGCGGCCTCCCCGGTCTCGGCCGGCGGGCTGACCGGTGCCGCGGGCTGCACGGACTGGGTTGCCGCCGCCACGGGTTCCTGCACCGGTCGGGTTGCGACCGCCGCGCCTGCGAAGTCCGGCGGATCGAGCAACACCGTGAACTCGCGCAGCAACCGGCCCTGCGCCCAGCGGACCTCCAGCAGCAAGGACACGAAGGGCTCGGCCACCGGCCGGCTCGAGGTCACCCGGATGACGCCGCCATCCGCTCCCTCCTGGACCGCAAACCGCAGATCGCCGAGGAACGCGGGTCGAGGCAGGCCGTACTGCGAAAACGTCTCGGGAGATGCCAGAGCAACCGTGAGCCCGGCCATCTCGCCCGCCGCCTCGGCCGTTACGGGTATCTCCGCCGACAAGGGCTGGTTGAGGTAAGAGCGGGCCTGAATCTCACCGAGGCCAAGGGCCGCCGCGCAGGCGGGCAGCAGCATCGCCAGGGCAACGGTCGTGGAAGCGGGAATTCGTGACATCACCGGTCCCCGAATAAAGCCATCCACCCTCTCAGCAGAGAGGCGCAACGGACAGCGCACAAAACGGTCGCAAACCCCTGAAAATCCAACTCACTATAGCCTAAAAGCAATCCCGCACCAAACGCTCGGCGATCTGCACACTGTTGAGGGCCGCGCCTTTGCGGATATTGTCAGCGACCACCCACATGCTGATGCCGTGGTCGCAGGAGATGTCTTCGCGTATACGCCCCACGAATACATTATCGCGCTCCGCCGCCTCGGTGACTGCGGTCGGGTATCCGCCGAGCCGGGCTTCGTCGAGCACGCTGACGCCCGGGGCGCGCGACAGCAGCTCACGCACCGCGGCGGCCGAGATTTTCTCCCGGGTCTCGATGTGTAGCGCCTCGGAATGGCCGATGAACACCGGGACCCGGACCGCGGTCGGATTCACGCGGATGCTCTCGTCGCCGAGAATCTTGCGGGTCTCCCAGACCATTTTCATCTCTTCCCTGGTATAGCCGTTATCCTGGAACTCGTCGATGTGCGGTACGACGTTGAAGGCAATCTGCTTGGCTGCGCCATCCAGTTGCACCTTCTGCCCGGCGAGCACCTCGCTCGCCTGCCGGCGCAGCGTCTGCACGGAACGCCGGCCGGCGCCCGACACGGACTGATAGGTAGCCACGTTGATGCGCGTGATGCCGGCGGCGTCATAAATCGGCTTCAGCGCCACCACCATCTGGATGGTCGAGCAATTCGGGTTGGCAATGATGTTCCTGCCCGCATACTCGCGGATCGCCTGCGGATTGACTTCAGGCACCACCAGTGGAATGTCCGGCTCGTTGCGGAACCGCGAGGTGTTGTCGATGACCACGCAGCCGGCCTCCGCGGCTTGCGGCGCGTACACGGCCGAAACGCCCGCACCCGCCGAGAACAGACCGATCTGCACGCCGGAGAAATCGAACCCGGCGACGTCGCGCACCCGCAGTTCCCCGCCGCGGAAGCGCACGAACTTGCCCGCCGAGCGCTCGCTTGCCAGCGGGACCAGACGAGACACCGGGAAATTGCGTTCCTCGAGGATGCGGATCAGCGTCTCGCCAACCAAACCGGTGGCGCCCAGTATCGCAACGCTGTAACCCTTAGTCATCAGCAACTCAATCCCGTGTTGATCTCCGCCCGACACCCGCGACACGGAGCGCCGGCGGCGCGCTCAAGCGCCCGCGAAGAATAGGCCTTCGTCGGGCCAATTCAAGGCCGCCGGCGCGTCGCCTGCCGGATCGCTGATTTCAGGTGCCGCCGGCCCGTGCCGCGATTGCGGCAAACTCGGAACGCACGTCCGCATTCTGCCCGCGATGGCGGAGGTAGTGATCGATCAGCACCAGCGCCAGCATCGCCTCGGCAATCGGCGCTGCGCGCAACCCAACGCACGGATCGTGACGCCCGGTCGTCACGATCTCGGTAGCCGCACCACTGCGGCTGACGGTTTCGCCGGGAAGGCGGATGCTGGAGGTCGGCTTCATGGCGATGCTGACCAGGATATCCTGACCCGAGGAAATGCCGCCCAGGGTGCCTCCGGATGAATTTTTCGCGAATCCAGCCGGCGTTATCTCGTCGCGATGCTGCGATCCTTTCTGCTCCACGACCGAGAAACCGTCCCCCAATTCGACACCCTTTACCGCGTTGATGCCCATCATCGCGTGAGCGATCGCCGCGTCGAGTTTGTCGAACACCGGTTCGCCAAGCCCTACCGGAACACCGGTCGCGACCACGTTGATTCGGGCGCCGATCGAGTCGCCATCCTGACGCAGTGCGTCCATATAGGCCTCGAGTTCCGGTACGCGGTCCGGATCAGCGCAAAAGAACGGGTTGTCGTCCACTGCCGCAAGGTTCACGGCGCCGAGACGGATTGGTCCCAGCTGTGCCAGGTAGGCGACAATTTCCACGCCAAGCCGCTCACGCAGGTATTTTCGCGCGACCGCCCCGGCCGCCACGCGCATTACGGTTTCACGAGCCGATGATCGTCCACCGCCGCGGTAATCACGAATTCCGTACTTCTGCTGATAGGTGTAATCGGCGTGTCCGGGACGAAACTTGTCCTTGATCTTCGTGTAGTCGCGGCTGCGCTGGTCGACGTTCTCGACCACCAGGCCGATGGGTGTGCCGGTAGTCAACCCCTCGAACACTCCGGACATAATGCGCACCACATCCGGTTCCTTTCGCTGCGTGGTGTGACGGGACCGGCCGGGCCGTCTCCGTTCCAGATCCCGCTGGATGTCCTCTTCGCAGAGCGCCAGGCCCGGTGGACAACCGTCAACGACGCAGCCAAGCCCAGGGCCGTGGCTCTCCCCGAAAGTCGTGACAGTGAACAGCTTGCCGATCGTATTTCCAGCCATGGAATGGGTCTCAGGTGCCCGGCCGCTCGCGGCCAAGGACGTCATTGTCCACCGCCAGATCGCCGGCCGCTACCAGGGCAATGCCATCCCCGGACTCAAGTTCCGGCCAGATGAACGGCGTCCGGGGGAACGCCTGCTCCAGCGCCGCCATCCCGGCGCCCACCTCAATGGCGAGCCAGCCCCACGGCTCGAGCAGGCGGGCTGCGCCGCGAACGATCAGCCGCACCAGTGAGAGGCCGTCCGCGCCTCCGGCCAGCGCCTGGCGCGGCTCCCAGGCAAGCTCCGGCGGAGCGTCGCGCAGTTGCGCCTCTGGTACATACGGCGGGTTGGAAATCAGCAGGTCGAAGCGCCCGCGCAGCCCGCGCAGCAGGTCCGCATTGACGAACTGCACCCGGTCCGTGACGCCGTGCCTGGCGGCGTTGCGGCGAGCCACCATGAGTGCATCGAACGAGAGGTCGGTCGCGAGGACGAAGCTGTCCGGGAACTCCAGCGCGCAGGCGATTGCGATGCAGCCGCTGCCGGTGCCAATTTCCAGAATTCGCAGGCCCGTCCGGTGCGCCAGCCAGGGCTCGAATCTCGCCGCGATCAATCCCGCGAAGGGCGAGCGTGGAATCAGCACCCGCCGGTCGACGTAGTAGGGGCGACCGCCAAACCATGCCTCACCCAGAAGGTAAGGCGCCGGCATCCGCTCGACGATGCGCCGGCGGATCGCGGCCTCGAAGCGGAGCCTTTCGGCGTCGTTAACCGGGCGGCCATAGCAACCTGCGTCCGCATGATCGAGTCCGAGCTGGTGGTAGAGGATGGCTGCAGCCTCGTCGCGACAGGTCGTGGTGCCATGCGCGCAGACGACCGCTGCCTCGGCAAGCGCACGCTCGCCCCAGCTGACAAGGTCCGCGACGGTGACAGATTCCATGTTCATTCGCGCACCCACCCGGCCGGTCACGCCGGCCGCACTCCAAGAGGCCTGTGTAGAATGCGCCCGGCAGCGGAGTCGGCACCGGATCGTTGCTCCTCGATGGCGGAGAAAGATGCTCGCAGGTTTATACATCGCGCTGCAACGCATTGTTCCGGCCCGCCTTCTCGGTCGCCTGGTCCACGCCGTCACGCGCAGCCGAAACCGGCTCTTGAAGAATCTGCTGATCAACGCTTTCGTGCGCATATACCCCGTGGACACGGGCGAGGCGGGAGCAGCAGTGCCGCAGGGCTACGACAGCTTCAACGCATTTTTCACCCGCAGTCTCAGGGCGGGCGCGCGACCGCGTGACCCTGACCCGGCCGCGCTGCTCAGCCCTGCAGACGGCACCATTCAGCAGATCGGGACGTTACGCGGTCACAAGATTTTGCAGGTCAAGGGCATCGACTACGACGTCACTCGCCTGCTGGGCGATGGCAGCGATGCCAACCGCTACTGCGACGGCTCTTTCGCCACCGTCTACCTGGCGCCGTGGAATTACCATCGCGTGCACATGCCGGCGAGCGGACGGCTATGCGGCATGCGCCACATTGCGGGACAACTCTGGTCGGTAAACGCCACGACGGCAGGTCGCGTGCCGGGGCTTTTCGTCCGCAATGAGCGCCTGGTCTGCCACTTTGAGTCCGACTGGGGGCCGTTCGCGGTAGTGCTGGTCGGCGCCCTCAACGTCGGCAGCATTTCCACGGCCTGGGCCGGTGATGTCCTGCCAAGACGCGGACCGGCAGTCACGGAGTGGGATTACAGCGGCAACAGGCGGTTGCGCCTCTCTCGCGGCGAACTGCTCGGCCAGTTCAACATGGGATCGACCGTCATCGTCCTGCTGCCCGCCGGTTGCGTCACCTGGAACGCCGACCTCGTCGCGGGGCACCCCGTGCGGGCCTGCGCCGGCATTGGCATTATTGGGCCGGAACGCGGGCACGAATGACCGAGATGGAAGAGCGATGGCAGCCGTCAGCGGACATGGGCGTGTTACGGCTTCGCGCGGCCGCGCTGGCCGCGGCGCGGGAGTTTTTCGCGGCGCGCGACATACTCGAGGTGGAGACACCGCATCTCATCGGTTATCCCGTCAGCGAACCACAGCTGGCCAACGTGCGCTGCTCGCTCAGCGTCCGGCCCACAATGCCGTACTATCTGCACACGTCTCCCGAGTATCACATGAAGCGGCTACTCGCCGCGGGAGCGCCCGACATCTACCAGATCACCAAGGTGTTCCGGGACGGAGAGCTGGGGCCCAGGCACCTGCCGGAGTTCACGCTGATCGAGTGGTACCGGCGTAACGTCACGCTGGAGCAGATGATCGGCGAAACCTGCGACCTGGTCACGGCGATCGGCCTGCGGCTCGGCAGGCATGTCGGACCCGTCTGCCGACACGACTACCGGCAGCTGTTCATCCGGCTCGCAGGCGTCGACCCTCTGGCCGATGACACACAGTCCTTGCGCCAACGGGCGCTCACGCTGTTACCGGAAGGCAGCGGGAAAAATCTCGCCCGGAGCCTGCGGGAGGATCGAGCCGCATGGCTCGACCTGATCATGATCGAGGCCATTGAGCCGGCCCTGCAGGAGCTCGGCCTCGCGGTGATCGAGCGATACCCGGTCGAGCACGCGGCGCTGGCTCGTCGATATCCGCATGATCCGGCACTTGCGGAGCGATTCGAGATTTACCTGGACGGATTCGAGCTCGCCAACGGTTACCACGAGCTGGCCGATGCCACAGAGCAACGAGCCCGGTTCGAAGCCGACCGTGCCAGGCGCCGCGATCTCGGAATGCCGGACGTGCCACCCGACGCCGAGTTTCTTGCGGCGCTGGAGGCTGGGCTGCCCGACTGCAGCGGTGTTGCGCTGGGATTCGACCGCCTGCTCATGGCGTGTCTCGGGCGTAAACGGATCCGCGAGGTCGTGAGTTTCACCGTCCCGTCGGACGATTGACTGCGCCGGTCACTTCACGCGCGATATGTATTCACCGCTGCGCGTATCGACCTTGATGACCTCCCCCTCTTCGATGAACAGCGGGACCTTTACCACAGCTCCGGTCTCGAGGCGTGCGGGTTTCATCCCGCCCGTGGCCGTGTCGCCACGGATGCCCGGGTCGGTTTCCACGATCTTGAGCTCCACGTGCGGCGGGGGTTCGACGAGCAGCGGCTGGCCGTTCCAGAGCGTGATGTTGCAGAGCATCTGCTCCTTGAGCCATAGCCTGGCCTCCCCGATCTTCGCTGCATCGGCGCCAAACTGCTCGAAGCTTTCCGGCTCCATGAAGTACCAGGTATCACCGTCGTTGTACAGATACTGCATCGGCGTTGTCAGGACGTCGGCCGCCTCAGCGGTATCGCCCGACTTGAACGTGCGCTCGACGGTGCGTCCGGTCTTAAGGTTGCGCACCCGGACCCTGTTGAATGCCTGACCCTTGCCAGGCTTGACGAACTCATTCTCGAGCACGACATAGGGGTCGCCATCGAGAAGGATCTTGATACCGGACTTAAACTCGCTCGTGCTGAAACTGGCCATGACTACCTGCAAAACCGATTGCCGATCCCCGGCGTGCCGTTCCCAATGCTGAGTGCACGGGTGTTTCACACGGACACCGGCCCCCGCGGGGGCGGCGACATTCTATAGACTTTCCCCCAAGGCTGCCCGAGAAATACCGTGCTGTCGTCATCCCGCCCCCGCTCCGTCGCTGCAGCGTCGCCCTGGCAACGGGAACTCGCGTGCGGAATCAGTACGCTCGAGGAACTCGCCGGTGAACTCGGCTTACCCGTCCGCGTTCTTGGAGCTGGCCGCGCCGCGGCTATGCAATTCCCGCTCCGCGTGCCGAGAGGCTTTGTGCGCCGCATGCGCCGCGGTGACCCGCGCGACCCACTTCTTCTGCAGGTCCTGCCGACGGCGCTGGAACTCGTCGATCGCGCCGGCTTCGTCGCTGATCCGCTCACCGAACTCGCCCGGATGCGCCAGCCCGGGCTGCTGCAGAAATACGAGGGACGCGCCCTGCTGGTCGTCACCGGGGCCTGCGCCGTGCATTGCCGCTACTGCTTTCGACGCGAGTTTCCCTACGCGGAAGCGAGCGCCGCACCGGGCTCTCATGCGCGCATCCTGGCCGAGATCGCCGGAGATCAATCGATACACGAGGTCATACTCAGCGGTGGCGATCCGTTGAGCCTGAGCAATACACGGCTTCAGGCTCTGCTGCGCGGGCTGGGACAGATCCACCACATTCAACGCATACGCATTCACACGCGCACCCCGGTGGTGCTGCCCGAGAGAATCGACGCGGGACTGCTCGCCGCGCTCGAGAGCTGCGTCCGTCCGCTGATTCTGGTACTGCACAGCAACCACGCCAATGAACTGGACGAAACCGTGGCGGCGGCCGTCGCCAGGCTGCGCGCCGTGTGCGCTGCGGTGCTGAATCAGTCGGTCCTGCTGCGCGGCGTGAACGATGACGGTGATTCCCTGGCCGCGTTGAGCGAACGGCTTTTCGAGATTGGGGCGCTGCCTTATTACATTCACCAGCTCGACCCGGTGCGCGGCGCCGCGCATTTCCGCGTCGGCGATCGCCGCGCCAGACGCCTGCTCGGAGAAGTCGCCGCGCGGCTGCCGGGGTATCTCGTGCCGCGTCTAGCGCGCGAACGCCCGGGTATGCCGGCCAAGGAATTACTGACCCCTTTGATACATAACCAGCGCCAGGTCACATAAACAGACACGGGTCACATAATCCCCGCGTAGCAGGCTGCAGAATTCTCGCCCGACCGGCCGACACGGGCCGGTGGTGCGTTGTCGAGTTTTCGCCGGGATCCTGAACTTGCCTGAGACCCATGGTGTGCCGCTGATCGTCGTCAGCCAGCACGACGACAACATGGCCGCGATCAATGCGGTGCTGCGTGAGGCAGGCCACGCGGTGCATTGCACGCGCGTCGCAGACCCGACCGCTCTCGAGGAAGCTGTCGCCGAGCAGCCGCCCGAGCTGGTCCTGATTTTCGCCGATGAGCCCGATATCGACCTGACGGGATTATCCGGCTCGATATTCCGCAGAACCCCCCCGATTCCGGTGATCATCGTTCGCCAGAGCGTTACCGAGCGGATCATTTCCGATGCCATTGCCGCCGGGGCGCGCGACGTGGTTTCCCTGGCGCATCGCGATCGCCTCCAGGCGGTCGTGGAGCGGGAACTTCGCACCCGGCGCCTGCAGGCCGCGCTGGACAACGTCCTGTCGTCGGCCACGCAGTACAAGCAGGAACTGCGCAGCCTGATGAAGGGTGCGACCGAGGCTATCGTCGATGTCCAGGAAGGCATCGTGATAAGCGCCAACCCCGCCTGGCTTTCCATGCTGGGGATCGAGCAGGAGGCCGACCTGCTGGGCCAGCCCTTCATGGACCTCTTCAGCGACCACGACCAGCCGAGCCTCAAGGGCGCAATTCAGGCCTGCCTGAAGGGCAAATGGAAGGACGACGCCCTGCAGGTCACCGCGCAACGACGCGACAGCTCCCATCTCGGGCTGGAGCTGAAACTCGAGCGCGTCACGGTGGATGGTGAGCCGGCGGTGCGTGTAATCGTGCCCGGCGAGCGCAGCGCCGAGGCTTCCTCGGAGGAACTGGTCGAGCAGGCGCTCTGGAGGGACCCGTCGACCGGCTTCCTGATGCGGCACCACTTCCTGGATCAGGCCAACGAGCGGCTCCTCACCCCATTGAGGGGCGGCGTACGCGCTATTGCCTACATCAGGCCGGATCATTTCTCACGCGTGCATCGCGACGTCGGCCTGCTCGGCACCGAAGCCTTGATCATGCGACTGGCCGAACTGCTGCGCGAACTCATGCAACCCAACGACATCTGCGGTCGCTTCGGCGGAACGATATTCACTGTCGTGCTCGAGCGAGGCACGATGAATGACGTCGTCTCATGGGCCGAACAGGTCTGCAAGGCCGTCGCCGGCCGGGTATTCGAAGTCGACCAGCAGTCGACCACCCTGACCTGCACCATCGGCGTCACCGAAATCGGCGGCGATTCGCTGTCGATGCCTGACTTGCTTTCGGCGGCGGAAAAGGCCTGTCGCGCGGGTAGAGACGCCGGCGGCAACAAGGTCGAACTCTGCGACACCACGACCGCCACGCAGAAGGTGCGGGTGGCCGATGCGATGTGGGTACCGAAGATCCGCGCGGCTCTGATGCAGAATCGCTTCCGCCTGGTCCACCAGCCGATCGCCAGCCTTACCGAGGAAGTTCAGGGCATGTTCGACACCCTGGTCCGGATGGTCGACGAGGACGGCACCATGATACTTCCGGGCGAGTTCGTGCCGCCCGCGGAACGAGCGAAAATGATCAAGAACGTGGACCGATGGGTCATCGGCGCCTCGCTCTCGTATTGCACGGCCAGACAGCCGACCCTGGTTTTCGTGCGGCTGTCACGCGACTCGGTGGTGGACGAGACGCTGCCGGCCTGGCTCGCAACACGACTGGCGAGCCTGAAGGTCTCGCCCCAGCGGCTGTGCTTCCAGGTGAGCGAGGAAGTCGCGGCGATGCAGCTCAAGCAGACCAAGGAGCTCGCCGAGCGGCTGGCAGCCGCCGGATTCCTGTTCGCGGTTGACCACCTTGGCACCGGGAGGGACTCCACCCAGCTCCTGCATCACATCCCGATGCAGTTCATGAAAATCGACGGCAGCCTCATGCAGGGCTTGCATCGTGACCCCGTCCAGCAGCGCACGGTCGCCGGCCTCGTAGAGGTCGCGCACAAACTCAAGATCCGTTCCATTGCCGAGCGCGTGGAGGATGCCAAGACCATGGCCGTGCTCTGGCAGCTCGGGGTCTCCTATTTCCAGGGCAATTTCGTCCAGACGCAGGGCGTGGTTCTCGAGAGCGCCTCGCCGCAGGAAACCCGGGCCACGGGTTGAGGGGAACGCCGCCGCGCGTGACGTCGTTCACACTTCCCCGAATCGCGCCACTTTGGCCTCGGCGACGCAGCGGAAACGAGACACGATTCGTTTACGGACTTATTGACAAATGGTTTCCTGCGCGCCGGGAAGACCGTAACAGCACATCGCGAATGACAGTTTCGGAGCAAAAGTTATGGGCCGCGGCGATCGCCGGCTGAGTTCGAGCCGGAAAAGACCAAACGGAAGAAAACGGCGGGAGTACTCAGTCATCGAGGACTCCCCGCCGAGCCTCTCGGTCCGCCGGCTCGCACTGGGAAAACTGGTCTGTACCGGAGCAGCCGTTGCAGCACTCGGGCCCGCGCACGCACTGACTCTCGGCGAGATCTCTGTGTCCTCCTCGCTCGGCCAACCGTTGAGCGCGAAAGTTCCCGTGGAACTCGGGGCCGGTGAACTGCTGGTTGCGGGCTGTGTCACTTCCAGCCCACCGTCGGCCTCGGACCTAGGCTCCGTTCCCAACGCCCTCGTCAGCGTCCCCGAAGGCGCGGTCCCCGGCCGTTATGATCTGCGCCTCAGCACGTCGCGCCCTCTCTACGAACCCATGTACGAGCTGCGCCTGGAACTTCGGTGCCCGGGCAGCGCCCGGATGGTCCGCCAGTATGTACTGATGCTGGATCTTCCCGGCGCCCGGCCGGTTGCCGCCACGGCACCGGCCGCCGCGTCCGATACGCCCGCGACGGTCGATCGCAGCCGAGCGTCCACCGAGGCTGCGCCATTTGCGGCGCCCGCGGCCTCACCGCCGCCGGCCCGCCGTCCGTCACCCACTCCAAAGCCGGCACCGTTACCGGCGGGAACCACCTATCGCGTCCAGCCGGGCGACACGCTGTCTGCGATCGCCGCGCGGATTGCCAATCGTGGCGGACTCAGCATCTGGCAGATCGCGGATGCGATATATTCCCGGAATCCCGAGGCCTTCATCAGGGCGAATCCGGACCTGATCCGGAGCGGCGCGGAGATCGTCCTGCCCGCCCCGTTGGCCGCGCACGTCCCGCAAGCCCCGGCCGCGGAAGGCATGGTCGCGACGTCCCCGGAATCCGACGGCGCCCGCGATCCGGCGCAGGTTGCACCGGAGAGGCCGCTGGACAGCGTGCCCGTGACACTCCCGACACCCGCTCAACTCAGCAGTGCGGCGCAACCATCGCTTCCTGCCGTGGTGCGCGAGGACGTTCCCGAGGCCGCGCCGGTCTTTCAGGATGAACAGGTGGCCGAAGGCGCCGCCGGCCGTGAATCGGTGGCGACACCGGCGCCGGCGATGGTCGCCGATGAAAGCCGCCGTGGCGATGGCGTGCCGGCGTGGCTGGCGGCGGTGGTGGGCGTTCTCCTCGGCGCGGCGGCCAGCCTGCTGCTGCTGCGCGAACGGCTCGCCGAGGCTCTCCGTGGCTCCCGATCGACCTCCGCCGACCGTATGACCGACAGCGCGCCCGAAGTCACCGTCGCCGGCGTTCAGGCACGCCCGACGCTCGGCAAGCCCGTGGAACCTTCCATGGTGGTAGTGGAGGAGCCGCGGCGGGAGCCCGAGCACGCGACCCAGGCCGATCCGGCACCGACCGATCGCCAGCCCGCGGCCGATACCGGATTGACCCATGATCTCGACGAGGCCGATCTTTCCGCGGACCTCTCCAGCCTGTTCGGCGAAGAACCGGATCTCGCGTTATCCGATGAGCGCCAATCCGCCGTCGAGGAGGCGAACCTGGATCTCGATCTCTCGGCCGCTCCGGTCGACGTGGAAATCGATCACGAGATCGGCTGGATTGACGATCTGGACGAAACGGCGCTGACGCCGACGGATCAGGCCGGCCCGCTGCGCGGCTCCGACGGCGATACGGTCGAACACACCGATCTGCACACGATGTCGCAAAAGGCGCTAGACGACCAGCAGATTTCGAACACGCTGAAGGAAGCGCTCGACCTGCTCGAGAACGACTACGAACAGGAACTCACCGCCAGTCAGGTGATCGACCGGGCCCGGCTCGGAGAAATCCTCGACGACGGAGACGAAGAAGACACACTGGTCCGCACGGGAACCGACCAGATCCCTCGTCGCTGATCGCGGCTCATGCCAGGGAGCGGGCGACCTCCAGCGCATCGACGCCGCGCCAGCCGCGAGGCAACACCAGTCCACGCCGCCCGCGCTCGCCCGAGTAGCGCTCCAGGTCGGTTGACTTGAGTGTCATGCGGCGCTGACCGCTGCGCACGATGAGGTCATCTGACGGCCCCAACACGGCCACGGCGACCAGCCTCTCCTCGCCCGACCGAAGCTTGCCCGCAGGGATACCCAGGATGCGGTTGCCCTTGCCGCGGGGCAGTTCAGGCAGTTCCGGGGCGGCAAACACGAGCAAGTGCCCGCCAGAACTCACGGCGGCAACGCGCGCCTTCTCCGGGAACCCATCGGCAGGACAAGCTGCCGGTGCGACCACGTCCCAGCCGGGCTTGAGCCGCAGCGCGGCCTTGCCCGCCCTGTTGCGCGTGTGCAGTTCACCGAGACGCACGAAAAAGCCGTAGCCGGCCGTGCTCGCTACCAGCCAGGGTGTCTGAGAGTCGCCGATCATCACGCCGCGAAAGCTCGCACCGTCGGGCGGGTTCAGCCGCCCGGAGAGCGGTTCGCCCTGACCACGGGCCGACGGCAGCGAATGCGCTGGCAGCGTGTAAGCGCGACCGGTGGAGTCGAGAAAGACCGCAGGTTCCGTGCTGCGCCCGCGAGCCGCGCAGAGGTAGCCGTCACCCGTCTTGAAGCTCAGCGACTCGGGCTCGATGTCGTGTCCCTTGGCCGCGCGGACCCATCCCCGCTGCGAAAGCACCACGGTCACCGGCTCTGAGGCCACCAGTTCTTCTTCCGCAATGGCTTGCGCCGCCGGGCGCTCCACCAGCCGGCTCCGTCGCTCGTCGCCGAATTCCTCGGCAAGCGCGTTGATCTCGTCCTTCACCAGCGTGCGGAGCCTGGCCGGGCTACGCAGCAGCTTCTCCAGGCGATCGCGCTCGGTGGCAAGATCCCGCTGCTCGCCACGGATCTTCATTTCCTCCAGCCTGGCGAGATTCCGCAGCCGCAGGTTGAGAATCGCCTCTGCCTGGACATCGGTCAGCTTGAATTTCTTCATCAGCACCGGCTTCGGCTCATCCTCGCGCCGGATGATGCGTATCACCTCGTCGATGTTGAGGTACGCGACCAGGAGTCCGTCGAGCACGTGGATTCGCTCACTGACCCGGTCGAGCCGGAATCGCAGCCGCCGCCTGACGGTTTCCAGCCGGAATTCGAGCCAGTCCTTGAGCAGCGCGCGCAGGTCACGGACCGCCGGCTTGCCGTCGGTACCAATCACGTTGAGATTGACCCTGAGGGTCTTTTCGAGATCGGTGGTTGCGAACAGATGCAGCATCAGCGCCTCGGCGTCCACCCGGCCCGACCGCAGCGTCATTACCAGGCGAGTTGGCTCTTCTTCGTCGGACTCGTCGCGCAGATCCTCCACCATGGGCAATTTCTTCGCCCGCATCTGATTGGCGATCTGCTCGAGAATTCTCGCTCCGGAGGCCTGGTACGGCAGGCTGCTGATCACGATCGCGTCGTCTTCCACTGAATAAGTAGCCCGCACCCGCAACGTGCCGTTTCCCGAGCCGTAGATGGCTACGATCTCGTCCCGTGAGGAAACGATTTCGCCGCCGGTCGGAAAATCCGGCCCCCTGATGATCCGCGTCAGCTGCCGCAACGAGACGTCCGGCTCCTCGAGCAGCTTCACCAGCCCAGCAGCGATCTCGCGCAGGTTGTGCGGCGGCACGTCGGTCGACATGCCCACCGCGATGCCGGTGGCGCCGTTCAGCAACAGGTTCGGCAGGCGCGCGGGCAGCAGCGCGGGCTCGCGCAGCGTCCCGTCGAAGTTTGGCACCCATTCCACGGTCCCCTGCTCGAGTTCGGCCAGCAGCACATTGGCATAGGGCCGCAGCCGCGACTCCGTGTAGCGCATTGCTGCAAAGGAGCGAGGGTCGTCGGCGGAGCCCCAGTTGCCCTGACCGTCGATGATCGGGTAACGGTAGGAGAATTCCTGCGCCATGTGCACCATGGCCTCGTAGCAGGCGCTGTCGCCGTGCGGATGAAACTTGCCGATCACGTCGCCTACCGTCCGCGCCGACTTCTTGTGCTTCGAACCAGCCGCCAGACCGAGCTCGCTCATCGCATAGATGATGCGGCGCTGGACCGGCTTGAGACCGTCCGCCAGATGCGGCAGAGCCCGGTCGAGGATGACGTACATCGAATAGTCGAGGTAGGCACGCTCGGCGTACTCGCGCAGCGGCAGCTGCTCGATGCCCTCGAAATCAAGCTGGTTCTGCTTCCCCATGCGTTCTGCCCCGTGCTGGCGGTCGCGCCCCGCCGGGCCTACACCTGTATCCGGGCGAGATTACCCTTGGTCTCGATCCATGTGCGCCGGTCAGTGGCCCTTTTCTTCGCGAGCAGCATGTCGAGCAGCTGCTCGGTCTTGTCGCGAGCGTCAACGGTGAGCTGCACCAGGCGCCGGGTATCCGGCGCCATGGTCGTTTCCCGAAGCTGCCCCGGGCTCATCTCCCCGAGCCCCTTGAACCGGGTTATCGCGACTTTGCCCTTCAGGCCCTCGGCCTCGACCCGGTCTAGCACGCCCTGGCGTTCGGCGTCGTCAAGCGCGTAAAAGACTTCGCGACCAACGTCTATCCGATACAGCGGAGGCATCGCCACATAGACGTGCCCGGCGTGCACGAGCCGCGGAAAATGCCGGACGAACAGCGCACAGATCAGGGTTGCGATGTGCTGCCCGTCGGAGTCCGCGTCGGCGAGTATGCAGACTTTGTGATAGCGAAGTCCTGACAGGTCCTCGCCACCGGGATCCACTCCGAGTGCGACGCTGATGTTGTGGACCTCCTGGGAGGCGAGCAACTCCGCCTGTTCCACCTCCCAGGAATTCAGGATCTTTCCCCGCAGGGGCAACACCGCCTGGAATTCGCGGTCGCGCGCCTGCTTAGCCGAACCTCCGGCGGAATCGCCTTCGACCAGGAACAGCTCGCAGCGCCGCGGATCTTCTGCGGCGCAATCCGCGAGCTTGCCCGGCAGCGCCGGACCGGAAACCACCTTCTTGCGCACAACGGCCTTGCCGGCCTTCAGCCGGTTCTGAGCGGCGGTGATCGCGCGCAGGGCGATCTGGTCGCCGGTCTCCGGGTGCTGGTTGAGCCACAGGGCGAACGCGTCCTTGACGCTGCCCGACACGAACGCGGTGCACTCCCGCGATGACAGACGTTCTTTCGTCTGGCCGGAAAACTGCGGGTCTTCCAGCTTCGCGGACAACACAAAGGCCACCCCGTCCCAGACATCCTCCGGCGCAAGACGAACCCCGCGCGGCAGCAGGCTGCGGAACTCACAGTACTCGCGCAAGGCGTCCGTGAGACCGGCACGCAGCCCGCTCACATGAGTGCCGCCCTGGGGCGTGGGAATGAGGTTGACGTAGGACTCGGCGAGCGGGGTGGATTCGCCGGTCACCCACGCCAGCGCCCATTGCAGCTCCTCGTGCTGGCCCTTCGCCTCACCCGTAAACGGCTCGGCGGGAAGCATGTCAGCATCCCCGATCGACTCTGTGAGGTACTGGCCGAGCCCCTGACGATACTCCCATTCGAACAGCTGTTGCGGGTGCTCGACCTCGAACCGGACCTTCAGCCCGGGACACAGGACTGCTTTCGCCTGCAGGGTGTGGCGCAGCTGCGGCACCGAGAACTTGTCGGAATCGAAGTATTTCGTATCCGGCCAGAAACGGATCGTGGTGCCGATATTGTTCCGGCCCACCTTACCAACCACCTCGAGCTTGCTGGCGCGGTTGCCGCCGCGGAAACTCATGTTGTATTCACAGCCGTCGCGCCGAACCCATACTTCGAGGTTCTTCGACAGGGCGTTCACCACTGAGACGCCCACACCGTGCAGGCCGCCCGAAAAGCGGTAATTCTTGCTGGAGAATTTCGCGCCCGAATGCAGGCGCGTGAGGATCAGTTCCACACCGGGCACCTTCTCCCGGGGATGCACGTCGACCGGCATGCCCCGGCCATCGTCGGCGACCTGCAGGGAGCCGTCACGCCACAGCGTGACCTCGATCCTGCTGCAGTGGCCGGCAAGCGCCTCGTCGACGCTGTTGTCGATCACCTCGTGAGCCAGGTGGTTGGGTCTGGAGGTGTCCGTGTACATGCCAGGGCGACGCCGGACAGGATCCAGCCCGCTCAGGACCTCGATCGCAGATGCGTCGTACTTCGCGCTCATGTGTGCTCGACCGGCTTGCACTCGAAACGGCTGCGCCCGCGCCCGCGCCCACCGACGGCGTTGCGCCAAGACACGACAGTATCGCGGCTCAGCAGGGGCCGCCCGTACATCGAGGGAACGCGCACAACCGAGACGCATGTTAGTGCGCCGGCGCGATTAAGCAATCCCGCCCCCGAGGCAGGGAGGCGAAAAGGCCGAGAGCGGCCGGAGATCGCGGCCATACCGGGGAGCGCGCCACCGAAGCCAACGCCCCGCCGCAAGGCGCCGCGCAGCCTGCTCCGCTCGTTGAAACCCTGAGCTAGTCGAGGTCCGCGACCAGTGATTCGCGAAGCAGCTCCGGCACAGACTCCAGCCGTACGGGGTATGCGGGGTGGTCTACGCCGGCACGCAAGGGCGCACCGCCCTTCAGGGCGCCGATCATCCCCGCCGTGAGCTCGAACCTCAGGAAGTGCACAGAAGAGGTTTTTTCCTCATTGCTGCGCTCGAGATCCTCGTCGGCAATGGCAGTCACCGGGGCGTGACCCTCCACCTGCAGCCACACGCGGTGCTCGATCCCGACGAGCCGGCGTAGCTCGCGATTCCGCTCGGCCGGATCCGGGTACTCGATCATCAGGGTCGCTTTCCAGTTAGTGCCGTCGGGAATCAGCGGGTTGTACGCATCCAGCTCGTCGCGAATGCCTTCGGGCTCGAAGATCCGCTCGGCCCGCAGCATCTCCTGGACCTGGTAGAGAATCGTCAGCCTGTCCTCGAAGTACAGGGTGAGGTGATCGCCGAGGTGCAGCCGCCGGTGGGCCTTGTGCTCCATGACCCGCGTCCGCATCTCGTCGCGATGCCGCGCGTAGTCCTCCAGGCTGTAGAGATCGTCCCGGCGCAGCTTATTCATCCATCACCGCCCCGCCAGCCGGGCTTAGATTCCATAGGCGTGCCGCACCAGCGAAAGCGGATGTAGATAGCTGGCCTGCTCGAGGCCGCCGGCAACCTGGGCACCGGCCATCGGGCAGTCGCTGGTGAGATATGCCGCACCCGCATCGCGCACCCGAGTGACCACAGGCCCGGCAATCTTCACTGACTGCTCGCGGAACCGGCTCTTGACCCCGTAGGTCCCGTCATGGCCGGAGCAACGTTCGATCGCCTGCACCGTCGTGTCCGGCACGAGCTCGAGGACCTCCTTGGTCCTGAGGCCGATGTTCTGCACGCGCAGGTGGCAGGGGACGTGGTAGGCGATGCTGCCGAGACCGGTGCGAAAATCCGTCCGCAAACGGCCCGCCTTATGGCGCAGCGACAGGTATTCGAAGGGATCGTAGAACGCATCGGCGACCAGCCGCACGTCCGCGTCGTCGGGATACATGAGCGGCAGTTCCTGCTTGAACATCAGGGTGCAGGATGGCACCGGGGCGACGATGTCCCAGCCGTCGCGGACCCATCGGGCGAGCTCCGGCACGTTGACCGACCGCGCCTCATCCACGGACTGCAGGTCACCGAGCTCCAGTTTCGGCATGCCGCAGCAGCGTTCCGTCGCGGCCAGCCCGACCTGTATCCCATTGTGCTCGAACACCGCGACCAGGTCCTCGCACATCTGGGGCAGATTGCGGTTGCCATAGCAGGTGGTGAACAGCACGACCCTGCCGCGGGTGACGCCGGCCTGCCCGTCGTGCGATTGCGGCACGGGCCGGCCAGATCCGATCCGGCTGCGGGCTGAGCGCGAGTAATAACGTGGAACCGGCGCGTCGCGCGCGACGCCCAGCACTCGCTCGAGCAGCGCCCGTCCCGCACCCGTCGCGTTCACCGCGTTGATGACCTCGGCGACGACCGGGATGCCCGCTAGGCTTCCGACCGTGTCGGTGGCAGAGAGCAGCCGGTCCCGCAACGGCGCGCCCTCGTCCCGGAAACGCTTCGCCTTCGCGCGGAGCATCAGGTGGGGAAAATCGATGTTCCAGGGGTGCGGTGGCACGTAGGGACACTTGGACATGAAGCACATGTCGCAGAGGTAGCAGTGATCCACCACGTCCCAGAATACCTTGCGCGGAACGCCATCCAGCTCGCCGGTGTCGGTGGCATCAATGGCATCGAACAAGGTGGGAAAAGCGTTGCACAGGCTGAAGCAACGACGACACCCATGGCAGACGTCGAACACGCGCTCCAGTTCCTTCGTCAGGAGCGCTTCGTCGTAGAAATCCTCTGAGCGCCACGCCAGCGGCTGCCGGCGCGGCGCCTCGAGACTTCCTTCGCGGCTCTTGCTTTCGCCCATGGCCCCGGATTTCAGACTCCCACGGCGCCCGCCTGCGCGCCCGCGCAGGCCCACCCGGCCGTCACAAACTCAGCTCCCCGGCGCCGGTCCGCAAACTTCGCTCAGCGGCCCAGCGTATCCAGCGCCTTCTGGAAGCGGTTCGCGTGGGAGCGCTCCGCCTTGGCCAGCGTCTCGAACCAGTCGGCGATCTCGCCGAAACCCTCGTCTCGCGCGGCCTTGGCCATGCCCGGATACATATCGGTGTATTCGTGGGTCTCGCCCGCGATGGCGGCCTTCAGATTGACAGCGGTTTCGCCGATTGGCAGCCCGGTTGCGGGGTCACCGACCGCCTCCAGGTACTCGAGATGGCCATGCGCGTGGCCGGTTTCGCCTTCTGCGGTGGAGCGGAACACTGCGGCAACGTCGTTGTAGCCCTCGACATCCGCCTTGGCGGCGAAATACAGATAACGGCGATTGGCCTGTGACTCGCCCGCGAATGCATCCTTGAGATTCTTCTCGGTCTTGCTGCCTTTAAGTTGCACGTTCTTCTCCTCGACGATGGCGCCGGGCAAGCCGGCGCACTTGTTAGACTTATTCTAAATATGTCAGCACAGGGTGCGCGTGTCAACGCGTATCGCGCACTATACACGCGGCTGCAGCACGATTGACCGCCGCAAACCCGTATGCCAAGTTAGCTTCGATTCCGGTTCCCAAGAACGCTCATGACCGACACCCGGCGCCAGCGCATCGACCTCGAGAAGGCCCTGTCAGAACTCGAGGAGATCGTCACTCAGCTCGAAGCCGGCGATCTGCCGCTGGAAAAGTCACTGAAGCAATTCGAGCGCGGTGTGCGCCTGAGCCGCGACTGTCAGTCCGCCCTGAAGGAGGCCGAACAGCGCGTGCAGGCGTTGATGGACTCCGAACTGAAGGTGCTGGACCCGGAAACGCTGACCGAGAAGACGGACTATACGGACGAAGAAGATACCTGAGGATAAAGGCCGTCAGGTTCTGGCGCCGTTCGATCCCTGTAGCCGGCGAATCAGCGCCCGCAGGAAGACCTTGTTGAAGCGCAGCTGGCAATCCGTGGAGACCTGCTCCAGCAGGGTTGCGCTGACGCTGAGGATGGTGACAGGCTCGTCCGCGCGAATGGTCGAGTTGCGCTTGACGCCGGTTACGTAACTGCTTTCGCCGAAACAATCGCCGTCGGCCAGCACGCCGACCACCCGGCCGTTCATCTCGACGCTCACGTTGCCGTCGACGATCACGTAGAAACGGTCGTCGATTTCCCCCTCGCGTACGATCTCATCCCCACTGCTGTATTCCCGCCACTCGCTGGCGCGCAGCAGCTCCCAGATCTCCGCACCGGAAAAATCGTGGAAGAAACGCAGCCGGCGCAACCGGTCGAAATGCTCCTGGTTGTCCACCTTCGCGTACTGGTTCCGCAGCTGCTGATAAACCCGCGTCAGCCGGGCGGGAAACTCGGCGCCGTCGCCGAAACGGGCAACGGGGTTTTTCGCAAGCGCGGTCATCACCACCTGCTCGAGTTCGTCCGGAATGCCGTCACGCAACGTATGCAGGGGCGGCGGCGTCGCGTAGACGATCTGGTTGAGAAGACGCGACAGGGTGCTCGCCCGGAAAGGCCGGAAACCGGTCAGCAGCTCGTACATGACCGCGCCGAGAGAGTAGATGTCGGATGCCGGCGTTATCTCCGCCGATTCGACCTGCTCAGGAGACATGTAACTCGGCGAACCCGCTATTCCCTCGATCTTGGACACGTCGGCATCGCGCAGGATCGCGATACCGAAATCGATGATGCGCACCTCGTTGTCCCGCGTCAGCATGATGTTGCTGGGCTTGATGTCGCGGTGTATCACGCCGCGCCGGTGCGCGTAATGCAGCGCCCGGGCGCACTGGTAGACGATCTTTACGACATCGTCGACCCGCAGAAGATTGTCGGGGCGGCAATATGCCGCCAGAGTGCGGGCGCCCTGCACGTGCTCCATGACCACGTAATACTGCCCGCTCTCCTCGCCCGCGTCGTAGATGGGCAGGATGTTCGGGTGCTGAAGCTTGCCGACGATCCGCGCCTCGTTGAAGAACATCTTGCGGACGATCTTGGCGCGCTCCGGGTCGTCGTCCGTGACCAGGTTGTAAACCTTGATGGCGACGTCACGCTTGAAATACTGATCGTGGGACAGGTAGATCGTCCCGGTAGTGCCCTTGCCGATCTCGTTGATGATGACGTACTTGCCGATCCGCTCGGGAACCGGCATGGTTTCGCGTGCGTCAGGGGCAGGCTGCGCCACGGACACGTTATGTGCACCCTTCAGTTCAGGAACGCGGCAAGCATCCGCAGGCTCGACAAAAACGCGGCCGCATAAGCGGCCGCCAACACGTCATCGAGCATAATTCCGAAGCCTCCCTGGATTCTGTGATCCGCCTCGCGAATCGGCCAGGGCTTCCAGATGTCCATGATCCTGAACACGAGAAAGGCGCTGGCGCTCCAGGCAGGCTGGCGCGGCAGCAACGCAAGCGTGGCCCACATCGCGACCATTTCGTCGAAGACGATCCCCGGATGATCGTGAATTCCCAGTCGCCTGGAACTGGCGCCGCAGATCCACACCCCGAGAGCGAACGCGGCTGCGATGCCGACCCACTGCGCTGTCGGAGCAAGCGGCGGGATGAGCCAGTAGACCACCAGCGCCAGCAGCGAACCCCAGGTCCCTGGCGCGGCGGGCAACAGTCCTGTGCCGAAACCGAATGCGACCAGGTGCACCGGGTCGCCCAGTACGGTTCGTGCCAACCCGCGCGCATCGCCTCTCATCGCGTTGCCCGTTCAGTCGAAGTGGCGGAAGGTGCGGTCGCGGAATCGGAGCGGTTTCCCGTCCAGTTGCCAGCGTAGTCGACGGTCGGCTGTTACGGTGCCGAAGCGCGTGACGATACAGCCGAAGCTGCCGGCCAGGCGGCGCAGGCGCCTCTCCCGCTGCGGCGGTACCGCAAACAGCAGCTCGTAGTCGTCACCGCCGGTCAGCGCAAGCTCCAGGGCTGCCCGCGCCCCGGCAATCCGGACCAGCTGACCGGATAACGGGACCTGCCGCGCATCCAGCAGCGCACCGCAACCGCTCGCGCGCAGCAGTTTGCCGGCGTCATCGTGCAAGCCGTCCGAGACGTCGATCATCGCGGAGGCCACCGTCGCCAGGCACCGGCCCTCCTGAACCCGCGGCTCCGGATAGAGGAAGCGTCGGCGCAGATACGCGGTTCCGGGTCCTTTCAGATCGCCCGTCGCTGCCATGCGCCCTGCCACCGCATCACCCGGGCTACCCGTGACGTACAAACCGTCACCGGGCCGCGCGCCGGCGCGTCTGACAAAGACGCCGCGCTTCACGCGCCCGAGAATAGTGACGGAAATGACCAGAGGCCCGCGTATGGTGTCCCCGCCGATCAGGGTCACGCCGTGGCGGTCCGCCAGCGAGAAAAGGCCGCGGGAAAATTGACGCAGCCAGGGAGCGGCGGCCTTCGGCATGCTGAGAGCGAGCGTCGCCCAAAGCGGTTCGGCGCCCATCGCAGCCATGTCACTGAGGTTGACGGCGAGACACCGGTGTCCCAGCGCATGCGCCGGCGTGCCTCGCGGAAAATGCACACCTTCAGCGATGGTATCCGTTGCGGCCACGAGCTCGCTCCCGGCCGGCAGTCGCGTCACCGCCGCGTCGTCCCCGACGCCGAGTGAGACGTAGCGGCCCGCACGGCCGGTTCGCGTGAAATAGCGCTCGATCAGCTCTGCCTCGGTCGATGTGGCGAGCCGTGACTGGTTACCGGAGCCCCTGCGACTTCGCTTGCCGGACATGAGTTATCAGCGAGCGTCGCCGCCGGCCTCGGAGGGTCGCAGCCGCGATGCCATCGTGTCCAGCACGGCGTTGACATAGCGGAAACTGTCCTGCGCGCCAAACTCCTTGGCGAGTTGTACCGCCTCGTCGATGACAACGCGCGCCGGCACGTCGGGATGATCGCGCAGTTCAGCGAGGCCGAGCCACAACACTCCTCGTTCAACCGGATCGAGTTGCGAAACCGGCCGGTCGGCCGCGCCCTCGATCAAGCCGTCGAGGCTCTTCTCCGATGAGATGATTTCGCCGATGAGGGCACGGAAATAGCCCGTGTCGATACCGCGGAACTCGCGGCTGGTGGAGAACTGATCGAGAAGCTCGGCGGCGCTGTGCCCCCCGAGCTGGCGCTGATAAAGCGCCTGCACCAACAGGCGGCGCGCACCGTGGCGTCCGCGGGCCATGGGCCGGGGCTTCCCTAGGGCGCGATCTGCCGCAACAGGCTCACCATCTCCATGGCAGCCAGCGCGGCATCAGCGCCCTTGTTACCGTGCTTGACCCCGGAGCGCTCGACCGCCTGGTCCACGGTGTCGCAGGTGAGAACGCCAAAACCGATCGGGATCTCCAGCTCGAGGCCGACCTGCCTGAGGCCAGCGGCACACTCGGCGCAGACGTATTCGAAATGAGGCGTCGCTCCGCGGATCACCACCCCGAGCGCGATAAGGCCGTCGTACTGGCGGGTGCGAGCGACCCGTTTCGCCGCCAGGGGCAACTCGAACGCTCCCGGTACGCGGACCAGATCGACGGCGGAGTCCGCAACGCCGTGTCTTTTCAGCGCATCGAGCGCACCGCGCACCAAATCCTCGACGATCCGGTCGTTGAAACGCGCGGCAAGGACGCAGAATCTCGCGTCTCTCTGGTTGAGCTGTCCTTCGAGGATGCGCATGATGCCTTAAAGCAGGCGCTGTCAGTCCGGATCGTCGACGTACTCTACTACTTCCAGTCCGAAGCCGGAAATCGCATGCATCTGCTTCGGCGCGCTCAGCACGCGCATGCGAGTGACGCCGAGGTCGCGCAGTATCTGCGCGCCGGTCCCGAAGGTACGAAGCACCGCCACTCGCTCGCGCCGCCCGCTTTCCGCCGGCGTTGCGCCAACGAGTGAGCGCACAGCCGCCACCAGCTGCCGCGGACTCTCCGGGTAACGCAACAGCACGACCACGCCGGAGCCTGACACGGCGATCCGGCGCATCGCCGAACGCAAGGGCCAGCCGAGACGGGCGCTCTGCACGCCGATCACGTCACCGAGCGTGTCCTGGACGTGGACCCGCACCAGTGGCGGTTCCGCTGCCGTAAGCTCTCCGTGCACCAGGGCCAGGTGGACGTTGCGGTTGACGTGGTCCTCGTAACAATAAAGCCGAAATCGGCCAAATTCCGTATCCACCATCTGCTCTGAAATC
The DNA here is from genome assembly GCA_964522655.1 of uncultured Chromatiaceae bacterium. Classification (GTDB taxonomy): domain Bacteria; phylum Pseudomonadota; class Gammaproteobacteria; order Steroidobacterales; genus QUBU01. The sequence continues at coordinate 2,017 of CAZFWB010000021.1, read as the reverse complement.
CGCTCCACCGAGACCTCGTGCTGCAGGCGAAAGCGAATGAGATCCGCAATGCTGCCGATCCTGAGGCCATGCTGGCGGGCAAAAGTCTCCAGCTGCGGACGCCGGGCCATCGTTCCGTCCTCATTGAGGATCTCGACGATCACCGCGGCGGGCTCGAGCCCGGCGAGACGCGCCAGGTCGCAACCTGCTTCGGTATGGCCGGCGCGCGTCAGCACGCCACCCGGCTGAGCCATCAGGGGAAAGACGTGGCCGGGCTGTCGCAGGTCCTCGGGCCTCGCCTCGGGTGCTACCGCTACACGAATGGTGCGCGCGCGGTCGTGCGCGGAAATACCGGTAGTCACTCCTTCGGCGGCCTCGATGGACACGGTGAAATTGGTCGTCTGCTGTTCATCGGTCCCGCTGACCATCAGCGGCAGGCGCAGCTGCTGGCAGCGGCTGCGGGTCAGCGTCAGGCAGATCAGCCCGCGCCCGAAGCGGGCCATGTAATTAATGTCCTCCGGGCGAACCTTGGCCGCCGCCATCACCAGGTCGCCCTCGTTCTCGCGGTCCTCGTCGTCGACGATGATGACCATACGCCCGTCGCGAATGTCCGCGATGATCTCGCGGGTATCGCTGAAGGCGAAGCTGGCCGGGCCAGGGGTGTCGGACATGATTGCGAATGCCTTGTTTGCGGGACAGCCCGCCGTTCAGGCCCGCGCCTCGAGCATGCGCTCGAGATAGCGGGCAACGAGATCGACCTCGATATTGACCCGGGTCCCGACGCGGTAGTTGCCCATGATGGTGCTCTGCAACGTGTGCGGAATAAGGTTGACGTCTGCTTCGTCCGCCCGCACATCATTGACCGTAAGACTGACTCCGTCCACGCACAAGGATCCCTTTCTCGCCACGTAGCGCAACATCGCCGCCGGTATCCTGAACGCCACCCGGGTCGAGCGGGCGTCGGGCATGATCGTCGCCACTTCCCCCACGCCATCCACGTGTCCGGTCACCATGTGCCCGCCAAGCGGCTCGCTGAGGGTCAGCGCAGGCTCGAGATTGACGCGCATGCCCGCGGCCAGCTGCCCGAGTGTCGTGGAGGCCAGCGTCTCGCGCGACACGTCGAAACTCGCCCGACCCGCTTCGTGACGGGTCACCGTCAGGCAGGCACCGTTGACCGCAACGCTCGCGCCCGGCGCGACACGTTCGGGAGAAAGGCCGCCGACGTCGATCAGCAGGCTGGCGTCACCGTCACGCTGCGCCAGAACCGTGACCGTCCCGACGGCCTGGACTATGCCGGTAAACATCATCTACCCCGCTTTCAGGAAGGTCAGTCGGCAATCCGGCCCGATACGACGCAGATCCGCCAGGCCGAACTCCGCCCGCGAGGCCATGTCGGACAACGCCTTCGTCGCGAACATGCCGAAGCCGTGAGCGCCGAGCACATGCGGCGCGAGGTATACCACGATCTCGTCGATCAGGCCCGCCTCCAGCAATGCGCCATTTACGCCCGGGCCTGCCTCCAGCAACACTTCGTTCATGCCGAGAGCGGCCAGCCGCCGGAGCACGGCCGCCGGCTCCGGCCGCCCGCCGCGCTCAGCGACCGGTTCGATGAGGGCGCCGGCCGCCTCGAGGGCGCGCTGCCGCTCCGGCTCCGGCCTCGTGCAGAAGATACGCGTGCATCCCGCCTGCCGGAACAGCTGCGCGGAAGGCGGCGTGCGCAGCGCAGAGTCGAGCACCAGCCGGTCCGGCGGCAGTACCTCGCCGAGGTCGCGACGGCGCACCGTCAGCGAAGGGTCATCAGCCATGACCGTGCCCACGCCCGTAAGAATCGCGGAACTGCGCGCCCGCAGCGCCTGTGCGTCGTTGCGCGACGGCTCGCTGGATATCCAGCGGCTCGCGCCGCTGGCAAGCGCGGTGCGCCCGTCGAGGCTTGCAGCGATCTTTGCGCGCACATACGGGCGCTGACGCTGCATTCGCGAGAAATAACCGATATTGAGCGCCCGCGCCTCCGCCTCCATGACCCCGCGGATCACCTCGA
>CAZFWB010000020.1:2956-29982 GCA_964522655.1 uncultured Chromatiaceae bacterium | reverse complement strand
CCAGTGTGGCTGATCGTCCTCTCAGACCAGCTACGGATCGTCGCCTTGGTAGGCCATTACCCCACCAACTAGCTAATCCGACTTGGGCTCATCCAATAGTGCAAGGTCACTCACAAAGCACCCTCGCGGTCAGGTTTACCGTCTGAAGGTGCTTTATGAGTGATCCCCTGCTTTCACCCGTAGGTCGTATGCGGTATTAGCCTAAGTTTCCCTAGGTTATCCCCCGCTACTGGGTAGATTCCCAAGCATTACTCACCCGTCCGCCACTCGTCGCCAGGGTTGCCCCCGCGTTACCGTTCGACTTGCATGTGTTAAGCATGCCGCCAGCGTTCAATCTGAGCCAGGATCAAACTCTTCAATTTAAAGTTTCGAGAAAATTGCAGAGAGATCCCGTTCCGGGGCCGCCGAAGCGTTCCCGGATTGGTCACTCACATCAGGCCCTCCAAAGGGACACCGATGCGAGCGCCCGCACAAATTACCTGTTTCCCAGTTGTTAAAGAACAAAGACCCGCGAGGACCGCGGGCAGAAGCGAAATTATATATGAGGACCAGCAATGGTCAACAGAGGCGAACGAAAACCCGCCTTCAGCCGATGACCGTGATGCGTGCCGCGCGGCGCTTTCCGACCTGAAACACGTGGCTGGCCCCGGCCGGAATCTCCCGCCTGCCGTCCTCGATTCGCTCACCGTCTATACGGACCGCCCCCTGCCGGATCATGCGCAGCGCCTCGGAGGTGCTGGTCACCAGCTGGGCCTCCCGCAGCACGTGGGCGACGCCCAGCCGACCCTCCCGGGCGTGAACCGTCACGGCCACGAGGTCCTCGGGCATTTCGCGAGCCGAAAAGCGCCGCACGAAGGTTTCGGACGCCTTCTGGGCGACCCCGGACCCGTGAAACCGCGCCACCAGTTCACCGGCCAGCTCCATTTTGACGTCGCGCGGATTGCGGCCCTCCGCAACTTCTTGCCGCAACCGCGAAAGCTCGGCGAGCGGGCGAAAGCTGAGCAGGTCGTAGTAACGCCACATCAATTCGTCGGAGACCGACATGATCTTGCCGTACATCTCCTCCGGCGGATCGGTAATGCCGACGTAATTGTCCAGTGACTTCGACATCTTGTTCCTGCCATCGAGCCCCTCGAGCAGCGGCATAGTGATCACCACCTGCGGAGCCTGCCCGAAAGACTGCTGCAGCTGCCGGCCGACCAGCAGGTTGAAGCGCTGGTCCGTACCGCCCAGCTCGACATCCGCGCGCAGCGCGACCGAGTCGTACCCTTGAACCAGCGGATACAGGAATTCGTGCACGGCAATGGGCTTTCTGGCCGCATACCGCTTATGAAAGTCATCACGCTCAAGCATGCGGGCCACCGTGTGGCGGGCGGCAAGACCGATGAGCTCGGCCGCGCTCATCTTTCCCATCCAGCGGGAGTTGAATTCCACCCGGGTCCGCTTTCGATCGAGAATCTTGAATATCTGGGACTCGTAGGTCTGCGCGTTTCTGGTCACGTCATCCGGAGTCAGCGGTGGTCGGGTGGTGCTTCGCCCAGAGGGGTCGCCGATCATGCCGGTGAAATCCCCGATGAGGAAAATCACCTCGTGACCCAGCTCCTGGAACTGGCGCATCTTGTTGATCAGGACCGTGTGACCGAGGTGCAGATCAGGTGCGGTTGGATCGAAACCGGCCTTGACCCGCAGTGACCTGCCTTCGCCGAGTTTGGCCCGCAATTCCTCTTCCGGGATGATGGCATCCGCCCCTCGGCGTATCTCCTGGAACTGGCGTTCTGCTGACAACATCGGAGCCGGCAAGGGGCGGTAGTGCACGTGAGGGCGGGCGCCGAGCATATCGAATTCACCTCACACGGTCACGGCTCGGCTCGGGAAAACCTCGGGCTCCGATTTAACGCTTGGATTACGTGCACAGGTTCAGGAATTGGACAACTCTGGTTGACCTAGTGGCCTGACGACGCTAATAATTTCTTCGACGCTGGGGATCAGCGCTCGCCGGGGTCCGGCCACCAGTAGGCGTACTGGCCGGTGCCGTTTGGTAAGGAAAGCAGCACCAAAGCCGGGGCATCGGAGCTTGCGGCGGACTGCGGTATTGCGGAGGGATCGTGAGCCAAACCGGAGACTGTCTCACAGGAGACGTGCGGAATGCCTGCGCCGGCGCGCGTCGGCGCCGGCTGCCGTGGTTGGCCACGGGTATGAGCCTGCCGCTTTTTTCACTCGGGTTCGTCGTTCCGGACAACGGCTACCATGACGCTCTGCGCCTGGATCTGACGCTGACTGAAATCAAGCCGGTTTTCACCCTGCCTCTCCTGTTCAGTTCCTCCGACCTGGTGTCGGCGGGCAACTTCGGCGCCCCGGACGCCGGCATGGACGAGACCAATGCCATGAACCTCACGGTTCGCCGTGGCGACACGCTCGACCGGCTTTTCCGTGGCAAGGGGTTGGACCTGGGAGACCTCGCGAGCATTCTCAATTTGCCGCCCGCCAGACAGAACCTGCGCATCCTAAGACCGGGCGACGAGATCCGCGTCAGGCATGACGGCGGGAGCGTCATCGAACTGACCCGCGATATCGACGCGTTCAGCTCGCTCAACGTTACCCGCACCAAGGACGGTTTTGACGCCCGGGTGATCGAGCTCGACTACGAGACCCGCGCGACACGGATGGAAGCGGAGATCACCAGCTCGCTGTTCGGCGCTGCCACACAGGCCGGCGTCTCGGACCGGACGGTGATGAAGCTCGCCGCGATTTTTGCCTCCGACATCGACTTCGTTCTCGACATCCGCGAGGGAGACCGGTTCGCGTTACTCTATGAGGAAAAATGGCGAGACGACCAGAAGCTGGCAGAAGGTGACATTCTCGCCGCCGAATTCGTCAATCAGGGACGTACCTTCCGCGCCGTTCGCTACCAATCCGACGATGGCCGGGTGAACTACTACACCCCTGAGGGCAAAAGCGTCCGCAGAGCCTTCGTGCGGGCGCCGCTCGAGTTCTCTCGGGTGAGTTCGGACTTCAATCCGCGTCGGCGTCATCCGATCCTCAACACCATACGTGCCCACAAGGGCGTGGACTACGCCGCACCGGCAGGAACCCCGGTTCGTGCGCCTGGTGACGGCAAGGTCGATTTCCGGGGGCGGCGAGGCGGCTATGGCAACGCGATCATCCTGAAACACCCGGGCGGCGTCACCACGCTTTACGGTCATCTGTCGGAATTCGCGCGCACGCTGCGCGTCGGCCAGGCGGTCAGCCAGGGCACCGTGATCGGCTACGTCGGGGCGACGGGTCTGGCAACGGCGCCTCACCTGCATTACGAGTATCGGATCAACGGCAGGCACATGAACCCGCGAACGGTGCCGCTGCCGAATGCCGCGCCTCTCCCGGCAGGGGAGCGAGAGAAGTTCATGCGCGCGGCCGCGCCATTGCTTCGCCAGCTGCGGTCCGAAAGCGCGGTGGTTGCGGGAGACACGCCGCATCCGCCCGGACGCGACCAGCAGACCACCTGAACCTTCGCCGCAACCGCGAAGAGACGGATCGGCGAACGGGCCTCGCGGCTGCCGGCGGCCACACCGTTCCTGGACGCCCCTTGGCACCGCGCCTGCGCCGCCTCCCGGCGGCATTCGGCCTGCTTATGACAACTGTGAAGCGCGCAATATTGGGGTAAAAACCGGGCTGTTATAGTTCTTGAGCTGCGGACGGACCACGCCGAGACAGAACTGCAGGTAGCGTGGCGTCGCGGCTGCTTAAGGGCGCGCCCGTGGACATCCACAATCTCAAGCTTCCTGACTATTACATAAATCGTGAACTGAGCTCGCTCGAGTTCACGCGCCGCGTATTGCGGCAGGCGCAGTCCCGTGACGTGCCTTTGCTCGAGCGGCTGAAATTTCTGTGCATCGTCTCCACCAACCTCGATGAGTTCTTCGAGATCCGGGTGAGCGGTCTCAAGCAGCGCGCGGAGATAACCGCCGCGCCCGCGGGACCCGACATGATCATGCCTCGGGAACTGTTGCACGAAATAAGCCTGCGCGCCCATGAGCTGGTCGCCGACCAGTACCAGCTTCTCAACGGGGAGGTCATCCCGGCCCTCGGTGCGAAGGGCATCCGATTCGTCAGGCGCAGCTCGTGGAACCCGTCACAGAGGGAATGGTTGAGAAACTACTTCGACAGAGAGATCGAGCCGGTGCTGAGTCCTGTCTCCCTCGATCCGGCCAGGCCGTTTCCACGGATCCTCAACAAAAGCCTTAATTTCATCGTCGGACTCGAAGGCACTCACGCGTTCGGGCGACCGGTGCAAAGGGCAATCGTGCAGGCTCCCCGTTCGCTGCCGAGAGTGATCCGTCTGGACCCGGAACTGCCCGACACCGGCCCCAGCGACTTCGTGTTCCTGTCGTCCATCATCCACGCGTTCGTAGCCGAACTGTTCGTCGGCATGGAGATCCGCGGCTGTTACCAGTTCCGCGTTACGCGTAACAGCGACCTGTACGTCGACGAGGAGGAGGTCGACGACCTGATGCACGCGCTCGAGGGCGAGCTTATTGCCAGTCGATACGGCGCCGCCGTCCGGCTCGAGATCGCCCACAACTGCCCCGCTCCCCTGACCAATTTCCTTCTGGAGATGTTCGGGCTGGAGGAAGACGACCTTTACCGCGTCAATGGGCCCGTCAATCTCAATCGCCTGCTTGCGGTTTACGAGTTGGCCCAGCGACCCGATCTGAAGTATCCGCCGTTCACCCCCGGTGTTCCGCGGAACATTACCGATGCCGACAATATCTTCGCCGCGGTCCGACAGCAGGAGATACTGCTGCACCACCCATACGAGTCATTCGCCCCGGTGCTGGACTTCATTAAGGGGGCCGCGCACGACCCCGAAGTTCTCTCGATCAAGCTCACGCTGTATCGCACCGGCCACGAATCGCCCATCGTCGACAGTCTCGTAACAGCGGCTCAGACCGGCAAGGAAGTGACCGTGATCGTGGAGCTGCGGGCGCGGTTCGACGAAGCCGAGAACATCAGCCTCGCCAATCGACTGCAGGAAGCGGGAGCCCATGTCGTATACGGGGTCGTGGGGTTCAAGACGCACTGCAAGATGGCGTTAGTCGTGCGCCGCGAGAACGGGCGGCTGCAGCGTTACGTGCATCTTGGCACCGGCAACTATCATCCGGGTACCGCCCGGTTATACACGGACTACGGGCTGCTCAGCGCCGACCCCGTGCTCGGAGAAGACGTTCACCAGGTATTTCTGCAGCTGACCAGCCTGATGCGCACCCCGCCCTTACGTCGCCTGCACGAAGCGCCTTTCACCCTGCACGGGGACATGCTGACACTGATCGAGCAGGAAATCGCCAATGTCGCGGCCGGCGGCAACGGCCACATCATTGCGAAGCTCAATGCACTGGTCGAGCCCGAAATCATCCGCGGGCTTTACCGCGCGTCCGCGGCCGGGGTCGTCGTCGACCTCATCGTGCGGGGCTTGTGCTGTCTTCGGCCGGGCATTCCCGGAGTATCCGACAACATCCGCGTGCGCTCGATCGTGGGCCGGTTCCTCGAACATTCGCGGGTCTATTACTTCCATGCCAACGGGGACGAGTTGCTGATGTTATCGAGCGCGGACTGGATGGAACGTAACTTTTTCCGCCGTGTCGAGGTGTGCTTCCGGATCAACGAGCCGGCCCTGAAAAGCAGGCTGCTCGCCGACCTCGATGCCAGTCTCAGCGACAACTGCCAGGCGTGGGAACTGCACGCGGACGGTCGCTACGAGTTGCTGCAGCCTACCGGTAACGACCTCCCGCGAGCGGCGCAGCTGGATTTGCTGCGCCAGTTCGCCGAAACGGTCAGCAGCGACGGCGGACTACCTGCAGCCTGATGCCGGCGGCGGCCAGATAACTCTTCTCCCGTTCGAGATCGGCGTAAGTAAGCGGGTTGTCCCGCAGCCAGCGGGCCGGCAGGGCAAGCCGCAAGCCCCGGGGATCCACCGCCAGATCGAGCAACGGCAGCGGCGTCGTGACGCGGCTGCGGTTGAACAGTACGGCCAGCCGCAATAGTGCAGTCAGCCGCAATGCGCGAACCTGCCAGTCCGCGGGCAGCGCGGCGAACTGCTCGCCGTCGAGCTTTCGCCTGTGGGATCGCACCAGGGCGGCCAGTACGCGCTGTTCATCCCGCGCGAAACCCGGCATGTCGGCATTCTCGAGCACGTATGCGCCATGGTGGTGGTGATGGGCGTGCGCTATGTCGAGACCGAGCTCGTGCAGGGCAGCCGCCCAGCTGAGCAGCTTACGATCGGAATCCCGCTGCAGGTCCCATCGCGCTGCCACGCGACGCAGCAGGTCCTGCGCCGTATCGATGACGCGACGCGCCTGGCGGGTATCGACACGGAAACGCCCCTGCATGGCGCGCACGGTGCGCATCCGGGCGTCTTCGTCCGTCAGGCGGCCCACCATGTCGTAGAGGATGCCTTCGCGCAATGCGCCGTCGGCAACCACCATGCGCTCGACGTCCAGCGACGACAGCACTTCGACGAGAATCGCGATCCCGCCGGGGAAGACCTCGGCGCGATCGGCTGCCAGGCCCGGCATGCGCAGATCCCGGATGCTGCCACTGGCAATCATCTGCTCCACCAGGAACTCCAGGTCGCGCCGCCTGATCCCCTTGCGGCCGCGCCCGAGGGCGGTGAGCACATCGTAGGTTGCGCGAATCGTGCCGGAAGCGCCTGCCACGCGCGCCGGTGGCCGGCGCAGGAATCGTGATCGGATGGGCTCGAGCTCCAGTCGCGCCGCCTGGCGCGCGACCCGAAAGGCGCGCCGTGTGAGATCGCCGGCCGGGAATGCGGTCTTGCTGAGGCCAACACAGCCGATGTACAGGCTCTCCATGGTTTCCGGCGTCAATCCCCGCCCCTGGATGATCTCGGTGCTCCCACCGCCGATATCCACCACCAGCTGGCTGCCGCGTACCTTCGGCAGACTGCGGCTGACGCCGAGATAGATGAGGCGGGCCTCCTCGATTCCCGAAATGACTTCCACCGGGTGCCCGAGGATACGGCTCGCCTGCTGGCGAAAACGCTCGGAACCCCGCGCCTTGCGCAGCGTGTTGGTGCCTACGACACGGACACGCCCGGCGTGCATGTTGCGCAGGCGTTCGCCGAACCGGGCAAGGCACTCGAGGGCGCGACGCTGACTGGCGTCATCCAGTCGATTGCGCCGGTCGAGCCCCGCGGCGAGCCTGACGCTCTCACGCAACCGGTCCATGACGACGAGCTGTCCGTGCGACAATCGCGCGATTACCATGTGAAAGCTGTTAGAGCCGAGATCGACGGCGCCGAGCACCTCGGCATCGCGCACCGGTCGGATGCGAGGCCTGCTCACCACGACCCCCGTTACCTGCTGCGGACGGTCCAGGGAAATGACTCAACGCTGTTCTGCACGCCACGGGTCGTCGGCAAAATGCGGACGATGACGCGCTGCGCAGCAAAGTCCTCCGGAAGGCGCAAATCCAGCGAGATATCCTGGAAATATCGAAACCCGAAGGCGAGGCGCGCAACTTTCCCGGAGGCGGCAAGGCTGGTCGCGTCCAGGCTGACCGGCCGGCCGGCGCGGGACCCTTCGACGCGCACCTGCAACTGCCCGCGCACCTCGCGTTCCAGCTGCTTGAGCTGCGCCAGCACGAACCGCAACCGCACCGCGCCCGCATCGGCCTCGGTCAACGAGAATTCCCTGATCGACAGGCCGTTCTGGCCGGGACCGCCGACGATCCCGCGGTAGAAGGCAAGCTCCTCCTGCTGCTCGATGATCTTGTCCTGCAGCTGCACCAGCTGCTCTTCGATCTGCGCATAGGCTTCCCGGTCGATCCGCTGTGCAGTCTCCAGACGGATCAGCTGTTCCGACGCCGCGCGGTTTTCTTCCCGCAGGAGACCGAGTTCGCGCCGCAGCTCACGCGGCTCCGACTGCTCGCCGCCGATACGCCATCCGCCCAGCAGATAGCCCGCGAAAAACACCGCCAGGACGCCGATGCCGATGGCCACCATGCGTCGGCGCGCCATAACCGCGCCGGCAGGGCGGCCAAGCATCTCAAGGACGCTGCGCTTCACGGGCGCCCGCCGCTCGTCAGGCGCCATTCGCCTGGCCAGGCGGGTTTGGGCGGTACCTCACTGCGGAAGAGCAGCGGGGCAAATTCCTCCAGAGCGTGCAGATAGACGCGGCGCTTGAAGAAGATCACCGCCTCGACCGGGTCCCAGTAGTCGACCCAGCGCCAGCGATCGAACTCAGGTGTCGCCGTCGAGTCACAACGTATCCTGCTCTTGGGTACGCGCAGCCGCAGCAGGAACCATCGTTGCTTTTGCCCGATGCACAAAGGGGTCGAGTCGCGACGAATATAGCGCTCTGGCAGGCGGTAACGCAGCCAGGACCGGGTCGCACCGATCACCTCGACGTCAGCGCGTTCGAGCCCGACCTCCTCCCCGAGTTCACGATACATCGCCTGCTCGGGCGTTTCGCTCCGACGGATACCGCCCTGCGGGAATTGCCAGCCCGGGTGACCGGCCCGCCCCCCGAGCAGCAGCTGCCGCGCGTCATCGCTGAGGATGATGCCGACATTGGCCCGGTAACCCTGTGAATCAATGCGGTCCAACGTAACGCAGTACCATCCCCGGCGCCCGCGCATTGTTCCACAAAGGAACTCCTGCCAAAAGACGGATCTTCGGCGCTCACCGTCGCGCGCTCACCGCAGTGGTGCTGTCGGCGCCGCGAACGCGATCACCTAGGCCGTAATGGGTTTCGGTACACTGCGCGCGCGCCATCGGGCGACGGGTGGCAGCAGCCGGACGGAGCGGCCGGATCAACATGCGAATGCGCGCCTCCACATTGCTGATCGGTCTCGGCTTCCTGGCAGTGCTGTGCGTCGGGGTCGCAATCAGCTTCGGCAGCGGCTCCGTGGGACCGCGCGCAGTCCTGTCGCTGGCCACCGGCGGAGGCGACGAGCTGTCGCGCCAGGTGCTGCTGACGCTGCGAATTCCACGAGCCCTGGCCGCCTTCGGGACCGGCGCCGCGCTGGCGCTCGCCGGCGCCTTGATGCAGGTGCTGCTTCGAAATCCACTCGCCGACCCCTACATCCTCGGCACTTCCGGAGGCGCTGCGGCGTTCGCGCTGGCCGCCATGCTCGCCGGGTTCGCCGGCGCGGCAGTGGACCTGAGCGCCTTCGCTGGCGCACTGGCGAGCACCCTTCTCGTCTTCATGATTGCGCGCGGCGGGCAGTGGGCGGCGGGACGCTTGCTGCTCACCGGCGTGGTCGTGGCGGCTGGCTGGAGTGCGGTGGTCAGCCTGATGCTTGCCGTCAGCCCGGAGCGCAACCTGCGCGGCGCGCTGTTCTGGCTGATGGGCGATTTCTCTTTCGCGGGCAACCCGGCTGTTTGCCTGCTCATCGCGTTGGCCGCCACCGGCTGTTGCCTGGTTCTGGGTCGGGCGCTGAACGTGCTCGCGACCGGGGATCAGCAGGCCGCACTGCTCGGTCTGCCCGTGCGGGGCATGCGAATCGCCATTTATCTGCTGAGCGCGGTGCTGACCTCCACGGCAGTCGTCACGGCGGGCACCGTCGGGTTCGTCGGCCTCGTCGTACCGCACCTGGTGCGCCTGGCCGCCGGCGCGGACCACCGCATCGTCGTTCCGGGTGCGGCACTGGCAGGCGGCACGCTGCTCGTTGCTGCCGACCTGGTGGCGCGCACTGCGATGGCGCCACGCCAGCTGCCGGTCGGGGCGATCACCGCGCTGGTCGGCGTTCCGCTGTTCCTGTTGTTGCTCAGCCGCGGCCAGCGGCCCGCCGAGTGACCCCCGGCGGTCAGGCGCGTTGTGCCAGATAGCCGCGACCCTGCTCCATCAGGGCGACGAACGCCTCCTCGTCGTCGCCTCGCACGATATCGGTCAACCTCTGCACGGCGCGCAGCAGTTCGTCGAGCGCGAAGAGACCTTCGGGATTGAGGCTCTGGATCTCGAAGTACAGCCGCGGGTTCTCCCGCGCGACCCGCGCGGCGACGTCGAGCTGTGCGTCGAAAGTCGTGCTCGACAGGTTCGCCAGCCGCGGAGCACTCTCGCCACTCTCGGCGAGCACCGTGAAAAAGGCGATGTTGAGGGCGTGAGAGAGACCGAGCACGAAAGCGATCAGCCGGTCGTGTTCCTCGAGTGGCATCTCCATCTGCTGCGCCATGGTGGAGGCAAACAGCTGCCGTGCCTCGCGCACCGCTTCCGGCACTCCGACGTCCATGAACAACACGTGGCGGCCGGACAGCAATTGCGTATCGGGACCGAACATCGGGTGCATCGAGGTCACCCGCGCACCGCCTGCCGCCAGCGCCCTCAGGCCAGCCACCAGCGGCGCCTTGACCGAGCCGATATCGAAGATCAGACCGCGATGGCCCTTATCGGCCATCTCTTTCAGGATGGCGGCGGTCAGCCGCAGCGGCGTGGCCACGACCGTCACGGCAAACTCCCCGGCGGACGCACGCCAGTCCGCAATGTGCCGGAATCCGGGCAGGGGACCGGCCGGATCGGCGACGGTGACGTCGAAACCCTGCGAGTCGAGAAACTCCGCGAACCAGCGGCCCATCTTGCCGCTGCCGCCGATGACCAGCGCCTGCTGACCCTGCCCCGTTCCCTCGGCCCGCACCCGCGCTCTTTCCTGCGTCGTCAGCGAGGAACGAATCAGCAGTTCCATGAGCGTCTCGGCGACCGCCGGCGACACGCCGCGTTCAGCAGCCCGGCCGCGCGCCGCCTCGATGACCTGCTTCTCGCGGCGGAAATCGCGTGTCGCGCGACCCTCTGCACGCTTGACGGTGCCGATCTGATCGCTGATTGCCTGCCGTTCCGCGACCAGGTCGATGATCTGCCGATCGATGGCCTCCAGACGATTCCGAAGCTGGTCGAGAGTCACGGCATGCCCTTGGCAGGTGGGTGGCGACTTTTTACCGGCTGCGGTCCACCGCCGCAAGGCCGCTGCGACGGCGGCGAGGCTGGTGGGTCGTGCGCCGTCTCACTAGAATGCGGGCCCGCCAGCATCGATCTATGCGGCGGAAAGCGGAGCGATGGCGGCGACACGACGGCCGGGAGCAAGCGAATCGCCAGCAGCACGCAGGAGTGACGAAGACGCCGGTGCGGAATCCCCGTGGCGAATCGCCCGGCTGGTCGCCGCGCTGGTGGCTGGCGCCGCGACTTCGGCCCATGCGGACATCATGCCGCTGGTCGTCAACGAGGGCACGAATCTCGGTGTCACCGCGAGCACCGACGAGCACCTGTTCCTGCACCTCGCCGGCCGCCTGTGGCGCCTCCCGGCACACGGCGGTGACGCGGTGGCCATCACGGCTGCCGGCGAGTTCGCCCGGCGCCCGGCAATCTCCCCGGACGGTCAAATGCTCGCGTACGAGGCGGCGCGGGACGGGACGGTCCAGGTGTATCTCGCCGACGTCGAGGGGCGCGGACACCGCCAGGTCACAAATGGACCCGCGAATCACATCTCACCCGCATGGTCGCCCGACGGCGAGCGGCTCGCGCTCGCCTCCGACAGGGGCGGCGATTTCAGCATCTGGGATCTCGACATCAAATCGCTGGCGCTGCGCCAGCTCAGTTTCGAGCCCGGTGCAGAACTGGACCCCGCCTGGGCGCCAGCAGGCGACTCGATCGCCTACGTGAAGGAACAGGATGGCGGCCATTCACTGGTGCTGCGCCAGTCTTCGCGCCCGCCGCGGCTGCTGGTGACCAGCCCCGCTCCCCTGCATTCCCCGTCATGGCGACCCGACGGCAGCGTGATCACCTACGTTGCCGGGCTGCCCGAGGGGCCACGTCTGAACATGGTGATCCTCTCCGACCCGCCCGTCATCAAGATGGTCGCGCCCGGGCAGTCGGCGGCCAACGGGCCGGCGAGCTGGCTGGACCGAACCCGGTTCGTTTACGCAGCCGACGGCCACATCCATCGGCGCGAATTTGGCGCTGTAAGCCACGTCGAAGTGCCATTCGTGGCGCAGATCGAGATCAGTACGGCCGCCGCGGCGCCATCGCGGCGGTTGCCGGAACCGGCCGTCGATCAGCCGGTTCGCTCACTCGGCGGCATCACACCGCTGCAGGACGGAACTGTCATTGCCTCCGCTCTCGGTGACCTGTGGGAGATCGATGCCGGCGGCCAGCCAGTCCGCCAGCTCAGCGACAGCCCCTACGTCGAGCGCGACCCTGCGGTGAGCGAGGACGGTCGCCTGCTTGCGTTCAGTTCCGATCGCAGCGGCAGCGCGCAGATCTGGGTCATCGAACTGAAGACCGGCAAGGCGCGCCAGGTCTCCGCAGAACCTGGAGAGGCGCGCCATCCGGCATGGCAGCCGGGAACGGCCGTCCTCGCCTACCTTGCCGGCGCCGTGACCGGACCGCCGGGCATGACCCTCAAGCTTGCCTCCCTGGAGACCGGCGAGTCGACGTTGCTCGCCACTGGCCTCGCCGCGACGAGCACCGCGCCGACTTGGTCGGCTGACGGCGCCTGGATCGGGACCCTGCAGAATTCACCCAGAAATCCACAACTGCTGCTGTTTTCCGCCGATAGGCCGCACGAACGCCGCCGCGTCACGCTGCCCGCGGTGACGTTGGGCTCCGGCAGCGGGCAGGTGCAGTTCTCCCCCGACGGCACACGATTGCTCGTCGCATCCGCAGACGGCATTTACCTGCTGCCGATTGCGGCCAACGGCCTGGTTGGCGCCGACTGGCTGAGGCTCACCGACCGGGCCGTCCACGCCGCGCGCTGGGCGCCGGGCCTGGCTTCCGTGTGGTTTGCCGATGACGGCGGGCTCGGTCGGGTCGGTATCGATGAGCCCCTGAGCCGCGCGCCGCTCGGGCTTACCTGGCAAACGCCTGTCGCCAGCGGGCGCAGCACGATCCGGGCAAGCCGGGTCTTCGACGGCCTTACGGACGGCTACCTGTTCAATCAGGACGTGGTCATTGAGGACGGCCGCATCGTGGCGGTCGAGCCGTGGGCGGCCGAGCCGGCCGGCTACTTCGTCGACGCCCGCGGCAAGACCGTCGTGCCGGGGCTCATCGACGCGGCGGTGAGCCTGGCTGGTGCCGGCGGTGGCCGATCCGGGCGTTCGCTGCTGGCCTACGGCGTGACCACGATCCAGGCTGTCGACGCCGCGGGTCCGGGATTGCGTGATATCGCGGAGCGCTGGCGGGCACAGCGTTCCGGACCACGGGTGCTGCAATTGCTGGATTGGTGCATCTCGGAGCCGGTCGTGCAGGACATGGGACCTGCCATCTCAAGCGGTGCGGCCGAGGTCTGTACCCGCACCGATGGAGCAGCGTCCTCACCCGCGTCGATCGCCCGCGAACTCGGCCTGAGCATGTGGTCGGCCGACTGGCGCGCGGCACTGTCCGGTCCGGTCGATGTCGTGAACCCGGTCGATCCATGGGAACGTGACCGCAGGCGGGCGCTCCTCGGCGACGACGGCCTCTATTACCAGGACGCAATCGGCGCGATCATCCATTCCGGCGCGGCACTCCTGCCACGTGTGGGCGGCCTCACGCTGCCCCTGCTGGCGGAGCGATATCCGGATCTGCTCGAAAGCGCCCAGTTCCGCTCCATGCCGGATGCCGGGCAACTAGCGGCAGGCCTGAACACCTGGCGCACGCAACCGGGGTTGCTGGCGGCGCGCCGCAGCTGGCTGCAGGCCCGCATGAGGCTGGCGAGCCATGTGCACGCCGGAGGCGGCAGGATTGTGGTCGGCACGGGCGCGGCGGCCGGGCACCTCGGCCTGGCGCTGCATGCCGAGCTGCGCGCCCTCGCCGCGGCGGGACTGAAGCCCGCCGCGGCGCTCCGGGCCGCGACCGCCGAAGCCGCCCGCGCCCTCGGTCTGCAGGAGGAGATCGGTACGATTGCGCCTGGGCGGGTGGCCGACCTGCTGATCATCGACGGCGATCCCCTGACCGACCTCAACGCGCTGCTGCATATCGAATCAATCATGGTCGGGGGTCATATTCAGCCGCTGGCCACGATGCTCGAACCCGAGCCCGGGGCGTTGGAAAAATTTACACCGCCGCCGAGCGGGCGTAGCCTGAAAAAGGCGAGAAAGAGAAGATAGCCGCCACTTCAGTCACGCTGCGCGGAAGGGCGCGGGCAGCCAGTTTTGGCCCAACACCATGGCCTGCGCGCGGCCGGAAGCGCCGTTTCGCCTCCAGGGGCGGGCTTTGTGTGCAAGCTCCGCCGCGTGTGGGTTGGCTGTCGGGGATTTTTACAATTTGCGCCGAAGTAGCCCCGCGTTTTTGCAAGAGATGCCACCAATATTATGTTTTGTATAAATTTAGCGATTCCTGGCACAGCTCTTGCTGCATAACAGGAGCGCACAAGAAAGGTTTCTACCAGCGGTAGCAGTGTTCGACATCTGTAAACAGACATCGAAGCCAGAAGACGCAGAAAAGAAGAAGAACAAAAACCAGAAGTAGAAGCAGCGCACACAAGAAGAAGAAAAATCACCACCGCGCCGCTGAGCCAGAAACCGAATTCGCGACAACAACAATAACCCGTGTAAACCCCGCTTCCGAGCGGGGTTTTTTTTGGCTTATCGCGCAGTTGCGGGCAGTACCATCCGCGGAGCGGTGAGGCCGGGGATGGCCTGCTCGTTTTCGCGCCACACTCAGGCGGCGCGACTCACCCCCAACCGCCGGCCGAATTAAAATTCGCCCGATGTCGGCGCTGCTCGAAATCGAAGGTCTGCACATAGCGATCGGCAATCGCGTGCTCGTGCGCGGGCTGGGTCTCACGGTACAGCCTGGAGCTTTGATCGCCCTGCTCGGACCGAATGGCGTAGGCAAGACACTGACGCTGCATACCCTGGCGGGTCTGCGACCTGCCGATGGTGGTGCGGTACGCCTGCGCAGCGATGATATCCGGCTGCTCGGGCAACGCGAGCGGGCGCTGCGGGTCGGGCTGCTGCTGCAGGAACAGGACGACCCGTTCCCGACCACGGTCCTTGAAACCGCGCTCATGGGGCGGCACGCACGGCTCGGGCTATGGCAGTGGGAAACGGCCGAGGATCACGCTGCCGCAGCCGCGGCCCTGGTGCAGATGGACCTCAGCGGAACCGAGAACCGTCCGGCCGGTACTCTGTCGGGCGGCGAACGCCGGCGTCTGGGCATGGCCACGCTGCTCGCGCAGGATCCCGACCTGCTGTTGCTCGACGAGCCGCTCAACCATCTCGATCCGGGGCACCAGTTCGCAATGATGGCGGTGCTGCGCCGTCTGGCCGCGGAAGGCAAGGCGATAATTGCCAGTTTGCATGACCCGGCCCTTGCCGCGCGCGACTTCACCGGCGCACTGCTCCTGCACGGTGACGGGCGCTGGCAGTTCGGGCCCGTGGCCGACCTGCTGGACGGGAAAACGCTCGCCGAACTCTACGGAGTGCCGTTCGAGCCGTATCACGGTGACAGCGGTACCGTGATGCTGCCGACCCCTGGACCGGTAGCGTGCCACAAGGTTGACAACGTCAGGTCGTTGCGGCGGCGGCTGCCGTCCGGACAAGCGCACGGGACACGCGAACATCCTTGACCGTCCGCCGACGCACCGCTACCGTGTGCCCCGGTCCTGCAGGTGCCCGACGGCGCGTCCACGCTGGAGGGTTAAACGGGAAGACGGTGCGCCAGACGTTCCTGGCAAAGCCGTCGCTGCCCCCGCAACGGTAGGCGAAGGAAAGGGTGGTCAAACGAGCCACTGTGCGGCGACGCATGGGAAGGCGATCACCCCGGTGCCAACCTGGCGCCCCTCGCGAGCCCGTATACCGGCCCGCAGTGGTTGGAATGCGTCAGGTCTCGGCGGGAGACGGCGTGACGGTCAAGAAGGTCTACGTCACCCACACATCCGTTGCGGCAGCATCTTCGCTGCCCTGACAGCTGCCCGGTCTTCGCGCCGCTTTTGGGCTGCGCGCGCGGGTTGCCGCTGCCGATTTCTGACGCGCACCAGAGGGGCTCGGGTGAGAGCCCCGGAAAGGAATGAGAATGCGCGCCCGGATCGTTCCCGCCGGATTTCTGCTGACCCTGTCGGGCATGTTGCACGCAGGTCCGCCCGTCGATTCCATCACGGTCACGGCGCATCGCACCGCGCAACCGCTATGGAGCACGGGGAGCGCGGTAAGCATCGTCAGCGCACGACAGATCGAAAATCGCCAGAACATGGTGGTCGCCGAGGCGTTGCGCGCGGTTCCCGGCCTCGCCATCGCCCGCGGCGGCCCCATCGGGGCTCAGACGCAGATCCGGATGCGTGGCGGCGAAGCCAACCAGCTGCTCGTGCTGATCGACGGGGTGGAAGCCAACGATCTGGCCACCAGCGACGAGTTTTCCTTCGAGCATCTCGGCACCTTCGACGTCGGACGGATCGAAGTCGTGCGCGGGCCCCAGAGCGCGCTCTGGGGCAGCGATGCCCTGGCAGGGGTCATCAATGTAATCACCCGCAGACCGGAGGAACCGACGGAACTCGGCGGCTTCCTGGAGGGTGGAGCGTTCAATACCCTAAACGGAGGCGCCCGGCTGGGAATGCGTACGCAACGCGCCGCACTCATGCTGAGCGGCTCTGGCCTGAACACGGATGGCAGCAACATTGCCCGCGCAGGTACGGAAGACGACGGCTATCGCAACACCACCGTCAACCTCAACGCGAGTTACGAAGTCACGCCGGCGCTCTCTGTCAACCTTCTCGGCCGCCACAGCGATGCCACGGTGGAGTTCGACGGCATCGACGACAGCACGGGCCTGCCTGCCGACGCCGACAACGAGACCGATGCCAGCCAGGCCTATCTGGGCGCCGGCGCCCGAATGGAGCTGCTCGCCGGCCGCTGGGTGCAGGAACTGCGCTACGCGATCACGAAGACCGATACCGATACCAGCACGGAGGATCTCGCGGCACCGGGTGGCGACCGTGAATCCGCATCGGTTCGGGGCGACCGCTACTCCGTCCGTTACCAGACCGACATACGCCTGACCGAGGGCGAGGACGCGACACCCGGTCAGCTCCTGACGCTTGCGGCCGACCACGAGCGGCAGCAATTCAGTCAGAGGGGCGAAGTGCAGGACTTTTTCGGTACCGTCTACGACCCCAATCAGGATGAAGCCATCTACAACACGGGATATGTCGCGGAGTACCTGGCGTACCCGGGACCGGACCTGGCCGTTTCTGCCAGCGTGCGCCGGGACGACTACAGCGACTTCGACGACGCCACCACCTGGCGCGCCACGGCCTCCTGGTCGCTGCCGGCCACGCCAGCGCGCCTGCACGCAAGCTTCGGAACGGGGCAGAAGACGCCGACCTTCGTCGAGCGCTTCGGCTTCTACCCCAACCAGTTCACCGGGAACCCGGGTCTCGAGCCGGAGAAGTCCAAGGGCTGGGACTTCGGGCTGGAGCAGCGCTGGCTGAATGGTCGCGTGGTAACCGACGTCACCTATTTCCGCGCGGACCTCGACAATGAGATCAATGGCTTTTATTGCCCGCCACCGACCTTCGAGTGCACGGCCATCAATCAGGAGGGCGAAAGCCGGCGCCGCGGGCTCGAAGTCACTGCCGACGTATCGCTGGCCGACAACTACACCATCAATGCAGCCTACACCTACTCCGACGCCCGCGCCGACGACCCGAATACCGCCCAGGTGACGCTGACGCGGGAAGTGCGCCGCCCGCTGCATTCCGGCTCGCTCAACGTCGAGCGCGCCTGGCTCGGCGGCCGACTCGCTGCCAACCTCGCGGCAGCCTATACGGGCGAGCGCGAGGATGACTTCTTCCCGCCGCCTTTCTTTTTCCCGGCCGAACGCGTGACTCTCGACAGCTACATGCTGCTGACGCTGGCGGCCCGTTACCGGCTGACGGACGCGGTGGAACTCATGGGAAGGGTGGAAAACGCGCTGGATGAGGACTACGAGGACGTTTACGGCTTCAATACGCCCGGCGCCGCCGCTTACCTGGGGCTGCGCGTGAGCCTGAGCCGCTGAAACGCCGCGATCCCTCGCTCAACGGCGTGGCGGTCCGCGCGGGGACTTCCTCAACGGCTAGGCAAGCGGGTGTCAACCGACTACGCTCGACCGGATGGCAAGACCAGGGCGCAGAGAGTCGGCATGGGGAATCGGCTGACGAAGATCTATACCCGCACCGGCGACGACGGCAGCACCGGGCTTGGCAGCGGCGAGCGCGTCGCCAAGGACAGCCCGCGGGTCGAAGCCTACGGCTCCGTGGACGAGCTGAATTGCGCCATCGGCGTCGTCATCGCGACACCCGGCGTTCCGGACGAGATCCGCGGCTGTCTCGCGGCCATCCAGCACGAGTTGTTCGACCTTGGCGGGGAATTGTCGGTACCAGGGCGCGAGGTGATCGATGACGGCATGGTACTCGGCCTGGAGACGACGCTCGATCGTTTCAACGCCGCGCTTCCGCCGCTGAAGGATTTCATTCTTCCCGGCGGTACCCCGGGCGCGGCAGGCTGCCACGTGGCGCGCGCCATCTGCCGTCGGGCCGAACGGCGCGCCTGGGCCCTCGCCCGCGACGAAGCCGTCAATCCCGCATCATTGCGTTATCTGAACCGGCTCTCGGATCTGCTGTTCGTGCTGGCGCGCGTTGCAGCGCGGGCCAGCGGCGGCCAGGAGGTGTTATGGAACCCGGCCCGAAGGCCGGGCTGAGGGCGCGGATCGGTCCGTATCCAGCAGGCGGCACAGGCTTTCGATGCCACCGAGGACGCGCACGCTCGGCCGGCTGAGCAGGTCGGCATCCAGCGTATACAGCCGTCGTTCACGTACCGCCGGCAGCCCCGGCCATGCCTCCCAGGTGGCGAGCGGAGCGCGAGCGTCCCCGCCCATATCGCTCGCGATGATGACGTCGGGCGCGGCTGCGATGATCGACTCCATCGAAACGATCGCCGTTAGCCCGGGCAGGCTGCCGAAGACGTTCTGTCCACCGCACAGTTTCAGGCCCTGGCCCAGGAAGTGCCGGTCGGTCACGGTGAAATACGGCCGTTCGGAAAGCTGCACGAAAACCCGGGCCGGAATCGCAGGCGCCGGACGGTTGCGCAGCCGCTCGAGCCGTGCCCGGAACGCGTCGGCTGCGATGGTCGCCTCCTGCCGCGTGCCAGCGAGCGCCCCGATTCGCAAAATGTGCTTCGCGATGTCATCGAGCGTGGCCGGCTCGAGCAGCACCACCCGCAACCCGAGTTCCCGCAGGCGTTGCACGGCTTCCGGCGGATTGCCGGAGGTCCAGGCGAGGACCAGGTCGGGTCGCAGCGCCGCGACTGCCTCGAAGTCCACCCGGAAGGCGTCTCCAACCCGCGGCAGCGCCAAAACGGCTGGCGGGAAGTCGCTGAACTCAGCGACTCCTACGAGGCGCCCGCCGGCGCCGGCGGAAAACACCAGTTCGGCCAGGTGCGGCGCGAGCGCGACGATACGTTGCGCCGAGCGCTCGCCTGCCTCCGGCGTCGGCGGCGCCTGCGGCGCGCGACAGCCGCAGCCGAGCGCGAGCAACAGAACCGCGGGCAGGAAGCACCGGAACGCGCCGGGCGCGCCCGCCCTGCGCGAGCGCGTGGCGCGCCGCGACCATCCGGGTGCCGGACGAAGCGGATCCAGGACGATCACTGCAGCCAGTTGTTGAGGGTGAGCAGGGCGATCGCCGGGTACCAGATCAGCCACAGCGCGCGGCGCACCAGCGCCAGGGCCAGACGGGCCGACCCGGCCACCTCGTCATCCGGCTCTTCCAGCTCCGGTGCGCTGCAGGCGCCTTCCCCGGTAGCGGCGATCAGCGTCTCCGTGTGTTCAAAAAAAGTTCCGCGCCTGTCCCCGCCTGCCGCGCGCCAGCCCGCGATAGCTCCCAGGAAATCGCCGGCCAGCGCGAATGCGACCGCCATGAGCCGGCCCGGAATCCACGCCACGAGGCCATGCACCACACGCGCCGCGGGCAGCGCCGCGGACGCCGCCTGCGGCCCCGCAACCGCGCGCTGGCGCAGCAGGTCCAGGACCCGAAACAGCCAGGCGCCGGCGGGCCCTGCCGGGCCCAGCACCAAAAACCAGAAGACGACGCCGAAAATCCGGTTGTTCGCCTGCAGGAAGATCGCGCGGCGAATCTCGCCAGTCGACCCCGCGGCGTCGACACCGATGTCACGCTCGAGAAGCTCCCGGGCGAGTCGGCGCGCCGTGTCTGCGGCACCGCCGCGCACGGCCACACAATACTCCTCGACCTCCTCCTGCAGGTCGCGAGGCCCGAGCGAGAACAGCAACACCACGATCGCGAACAGGAAATACGGCCATTGCTCGCTTTGCGCGGACAGGGCCATGCTCGCCCAGGCGACAGGCGCGGCCAGCAGCAGCGCCAGGCAGGCGATGCCGAGAGATGCGCCTGCGCGGCCGCTGCCGGCCAGCCGGGCAAGGGCCCGGTCGAAGACCGGATCGAGCCATTGGAAAGCGCGCAGGTGAAAAAGGTGCGTAAGCGCGCGCTCAACCCCCAGCCCGATCAGCAGCGCGAGAAAGTTCACGCCGATTCGGCCCTGTGCCGCATCAGGCAGCGATCGTTACCCTCTTTCATGCGAAGCGAGCCTGCTCCAGGGACTGCGCAAAGCGGCCCCAGTCGAAAGCCGGGCCGGGGTCACTCTTGCGCCCAGGGGCTATGTCGTTATGACCGACGACGGGCGCGAGACGCAGTGATGGCGCCCAGGCCCGCAACGCCTGCACGACACGCGCGAGCACGGCGTATTGCTCCGCGGTGTAGGCGACATCGTCGGCGCCCTCTATCTCGATGCCGATTGAAAAGTCATTGCAGCGCTCCCGCCCGCCGTGATTCGACGCACCAGCGTGCCACGCACGCCTGGTGAACGGCACGTATTGGACCAGTTCACCGTCGCGCCGGATGAGCAGGTGCGCCGACACTTGCATCTGGGCCAGCTCGCGAAAGGACGGGTGCGCCAGCGGATCGAGGCGGTTGGTGAACAGCTGGTCGATCCATGGGCCACCGAACTCGCCTGCCGGCACTGAGATGCCGTGCACGACGATCAGCTCCGGGCAGCAACCGGCTGGCCGCTCGTCGGCATTCGGCGATGGCACCTGACGCGCGCCGCGCAGCAGGCCAGTGTCGGGATCGACGATCAGGTCACTCTGACTCATGGGAATCCCGCCTGGGGAGGCCTGAGATTCTAGCCCGATCGCCCGCCAGTGGCTGCATTGACGCCCCGGGCCGCACCGAACCACACTCCCCCGGCAATCCCGCGGGAGCGCCGCCATGTCCTTGCGCCGAATATATTCCGAGCAGCCCCTGCGGGCCGGCACTCTCGTGTCGCTCAGAGGCGATGCCGCCAGCCACGTCGCTCGCGTGTTGCGCCTGCGACCCGGCGATGAACTCGTTGTTTTCGACGGCTCGGGCAGGGATTACGACGGACAGATCACGGATCTGCGCGGCGACGAAGTCGGCGTGCAGCTGGGCAGCGCGCGGGAAATCCTCTGCGAGTCGAACCTCGAGCTCGTGCTGCTACAGGGCATATGCCGGGGCTCCCGCATGGACACCGTGGTGCAGAAGGTCACGGAACTCGGCGTGCACCGGATCGTGCCCGTGCTCGCACAACGCAGCGTCGTGCGGCTTGCGGACGGACAGGCGATGCGCAAGCTCGGACATTGGCGGCGGATCGCCATAGCCGCCGCGGAACAGAGCGGCCGCAGCCGAATTCCCGAGATCCTCGATCCGGCACCGTTCGAGACCGCGGTTGCGGTAGCCGGAGCGAGCGGAGTCGCGACGCGCTTGCTGCTCGATCCGGCGGGTTCGCGCCTGCGCGAATTGCCGCCACCGGCTTCACCGCTCGCCTTGCTGGTGGGGCCCGAGGGCGGGCTGAGCGACCCGGAGCGGGACATGGCTGCCGCCTCGGGCTTCATCGCCGTGCGGCTCGGGCCGCGCATCCTGCGCACGGAAACCGCGCCGATCGCGGCGCTGGCGGTGCTGCAGTTTCTCGCCGGTGATTTCTGAGGCCGGTTCCCGGTCCTTTCACGGCCTCCGACTGACCGGCCCGGCGCCGCCTGGCCCACCCGGATCGTCGCGGGCGGCTGCCGCCATGCCGTCCGATCACCGGTTGCCGCCGCGACTCAGATCAGGAAGTTTCCGGCCCACCAGGCGCAGGCCGCTATGAGCGCCGAGGCCGGGATCGTCAGGAACCATGCGAGCACGATGTTGCCGGCAATTCCCCAGCGCACGGCCGAGAACCCGCGCTGCGCCGAGCCAACGCCCACGATCGCGCCGGTGATCGTGTGTGTGGTGGAAACCGGTATGCCCATTCCGGAAGCCAGGAACACTGCCAGAGCGCCGCCCGTCTCCGCGGAAAATCCACCGACCGGCCGCAGTTTGGTGATCCGCTGTCCCATCGTCTTCACGATGCGCCAGCCCCCGAAGAGCGTTCCGACGGCGATGGCGACGTAGCAGCTGACGATTACCCAGAGCGGCAGATGATCGCTCGTCGTGCTCCCGGAGGCGATCAGCAGCAGCCAGATGATGCCCATGGTCTTCTGCGCGTCGTTGCTGCCGTGACCCAGGCTGTACAAGGCAGAGGACAGGAGCTGCAGCCGACGGCAAATGCGGTCCACACGATTGGGCCGCGAGCGTAACCACAGCCACGACACCCCCACGATGATAAGCCCGCTGAGCATCATCCCGATCAAGGGCGATGCGACGATGAAAATCGCGGTCCTCGTGATGCCCGGCGCCAACAGCGGCGCACTGCCCGCCTTCGCCAGCGCAGCGCCGATCATGCCGCCGATCAGCGCGTGCGACGAGCTCGACGGGATGCCGTAATACCAGGTGATGATGTTCCAGAGAATCGCGCCGACCAGCGCTCCGAAAATCACGTGGTAGTCGACGAAAGCGGGATCGATGATGCCCTTTCCGACCGTCGATGCCACTTTCAACTCGAAGATCGCGATCGCGAGAAAATTGAACGTCGCAGCCCACGCAACTGCCTGGTAGGGCTTCAGGACGCCGGTAGACACCACCGTGGCAATGGAATTGGCCGCATCGTGGAAACCGTTCAGGAAGTCGAAGCACAGCGCCAGCGCCACCAGCAGCGCCAGCGTCCCGAAAGCGAATTGCGGATCCACGGTCAGCCGTTCTCCAGGACGACGCCCTCGATCACATTGGCGACGTCCTGGCATTTGTCGGTCGCCGACTCGAGGATCTGGTAGATCGCCTGGTGCTTGATGACCTCGCGAACGTCATTTTCCTCGCGGAAGAGCCGTGAAATGGCCCCGCGCATCACGCGATCGGCATCGGACTCCAGCGCGTCTATTTCCTGACAGACCTTGAGAATGGCGGCCGCGTTTTCCATCGACGACAACATACCGATGGCCGACTGCACCCGTTCGCAACAGATCTTCACCAGGTCGGCGAGATGACAGGACTCCGGCGCAACCGCGCGTATGTCATACAGAAGCAGGGACTCGGCCGCATCCTGGATGAGGTCGAGGATATCGTCCATGCGCGATATCAGGCGATGGATGTCGTCGCGGTCGAAGGGCGTGATGAACGTCTTGTGGACCATCAGCACAGTGTCGTGCGTCACCCGGTCGGCCGCGCGCTCGAGCTCCCCGATGCGACTGATGCGTGCCGCGCGGCCCGACTCGTCACCGTAGACCTGCAGTAAGTCGTTGATCGCGACTCCTGCCTCGACGACCAGGGCCGCATGCTGATTGAACAGATTAAAAAATTGCCCTTCGCGGGGCATCAGTCGGGAAAATAGCTGCATACTTATCGCTCTTGAGGCCGCCGTGTTGCGGCGCAGGGTACTAGAAACCGATCCGGATGGTGTAGCCGACGGCCGTCGGGCGGCATGCGGTTCATTGCGTATTGTCATCGGAGCGCTGATCCGCCGGCCTGGCGCGCTGCGAACGCGGCTTTTTCTCCCGCGGATACACCTCGAAGATCAACACGCGGTTTCCGTCGTGGTCGCTGAAGGAGATGTCGGTGCGCGGCGGCCCGTCGAGACGCAGGGGTTCGCCAACTTCCAGGCCTTCGGCCCGGAGCTTGTCAACCATCGGAAAAAGCAACCCCTCGCGCACCTCGATGATGATCGTGCAGCGGTACGGCGGCATCGGCTTCGACAGCTCGACGCCCTTCGCCTCGGTCACCGCCAGGGAGCCGAAGACGCCCTTGCCCTCGCTGAGAAAGCCGACGCGGCATCTTGCCTCCGGCGGCAGCCCGAACATCTCCCACGGCACCCGCGGCAGCGCGTCGACGAAAAAATTCACCCTTAAGCCGAGTATGTCGCGGTACACGCGCATGGCGCGCTCGAAATCGGCGACCAGGATGTGTGGCCTCTGCACGTCGATGTCGTGCCCGGGTTTCTTCGGCATTGTCCTGATCCTTACCGTGGTGGTGGCGGCGTCACCCGCAGAATTGTGAAATCGACGTCGGGGACACGAACCGCCGGCCAGCCGGGTCAGCGACGACGCCGGTCGGCGTGAAGGCCTCCGGCAGCCCCATGACCGGCGGCAGCCCTGTCGGACCTCGCGCGGCAATCAACTCGAGCGCGCCCCCGGCGGGCGCGAAGCAGACGAGCCGGCGCCCGCGCCGCACGGGAATTCAGGTGATCGGTTGACCCGAGCGGTCGAGGCAGCGGTGCAGCAGTTCCTCGACCCGTTCGAGATCGGGAATAAGGGGATATTCGTTGATCATGCGAATCTGGCAGACAACGGGCCCCGATGGTGGCCACGCCTGCCGGTCGTCCACCTTGATAACCTCGCGATTGACGCGCACGAGCTGCGGGAAGCCCTCCGTCAGCACGCCGTAGTAGCCGGTGTCGAGCTTCCCCGAGATGGCATTGAAAATCGCGATGCGAGTGCGCCCGCCCGGCTCGCCGGCGCTGCGCCCGCAAAGCTCCTCGAAGGACAGCACTGGCACCTTGAGCGTCGTCCAGGGGACGAAGCCGCGGAACCAGCCCGGCCCGGGCCCGGGTTTCTCCGGCGCGACATAGCGGATGACTTCAGCGAGGCAGCTGCGAGGCACGATCAGGCGCAGCTGGCGCAGCGGGATCAGTTGACAGTAGATCTCGTCGAGACTTTGTGCCACCGCGGTCTGCATGGTCCATTCAGCTCTTCTTCAGCTGATGGCGTACCGCCTCCAGCAGCGCCCGTTCCTGGTACGGCTTGCCCAGATAGTCGTTGACACCGACCTCGATCGCCCGGGCCTTGTGTTTCTCGCTGACCCGGGAGGTGATCATGACGATCGGCACGTTGGCCGTGTCGGGGTTGTTGCGCACGTGCTTGGCGAACTCGTACCCGTCCATGCGCGGCATTTCGATGTCGAGCAGAATGATGTCCGGCCGGTGGTCCTGCAGCACGCTGATCGCCTCCAGGCCGTCCTTGGCCGTGACCACCCGGAAGGAGTTGCGTTCCAGCAGGCGCTGGGTCACGCGGCGCATGGTGATGGAGTCGTCCACCACCAGCGCCAGCGGCCCTTGCGGGGCCGGCTCGGGCAGCGGCGCCTTCACGGTCGTTCCGGGACGGGTGCTGCGCACCAGGATGCCCATATCGAGGATGACCGCGATCCGGCCGTCGCCGAGAATGGTGGCGCCGGCGATGCCGCGGATGGTCGCGAGCTGCGGTCCCACCGGCTTGACGACGATCTCCCGGCTGTCCTGCATCTCGTCGGTGATCAGCGCAGTGGAATGCTCGCCCGCGCGCACAAGTATCACTGATACCCTGCTCTGCTCCTCCGGGATCCGCGATGGGCCGAGACCGAGGTACTCACCAAGGTGCCGGAACTGGTAAGTCTGCCCGCCGTAATCGATCGTGGGCTGCGCGGACTCCAGGCGGGCCATGAGTTCGCCGCGGGAGATGCGGATGACCCCCTCAACGGTTGGCAGCGGCAACGCATAAAGCTCCGCCCCCACGCGCACGATGAGCGCCTGCGTGACAGCCAGCGTGAACGGCAGGCGTATCGTGAATGTAGTCCCGCGCCCCGGCACCGAACTGATGCGCAGCGAGCCCCCGAGCCTGGCCACTTCGCTCGTTACCACGTCCATGCCGATGCCCCGACCGGCTGCCTGGGTGAGCCGGTCTGCGGTGCTGAACCCCGGACGCAAGATGAACTGCATCACCTCGTCGTCGCTCACGGCGACGCCGGGCTCGAGGTAGCCGAGCTCGGCCGCCTTGCGGCGAATGGCGGTCACGTCGAGGCCGCGCCCGTCGTCGGCAATCTCGACCACCGCTTCCGAGCCATCGCGCTGCAGATTGACGAATATGCTCCCGGCTGCGGGCTTGCCGGCGGCCTCACGCTCCGACGGCAGTTCGATGCCGTGCACGACAGCGTTACGCAACATGTGCTCGAACGGCGCCAACATGCGCTCGAGCACCTGCCGGTCGAGCTCTCCACCTCCCTGCAGGTGCAGTTCGACGCGCTTGCCGAGCTCGAGCGCGGTCTGGCGAACCAGGCGCGCGAGCCGCGGCGCGTGCTGATGGAAAGGCACCATGCGGGTGCGCATCAGGCCGTCCTGCAGCTCGGTGGCAGTGCGCGACTGTTGCACCAGCAGACCCTCAGTGTCGCGCGCCAGGTTCTGCAGCAGGTCCTTGAGGCTGTTCACGTCCGTGGCGGACTCCGCAAGGCTGCGTGAGAGCTGCTGGATGGTCGAATAGCGATCCAGTTCCAGCGGATCGAAGTCGGCACGCGCGCCGGCCTCGTCCTGGTGACGGAAGCGGATCTGCGCCTCGGTTTCCAGTTCCAGCTTGCGCAGCTGCTCGCGCAGCCGGATCACCGTGGCCCCGAGTTCCTCGAGATTGAACTGGATCAGGCTGACCTGCTGACTCAGCCGGGACTGGAAGATGCTGAGCTCGCCGGCATTGTTGAGAAGCAGATCGAGCAGTGCCGAGTCCACGCGGGCGGTTTCGCGTCGGTCCGCCGCGGCGGCGCGCGACGGCGCGGCGGGTACTTCGGGAGGTGCCATTGCCGCCGGGGGCACGATCTGCGGCGGCCGCTCCAGTTCCCGGGCCAGCTCGCCGAGCCGCTCGGCCGCGGGCAGCAGGATGTCGGGTCCTCGTTCC
>CAZFWB010000020.1:0-2856 GCA_964522655.1 uncultured Chromatiaceae bacterium | reverse complement strand
GGCCAGCTCGCCGAGCCGCTCGGCCGCGGGCAGCAGGATGTCGGGTCCTCGTTCCGCGGGCGGCGGCGCCTCGGGGGCTGCTGCCTCGGGCGGCACGACCTCCGCAGTGGCCTGCTCGGCGACCGGCACGTGCGGCGCCGGGGCTGCCACCGGCGGGTGCGTTTCTGCCGCAGCCTGGCCGTGGAGCACCGCGCGCAGGCGCTCGCCCAGCTTTGGCGCCAGCGGACGCTGCTCACCGGTCATGACGTCCTC
Organism: uncultured Chromatiaceae bacterium; assembly: GCA_964522655.1. GTDB lineage: Bacteria > Pseudomonadota > Gammaproteobacteria > Steroidobacterales > QUBU01. The sequence continues at coordinate 2,604 of CAZFWB010000020.1, read as the reverse complement.
GCGCAGCCGATGGAGCTCGTCGAGGCTCGCCTGCAACAGCTCGTCGACCGCGGAGTTGCGCGCGGTGAGCCCCTCGCTCAGCCTGATGAGCAGGGTTTCCAGTTCATGGCTCAAATCGCCCATGACGGTGAGCCCGGCCATTCGGGCGCCACCTTTGAGCGTGTGCAGATAACGCTGCAGATCGGCCAGCGCCGGGTCACCGCTGCCGTCACCGGCCGCGAGACGAGCCATGGCGCGATCGGCAGCATCCAGCAACTCGGCGGCCTCTTCGGCGAAGATCGCGGCGATCTCCGCGTCGTACGGCAGGCCCTGCGACGCCGGCTCGGCCTCAGCGATCGGCTCGGGCGCAGTCACTGCGGCCGCGCCAACCTCGACCGGCCCGGGTACCGGTTCGGGAGCTGCCACCGGCCCTGCGTCAATGACCGGCTCAGGTAACGGCTCCGGCTCGAAGGCCTCGAGCGGCGGCGGCTCCGGCCCGGCTTCGTGCTCATGCGCCGCTTCCGGCTCGTTCCCGGTCTCCGCGATAGCCACCTCCCCGGTGAGCTCGATCACCTCGGGCAGAGCCATCTCTTCCACGATGATTGACGCGTCGAGCGCCTCGCTTTCCGGCACCAGCCCGGGCAGCGATGTTTCGCCGGTCTGGTCGAGGGACTCCTCCGCCGACTGCTCCACGGCTGCGGCATGATCCGCCAGGCGCTGCTCGAGATCGCCAGTGACCGGAACCGGTCGCCAGGGCTCCGCGAGGTAAGCCAGCAAGGCTTCGATTCGCGCCGCGCTGTCGCGCAGCGTATCGACCGCACCCGGCGGCAGGCGGGCCGGACGGTTGTAGGCGAGGCTGACCAGCCGATTGAGCGCCTCGGTCAATGGCAGCCCGATCTCAACCCGTGCCATGGCCATGCTGCCGTTCAACGTGTGGCAGGAGCGGTACAGATCCTCGGACACCGCGTAGGACAGGCCGGGCTGCCCGCAGGCCGCAACGAAGCGACGCAGTACGGCGAGATGGCCGCCGACCTCACGGGTGAAAATGTCGAGCAATACCGGGTCCATCGCGGCCGGTGCGGCGGTCGCCGCTGGCGCGGCCGGTGGCGCAGCCGCTGGCTGCGCCGGTTCGGACACTGGCTGCGGTACCGCCGTCGCCGGCGGTGCCGGCTCCTCATGCGCCTCGACCGCCTCGGGAAGGGGCGTCTCGGCACGCTCCCGCAGCTCGGCGATCAGCGCCGGCAGGTCCCGCCCGGGCGCGGCGCCTGTCTCGAGTTCCTCCAGCAGCGCCGGCAGCGTCGCAATCGCCTGCCGCAGCGTCTCCATGAGGCGCGGACCTCGCTCCAGCGTGCCGTTGATCAGCCGGTTCAGCACCCGCTCGACGTGCCAGCAGAATTCACCGATCCGATCGGCCCCTACCATGCGGCCGCTGCCCTTCAGGGTATGAAACGAGCGGCGCAGGCCGGCCAGCGCATTGCCATCGGCATCGTCGCGTTCCCAGGCCGGAAAGTCGCGGCCGACGTTGCCGATCTCATCGCGCGCCTCCTCGATGAACAGTTCGAGCAGTTCCGGATCGAGCCGCTCGCGCCCGCCGCTGAAGATCAGCGTCGGCTGCTCGGGCTCCTCCTGTGCGCGCGCGGCCGGCAGCACCTGCGTGGCCTCGTACTCGGGAGGTACCGCCGCGACCGTTGCCACCTCGTCGAGTGCGCCCAGCGCCGCGAGACCGCCGACTTCCGCGGGCGGCTCGCCCACGAGCCCGGCCAGACAGCGCTCGGCGTTGTCGAGCATGTAGTTCGGGTCGCTACGCCCGGCCTGTAAGGTCTCCAGGTAATACTCGAGGCTGACGGTGGCGTCGGCAAGCCGGTCCATGCGGCTGTCGCCGGGACCCTTGCGATCCTGGCGCACGAGCGCACGGATGGCCTTCTGCAGTTCCTCGACGACGCCGGCGGCACGCTCCTTGCCGAGCATCATCAGCCCGGCGGTGATCCCCCGCAGCAACTCGGGCACCGCGTCGATCACAGCACCGTCGCCGCGGCGTTCTGTCACCTGGGCGACGGCGTCCTTGACGCGGGCGAGATTGACCAGGCACTCGCGCATCACTGCCGGCATCACCTGGCTGAGCCCGGCGTCGTGCTCGTCCGCGACCTCGAGTGATACCACGGTGGGCTCGTCGGCGCGCGGCGTGATCATGCCGATCAGGTCGCCCTCGAGGCGGTCCTCCACCCCGAGCAGCTCGGCGGCGATCGCCACAAGCGCACTCTCCTCGGGCCGGCGCCCCTGGCTGACCAGTTCCTGCAGTTCCTCGCGCCGCGACTGCACGATCTCGCGCAGGTCTCCGAGTCCGAGGACGCCGAGCGTGTCGCCGATCTTCTTCAGCAGTTCCAGCTGTGGTGCGAGTTCTTCTACGCGCTCCATGCCCGTGCGCACGAAGATGTCGAGCACATCCTTGACCCGGCCGAGATCCTCGCGAATCGCCTGGGCCACCGTCTGCATCAGCTTTATGCTCGGCGCAGACAGATTCTGGCGCGCCTGCTCGACCTGGGCGTCGCCGGGCACGAGGTCGGACAGATTGAACGCAGAACGGATCGCCGCGACACGTTGACCCGCGGGCCGGGCCCGGGCGAC
>CAZFWB010000019.1:0-29996 GCA_964522655.1 uncultured Chromatiaceae bacterium | reverse complement strand
AGGGGCCCGCGAAAAACGACTGCCAGCCGCCGAAGAACATCACCGAGGTCAGAGCCGCGATCAGGATGATGTTCGCGTACTCGGCAAGAAAGAATATGGCGAATGCGACGCCCGAATACTCCACGTGGAAGCCGGCGACGATCTCCGACTCGCCCTCCGCCACGTCGAACGGGGCCCGGTTGGTTTCCGCGACACCGGCAATGAAATACACGATGAACAGCGGGAACAGCGGCAGCCAGAACCAGTTCAGGACTCCGCCCGACTGCGCCTCGACGATTTGCCCGAGATTGAGGCTGCCGCCGGCCATGAGCACGCCGACGAGCGCAAAACCCATGGCGATTTCATAGGCGACGATCTGGGCTGCCGAACGCATCGCGCCCAGAAAGGCGTACTTCGAATTCGAGGCCCAGCCGGCCAGAATCACGCCGTAGACGCCAAGAGAGGTCAGCGCGAGCACATACAGGAGCCCTGCGTCGATATCGGCAATGGCAAATCCGGGAAAAAGGGGAATGACCGCCCAGGTGGCGAATGCAGGCACGATGGCGAGCAGCGGCGCGGTCAGGAACAGGAAGCGGTTGGCGCTGCCCGGGACTACCACCTCCTTGACGATCAGCTTGATGGTGTCGGCAAACGGCTGGAACCAGCCGCGCGGCCCGACGCGATTCGGCCCGATGCGGTTCTGCATGTAGCCGATGACCTTGCGCTCGAGATAAGTGAGGAACGCGACACACAGGATCAGCGTAACCAGCAGCGGCGCAATCTGCACCACGATGAGCACGATGGCCCGCGGCGTATCCGGCAGAAACCAGAGCAGTCCGTCCAGCCACTCGATCATGGGAGCCCCTCAGGCACGGCGCCGCTCCGCCATGGGCATATCGGCTGCCCGGCCGCCGGCGGTCAGCTGCAGAGAAGTGGCGCGGCGAACCAGGGAATCGACCTGATAGATGGGCACGTCGAGCGCCGTCAGCGGCAGGGAATCAGCCGTCGCAATCGTCGGCGGAAAGCTCCGCTGACTGCCGCAATTGTTGCGCTCCACCTCCGCGCAGGCATTGCGCAGCTCGTCCCGGATCGCCTCGGAACTGCCGTAGTCAAACCCGGGCGCGCCGATACGCGTACCGAGCATGCGCAGAATCTTCCACCCCGGGCGCGAATTGCCGACGGGCCTTGCCACCGCGTCGAAGCTCTGCCAACGGCCCTCGACGTTGACGTAGGTCCCGGAGGTCTCGGCAAAACTCGCCAGCGGAAGCACCACTCGCGCGAATCGCTCGATCGTTGCGGTCATGTAGGATGACAGCGCGACAACGGACTGTGCCTGGCCGAGAGCATCGAGCGCCTCGGGGCCATTTGCGCCATCCGCCTCGACCTCGACCCCGTGCAGCAGCAGTAATGACGGCGGAGAGCGCATCATCTGCGCCGCCGTGGCACCGGCCGCACTGCGCGCCTGGCCGGCCGCCGCCCGGTGCGGCAGGGCGCCGGCCAGCGCGAGGCCAGCGGCGTTGGCACCTTCCGTGACGTAACCGAGGGTCGATCCCGTCGCCTGGCAGAGTTCAGCGGCCAGATAATCGATTGCGGCGAAATCCGGATGACGCTGGCTCAGCTGGCCGAGAAAGATTGCCGAATGCGTCGCCGCGCGCAGGGCTTCCACCAGCCGATGGTGTCTTTCCTCAGGTGCAGCCGCCCTGGCCAGGATCGAAGCGGCCTGCTCCGGTCTCTTGCCGTCCCCGGTCGCTGCCCGAAGCAGGGTCACGAGTTCCAGCCAGTAGTCGCTCGGCCTGCCGCTGGCATAACCCGCCACCGGGAAAAGATAGCGGTATTCGGCGGGATTCACGAAATGAACCTGCGCGCCATTGACCGCTGCCATGCGCACCCGGTGGGCCAGTAACGGGACTTCCCCGCGCAGGTTGGAACCGACGATCAGCAGCTGTTGCAGCCGCCCGATCTCAGCGATGTCCATACCGAGCGAAGGAAACGGCGGATCGCTGTCCTGACAACGGAAATCCCGGCGCCGCAGCCGATGGTCGACATTTGCCGATCCGAGGTGTTCGAGCAGCCGCGCGAGCAGGTAGCCCTCCTCCGTCGTCGTGTTCGGCGAAAGCAGTGCACCAATGCCACCGCCGTCGCGCCTGGCATTCAACTCGGCCGCCACCGCGTCCAGGGCCTCGTCCCAGCCGGCTTCGCGCCAGCCGTGGTCAGTCCTTACCATGGGCTCGCGCAACCGATCGGCAGCGTCAATGCCCTCGTAGCTGAACCGGTCGCGATCGGAGATCCATGTCTCGTTCAGGCTCTCGCACGGCCTCGGTACGACGCGTTTGACGCGTCCGTCCATGACGTGCGCGTAGATGTGGGAGCCGAAACAGTCGTGCGGCGCGATCGTCGGCCGCTGCGTCATCTCCCAGGCGCGGGCCGAGAAACGGAACGGCTTGCTGTTGAGCGCACCGACCGGGCACAAGTCTATGATATTGCCGGACATTTCGTGAGTGACGCCCCGCTCGATGTAGGGCGCGATCTCGACCCGGTCGCCCCGGCCTATGGTGCCGAGCTCCTGGAATCCGGCGATCTCCTGCGTGAATCGGACGCAGCGCGTGCAATGGATGCAACGGGTCATGTCGGTGGAAACCAGCGGGCCGATGTCCTTGTCGCGAACCACCCGCTTGCGCTCGGTGTAGCGCGATACGTCACGACCGAAGCCCATCGCGAGATCCTGCAGCTCGCACTCGCCGCCCTGGTCGCAGATCGGGCAGTCCAGGGGATGGTTGATGAGCAGGAACTCCATGGTGGCCTTCTGGGCGCCGAGCGCCTTTTCCGACCGCGTGTAAACCTTCATCCCCGGGGTCACCGGCGTGGCGCAGGCGGGCATCGGCTTCGGCGCGTTTTCCACTTCCACGAGGCACATGCGGCAGTTGGCGGCGACCGACAACTTGATGTGGTAGCAGAAGCGCGGAACGTAGATCCCCGCGTTATCCGTGACCTCGATCAGCATCTGACCCGGACGAGCCTCGAGCTCCCGGCCGTCGACCTGGATTGTGCAGCTGTCCTGGCTCATGCGGCCCTGCGATCGCTTTTCATCAGGCAGCCTCCGCCTCGGCGTGCGCCTCGACGATGGAACGCCCCTCGTGCGCAATCATGTATTCGAACTCGTGGCGGAAATGGCGCAGAAAGCTCTGCACGGGCCAGGCCGCTGCATCGCCGAAGGCACAGATCGTATGGCCCTCGATGCGGCCCGCGACGTCGAGCAACAGCGAGAGATCCTCGGCGCGCCCTTTGCCCTCGATAATCCTGGTCAGCATGCGATGCAGCCACCCGGTGCCCTCGCGACAAGGCGTGCACTGACCGCAGCTCTCCGCGTGGTAGAAACGGCTGATCCGGCGCAACAGCGACACCATGCAGGTGGTTTCGTCCATCACGATCACCGCGCCCGTGCCGAGCGCTGAACCGGCGGCTTTCACCGAGTTGTAGTCCATCGTCATGCCGGCCACGGCCGCGGCAGGCAACACCGGCACGGACACCCCGCCGGGAATTATTGCCTTGAGCCGCCGGCCATCCCGGACGCCACCCGCCATGGCGAGCAACTCCTCGAACGGAATGCCGAGCGGAAGCTCGAAGTTGCCGGGCCGGTTGACGTGTCCCGACACCGAAAAGACCATGGTGCCGCCGGAATCTTTCGGACCAAGGCCGGCAAACCACTCCGGCCCCTTGCGGATGATTGTCGGTACCGAGGCGAAGCTCTGGGTGTTGTTGATGGTGGTGGGGGCCCCAAAAAGGCCCTTGTTGGCGGGAAACGGCGGCTTGAAACGCGGCCGCCCCTGCTTGCCCTCGAGGGACTCGAGCAGACCGGTTTCCTCGCCACAGATGTAGGCCCCCGCACCGACGAACGTGTGCAGGTCGAAATCGATCCCGGAGCCCTTGATGTTGCGGCCGAGGAGTCCGGCCGAATAGGCGTCTTTCAGCGCCGCCTCGAATCGCGGAATCGGTTCATCGAGGAATTCGCCGCGTATGTAGTTGTACCCGACGGTCGCTCCCATGGCGAATCCGCCGATCGCCATGCCCTCGATGACGGCGTGCGGATTGAAGCGGAGGATGTCGCGATCGTGACAGGTGCCCGGCTCGCTCTCGTCGGAATTACACACGACGTACTTCTGCATGGGCTTGTCCTTCGGCATGAAGCTCCACTTCACGCCCGTTGGAAAACCCGCGCCGCCGCGACCGCGAAGGCCCGACATTTTGACCGTGTTGATGACTTCATCGCGCGTCATTCCGCCCGAGAGAATCTTCTCCCATGCCTGATAGCCGCCGACACGGCGGTATGTCTCCAGGCTCCACGGCAGCTCGTGCCCGAGCGTGGCAAAGCACACCAGGTTCTGTCGGGACTGGTCAGTCATTCGAGAGCGTCCAGAATCTCGTCGACGCGCCCGGGGGTCAGGTTCTCATAGAAGCGATGGTCCACCATCATCATCGGCGCGCCAGTGCAGGCGGCGAGGCACTCTTCCTCCTTTTTCAGGTAGATCCGGCCGTCGGCAGTGGATTCACCTGCGGAGATGCCCAGTTTCTTTTCCACATGCGAAAGAATCTGTTCGCCACCGCAGAGCATGCAGGAGATGTTGGTGCATACCGATACGCTGTGGCGGCCGACCGGGCGGGTCTCGAACATCGAGTAGAAAGACGCAACCTCGAAGACCTGGATCGCAGGCAGCTTCAGGTACTGCGCGACCGCCTCCAGGAGCTCCGGCGTGAGATAGCCCCCGTTCTCGTGCTGGACCGCGTGCAGGGCCCCGATTACCGCGGAGCGCTGACGGCCGTCCGGGAATTTCGCGACCCAATGGTCGATCTCCGCGCGGACGTGCTCGGACAACCTGGATGGCGTGGCGTCTTCCTTCATCGGTCCTTCCTACCGATCGATTTCGCCGAAAACGATGTCCTGGGTACCGATCACGGCCACCACATCGGCGAGCATGTGGCCCCTGACCATCTCGTCCATCGCCGACAGATGCGCGAAGCCCGGGGCCCGCACCTTCACCCGATAGGGCTTGTTCGCTCCGTCCGAGATGAGGTACACGCCGAACTCCCCTTTCGGGTGCTCGACCGCCGCGTAGGCCTCGCCCGGCGGCACGCAGTAACCCTCGGTAAAGAGCTTGAAGTGATGAATCAGGGATTCCATGTCGGTCTTCATCTCCGCCCGGGACGGCGGCACGAGCTTGTGGTCATCGAGCGTGACAGGGCCTGGATTGGCCCGCAGCCATTTCACGCACTGCTGAACGATCCGGTTGGACTGACGAAGCTCCTCCATGCGAACCAGGTACCTGTCGTAGCAATCGCCGTTGACCCCGACGGGGATATCGAAATCGAGATCGGCATAGGTCTCGTACGGTTGCTTCTTGCGCAGGTCCCACGCGACTCCAGAGCCGCGCAGCATAGGGCCGGTGAAGCCCAGTTGCATCGCCCGCTCGGGCGTGACGACGCCGATGTTGACCGTTCGCTGCTTCCAGATGCGGTTGTCGGTGAGCAGGGTCTCGTACTCGTCGATGCAGCCCGGGAAACGGCGGGTGAAGTCCTCGATGAAGTCGAGCAGCGAGCCCTCACGGGCCTGATTGAGCCGCCTGATCTCCTTCGCAGAGTGCCATTTCGATTCGCGGTACTTCGGCATGGCGTCCGGAAGGTCGCGATAGACGCCGCCCGGGCGGTAATAGGTCGCGTGCATGCGCGTACCGGATACCGCCTCGTAGCAGTCCATCAGGTCTTCGCGCTCGCGAAAGCAGTACAGGAAGACGGTCATGGCGCCGATGTCGAGGCCATGACAGCCGAGCCACAGGAGATGATTGAGAATCCGGGTGATCTCGTCGAACATCACGCGAATGTACTGGGCGCGCTTCGGCGGAGTGATGCCGAGCAATTTTTCTATGGCGAGCACATAGCCATGCTCGTTGCACATCATGGATACATAATCGAGACGATCCATGTAGCCGATGCTCTGGTTGAACGGCTTCGTCTCGGCCAGTTTCTCGGTCGCCCGATGCAGCAGGCCGATATGCGGATCGGCCTTCTGAATGACTTCGCCGTCCATCTCGAGGACGAGACGCAGCACGCCGTGCGCAGCCGGATGCTGGGGCCCAAAATTGACCGTGAACTGCTGGAACTCAGCCATTGCCCGAACCGCCGCCCGGCCCTGCCTGGCGCGGGTTCTCCTCGCGGATCACCCGCGGCACCAGCACCCGTGGCTCGATGCTGACGGGCTGGTATATGACCCGCCCCTTGTCCGGATCGTAACGGACTTCCACGTTGCCCGAGATCGGAAAGTCCTTGCGGAACGGATGTCCGATGAACCCGTAATCGGTGAGTATTCGCCGCAGGTCCGGATGCCCCTCGAAAAGTATCCCGAACAGATCGAACGCCTCGCGTTCATACCAGTCGGCTGACGGCCAGACCGAAATCACCGAGGACACGATCGGAGGGTTGCCGGTGCCCGTGAAGACGCGAAGCCGGAGCCGGTAATTTCCGCTGACCGACAACAGGTGATAGACCACTGCAAACCTGCGCGGGTCGAATGACTCGTCGGCGGATGGAGCGAGATTCTCGCGTATGGCGGCCCGACCGAATCCGGTTCCGCTCGCGTCGGTCGTCTCCCATTCGTCGCGCCCGAACACGAGATAGTCGACACCGCACAGATCGATCAGGGTTTCGAAACGCAGCCCGGGATCGTCGCGCAGAATCCGGGCCACCTCGAGCAGGTCCTCCCTGCCCACTTCGTACGTCAACTCGCCGCAGGTCGACGCAACCGGGGTAAGCCGTGATCCAAGCCGCGCGTTGACGCGTGACGCCAGTTGTTCATAACGCGGGGTCATCGGGCTGCTAGCGCGCTATCGTGCTGCTGCGACGGATCTTGTTCTGGAGCTGCAGGATCCCGTACAGCAAGGCTTCCGCGGTAGGCGGACAACCCGGCACATAGACGTCCACCGGCACGATGCGGTCACAACCGCGCACGACGGCGTAGGAGTAGTGGTAATAGCCGCCCCCGTTAGCGCACGAGCCCATGGAGATGACCCATTTCGGATCCGGCATCTGGTCATAGACCTTGCGCAGTGCAGGCGCCATCTTGTTGGTCAGGGTGCCGGCGACGATCATCACGTCCGACTGGCGCGGACTGGGGCGGAAGATGACGCCGAATCGATCGAGGTCGTAGCGCGCGGCCCCGGCGTGCATCATTTCGACCGCGCAACAGGCGAGCCCGAACGTCATCGGCCACAACGAGCCCGTCCGGGCCCAGTTCACCAGGTCATCCAGCTTCGTAACGACGAAGCCACGCTGCTGGAGCATGTCTGGCGGAGTTGCGGTCAATCCCACTCCAGCGCCCCTTTCTTCCACTCGTAGATGAAGCCCACGACGAGCACCGCCAGAAAAACAGCCATGGCGACGAGACCCGACAGCCCAAGCCCGTCCAGTGCAACCGCCCAGGGGAAGAGAAACGCAATCTCCAGGTCGAAAATGATGAAAAGAATCGCGACCAGGTAATAACGGACGTCGAATTTCATACGTGTGTCTTCGAAAGCTTCGAAGCCACACTCGTAGGCGGAAAGCTTTTCCGCGTTCTTGTCACCCCGGCCAAACAGCAGGCCGAGACCGAGAAGAACGAGGCCCAGCGCCAGCGACAGGCCGAGGAAGACGAGAATGGGCAGATAGTTCTCTAGCAAGTCTGTTCTCGGATACAAAAGCTCAAACCATTCTGCCCGCAGGCCCCGGTGCGTCTGCTCCGGAGTTGGTCCCGTGCCCGATCAATGGTGCCGATGGTGAGACTCGAACTCACACGGCTTGCGCCACCGCCCCCTCAAGACGGCGTGTCTACCAATTCCACCACATCGGCAATGTTTCGGACTGAGGAAACCTTACGGGCTCGTTCCGGGCGCATCGCCACCGGCGGGTTCGACCGGCAGGGGCTCGGTCTGAGCCCCCTCCGGAGGCACCTGCTCGGCGCCGGGCCCGACTTCAGCCGCCGCGCCCGGGCTACCCGGCTGCTCGATGACGCTCGTGGCCACCGGCCGCTGCGCGCCGAGGTAGGCGAGCCCCAGGCTGGTGGCGAAAAAAAACGCAGCGAGAATGGCCGTCGAGCGCGACAGAAAGTTGGCCGATCCCTTCGCGCCGAATACCGTGGCAGACGCGCCGGCGCCGAAGGCTGCACCCGTATCCGCACCTTTTCCCCGCTGCACGAGGACGAGGCCGATCATCATCGCACCGATGATCACGTGGACAACCAAGACAAGCGTATGAATCGTCGTCATCAGACCAGCCCCGAGGCCGCGTGGCAAATTTTCAGAAAATCAACGGCATCGAGCGAAGCCCCGCCGACCAGCCCGCCATCGATGTCCGGCTCGGAGAAAAGCGCGGCCGCGTTCGAACCCTTGACGCTGCCACCATAAAGGATTCGCAGCTGCGTCGATATTCTAACATCCTGCGCTGCAACGATGGCCCGGATGAATGCATGGACTTCCTGCGCCTGGGCGGGTGTGGCGGTGCGGCCGGTCCCGATCGCCCAGACCGGCTCGTACGCCACCACCGCGGCGGCCAGTTCACCGGCAGGAACGCGCTCCAGAACCGCAGCAAGCTGCCGCGCGACAACGTCCCTGGTGACGCCCGACTCGCGCTCCTGCAGCGTCTCGCCCACGCAGAGAATTGGACACAATCCGGCCGCCCGGGCCGCCGTGAACTTCCGCGCAACGACATCGTCCGTCTCGCCGTACAACGATCGCCGCTCGGAGTGGCCGACGATTACGTGGGTGCAGCCGACATCCCGCAACATGCCAGCGGAGACCTCGCCGGTGAACGCGCCCGATGACTCGCAGGAGACGTTCTGCGCCCCGAGCAGAATACCGCTGCCGTCGAGCATCTGCTGGCTCTCGGCAAGATACACGAACGGCGGACAGACCATGATGTCTGCGGCCGGCGCGGTCGAACGACCGTCGCGGAGGGCACCGAGCAGAGTTGCATTGGCGGACCGGTTGCCGTGCAGCTTCCAGTTCCCCGCAACGAGAGGCCGACGCATCCGCAATTCCACCCGGTACAGCGTGGGCGCCGCGAGATGCGACGCCGCCATGAACGGGCGCGAAGGTTATCGTCCCGGACCCGCGAAATCAATCGCGGTTAGCCCATATCGGCGGCGACCGCCGACACCGCCTGAGCGATCTCCTCAGCGAGGTTCCTGATCTCGAGCGGATCCTGGCCTTCCACCATGACGCGCACCACGGGTTCCGTGCCGGACGCACGCAACACTACCCGTCCTCGCCTGCCCAGGTGGCTTTCGACCTTCGCTACCGCCTCCTGCACGCCCGCCGCGCGATCCAGCGCTATGCGTCTCGGGGTACGAACATTGATCAGCACCTGCGGCAGACGGGTCATTCCGGCAGTGAGATCCGCCAGGGATCTTCCCGTTCGCTTCATGATCGAGAGCACCTGCAACGCGGTCACGAGGCCGTCGCCGGTAGTGGTCTTGTCGAGACAGAGAATGTGGCCGGAGGTTTCCCCGCCGAGTTCGCCGCCGGTCCTGCGCAGCAGCTCCATTACATAGCGATCACCGACTGGCGCGCGCTGGAAGCTCACCCCGCGGGCGGACAGCGCGAGTTCCAGCCCGAGGTTACTCATCAGGGTCCCGACCACCGGGCCATTCAGGACGTTTCGCTCCCGCCGATCGGTTGCCAGCACATAAAGAAGCTGGTCGCCGTCGACGAGGTTGCCGGTGTGATCGACCATCACGACACGGTCGCCGTCGCCGTCGAACGCGACACCGATCGCCGCACCTACGCCTTTCACCATCACCCGCAGCAACTCGGGCTGCGTCGACCCGCAACCGTCGTTTATGTTGCGTCCGTTGGGAGAGCACCCGATCGGGATGATCTCCGCACCGAGTTCGGCCAGCGCCCTGGGGGCCACTTTGTAGCTGGCCCCGTGCGAGCAGTCGACCACGACCTTCAGGCCGTCGAGACGCAGATCGGGCGGCACCGTGCCGATGCAGAATCTCTGATACTGCTCGCCCGCCTGCTCGACACGCTTGGCGCGGCCGAGCGCCTGGGAGTCGCGCGTGATCGCAGGCTCGCTCAGGTGGCGCTCGACGTGCTCCTCGAGCTCGTCGGACAGCTTCGCGCCGCTGCGATCAAAGAACTTGATGCCATTGTCAAAAAAAGGATTGTGGGAGGCGCTGATCACGACGCCGAGATCGGCCTCCAGGGCCTGGGTCATGTAGGCGATGCCGGGGGTCGGCAACGGCCCGAGCAGCAACACGTCCATGCCGGCAGCCACGAATCCTGCTTCCAGGGCTGACTCGAACATGTAGCCGGACACCCGCGTGTCCTTGCCGATCACGACCCGCCCCCCGTCGGGTGCGAGCACCCGCGCGGCGGCACTCGCCAGGCGCAGCGCGAATTCCGCCGTCATCGGATATTCACCGACGCGGCCCCTGATGCCGTCGGTCCCGAAAAACTCTCTAGGCATTGTCGCTCTCCTCGACGACGGCGGCGATCATGCTCAAGGCGTCCACCGTGGCGCCGACATCGTGAACCCTGACGATGGCCGCCCCGTTCAGCGCGGCGTACACGGCGAGCGCCACGCTGCCGTGGATTCGCTGCGCGACAGGCCTGCCGGTCACCGCACCGATCAGCGACTTTCGCGACAATCCGACCAGCACCGGGAAGCCCAGCCCTGCGACCTGCCGCAGGCCACGCAGCAGCGTGAGATTATGCGCCAGGCTCTTGCCGAAGCCGAACCCCGGGTCGAGCAACAATTTCTCCCGCGCAATCCCGGCTTGCATGCAGGCATGCGCCCGGCCGAGCAGGAATTCACTGACCTCGCCGACGACATCGTGGTAGGCGGGCGCCAGCTGCATGATGCGCGGCTCACCCTGCATGTGCATCAGGCACACCGGCGTTCCCAGCTCCCGGGCTGCCTCTATCGCGCCCGGACGCCGCAGCGCATACACGTCATTGATCATGGTGGCACCAGCGGCGACCGCCCCGCGCATTACCGCCGGCTTGCAGGTGTCGATCGAGAGCGTGACCGGAAAACGCCGTCGCAGGGCCTCGAGGACCGGCACGACGCGATCGAGTTCCTCGGTCTCCGGAACGGGCTCCGCGCCCGGCCGCGTCGACTCGCCGCCGACATCGATGATGTCCGCGCCTTCGGCCACCATCGCGGCGACTGCGGCCACCGCGTTCTCTACCGCCTGAAAACGACCGCCGTCGGAGAACGAGTCGGGGGTAACGTTGAGTATCCCCATCACCTTCGGGCGCGAATGCCGGGCCGGCGGGACACCGGGGGGCATCGGTCGGTCAGTAGGAGCACTCACGGGCGCGCGAGCCGGGCGGAAGCCCGACACCTGCTACCGTCGAATCGGACGGCACCGCGGGCGCCGGCACTTGCACCGCGTATCCGGCGGCTCCGCGTCGCGCAGCACCGGCCGGCCGGTCTCAGTGCTGCTTGGCCGGCTCCCCGATTCCCGTGTCGCCCTTCTTCGAAGGCGGCGCAGTCGCCGGGGCCGTCGGTGCGGGGCCCTGGCTGTCCCAGCCCTCAGGCGGCTGCGGTTCGCGGCCCGCCATGATGTCGCGCAGCTGCTTCTCGTCGATGGTCTCGTACTTCATGAGCGCACTCGCCATGACGTGCAGCTTCTCCATGTTCTCGCGCAGTATGGTCTCCGATCGCCGGTAATTCTCGTCGATGATCCGCCGCACTTCCTCGTCTATCGCATGAGTGGTGACATCGGACACCTGCTTGTGCTGGGTCACCGACCGGCCGAGGAAAACCTCACCGTCCTCCTCGCTGTAGGTCAGGGGCCCGAGGCGCTCGGAAAGACCCCACTTCGTGACCATGTTGCGCGCGATCCCGGTGGCGCGTTCGATGTCATTGGCCGCGCCCGTAGTGACCGACTCGGCGCCGAATACGATCTCCTCCGCGATTCGTCCGCCGAACAGGCTCGATATCTGACTGTTCAGGCGACGCTTGCTCAGGCTGTAGCGGTCCTCTTCCGGGAGGAACATCGTCACGCCGAGGGCGCGCCCGCGCGGGATGATCGTCACCTTGTATACCGGATCGTGATCGGGGACGGACAAACCGACAATCGCGTGCCCGGCTTCGTGGTAGGCGGTCAGCTTCTTCTCCGATTCGCTCATGACCATCGAGCGGCGCTCGGCGCCCATCATGATCTTGTCTTTGGCCTTCTCGAACTCGTCCATCGTGACCGTGCGGCGGTTCGCCCGTGCCGCAAACAGGGCAGCTTCATTGACCAGATTGGCAAGATCAGCGCCCGAGAAGCCAGACGTGCCCCGCGCGATCACCGACGGCTTTACGTCATCGGCCATCGGCACCTTGCGCATGTGCACCCGGAGTATCTGCTCGCGGCCACGCACGTCAGGCAAAGGCACGACGACCTGCCGGTCGAAACGTCCCGGCCGCAGCAGGGCCGGATCGAGCACATCGGGCCGGTTTGTCGCCGCGATGACGATCACGCCCTCATTGCCCTCGAAGCCGTCCATTTCGACGAGCAGCTGGTTCAGGGTCTGCTCGCGCTCGTCGTGGCCGCCGCCGAGACCCGCGCCACGGTGACGCCCGACGGCGTCGATCTCGTCGATGAAGATGATGCAGGGAGCGTGCTTCTTAGCCTGCTCGAACATGTCGCGAACACGCGAGGCGCCCACACCGACGAACATCTCGACGAAGTCCGAACCGGAGATGGTGAAAAACGGAACCTTTGCCTCACCGGCAATCGCGCGGGCGAGCAGCGTCTTGCCTGTGCCGGGAGAGCCGACCATCAGCACACCCTTCGGGATCTTGCCGCCCAGGCGCTGGAACTTCGCCGGGTCCCGCAGAAAATCCACGATCTCGCCCACCTCTTCCTTGGCCTCTTCGACGCCGGCCACGTCGTTGAACGTCACGTTGACCTGATCCTCGCCGAGCAGCCGCGCACGGCTCTTGCCGAATGACATCGCTCCGCGCCCGCCGCCTCCCTGCATCTGGCGCATGAAGTACACCCACACGGCGATCAGGAGCAGCACCGGGAATGAATTGATGAAGAGACTGACGAGTATGTTCTGTCCCTTTGGCGCGCTCGCGCTGATCTGCACGCGGCTTTTCTTCAGCTCGCCGATCAGGGCGGTGTTGTCCGTTTCGGGACTGTAGGTGACGAACACTTCGCCCGTAGTGCGCTCGCCACGGATGGTGTCGCCTTCGAAAACGACCCGCTCGACCTGTCCGGTCTGAACCCAATCGAGAAACGTGGAGTACTCGACGGCGGCCGTCTGCCGGCCACCGGTGCCGAAACTCTGGAAGACCGTCAGCAGGACGATGGCGATCACGATCCAGAGAATGATGTTCTTGGCCAGGTCGTTCACGTAGGAACCTCTTGTCGCTTCAGCGACTTACGCGGTGTGTAACAACTTAGACGGTACTATACCCGATAGTTTCCTGCCACCAGATAGATCTCACGGCTTTCGGAACGCGACGCGGCGGGCTTGCGAAACCGGACCGAGGCGAAGTGCGCCTTGACCTCGACCAGCAGCTCGTCGAAGCCCTCGCCCTGAAACAGCTTGATCAACATCTTCCCGCCGGGCCTCAGGACCCGATGCGACGCGTGCAGCACCGCCTCTGCGAGACGGATCGAGCGCGGCTGGTCCATGCTGCTGTTACCACTGATATTGGGTGCCATGTCACAAAGGACAAGGTCCGCCTTTGCTGCTCCGAGGGCGCTCACGACCTCATCGAGAACCTTTTCGTCTGTGAAATCACCCTGGATTCTGTGAACTCCGGCAATGGGCTCGATGGGCAGCAGATCCACGGCCACCACCCGCCCGCTGCTGCCCACCTTCCCGGCGGCGAACTGGCTCCAGCCACCGGGCGCCGCGCCAAGATCCAGGACCACTGCGCCACGTTGCAGCAAGTGCTCGCGCTCATCAATCTGCGACAACTTGAACGCCGCCCGTGAGCGCCAGCCCCGGGCGCGCGCCTGGCGCACGAACGGGTCACGCGCCTGGCGTTGTTTCCACCGCCCGCTGGAGGATTTCCTCACCGCGCTAGCACCCCGCGGGCCGGCCGCTGTACGCTCCGGCCCGATGAGGCTGACAGGTCCACAGAAACGCCATCTTCGGAGCCTCGCGCACCCCCTGAAACCCTGTGTGACCGTCGGCGCGGCCGGCGTTACGCCCACCGTGCTGCGTGAGCTGGACGGTGCGCTGGCCCATCACGAACTGCTCAAGGTACGGTTCCGGGTCGGCGACCGTGAGGCGCGCGACGAGGCAGTGGCGACGCTGGCGCGGGAAGCCGGGGCGCTCGTGCTTGGGCGGACGGGCCATGTGGCGATCATGTATCGTCGAAACGAGGAGCAGCCGCGTATTGCGCTGCCGCCCGCCGGGGACGAGCCCGCCTAGACGAACTCCACCTTGACGATTTCGAAGGTCTTTTCGCCACCGGGTGCGGCGACTGTGGCCACGTCGCCCTCGCTGCGGCCGATAATCGCGCGGGCGATCGGCGAGGCGATGGAAATCTTGCCCGCGCCGATGTCGGCCTCGTCCTCGCCGACGATCTGATAGGCAACGCTGCGCCCGTCGGACTCGTCAATCAGCTGAACCGTGGCCCCGAACACCACGCGCCCGGTGTTGCTCAGGCGGCTAACGTCGACGATCTGCGCGTTGGCGAGCCGGGACTCGATCTCCTGAATCCGTCCTTCCACGAAACCCTGTTCTTCCTTGGCCGCGTGGTACTCGGCGTTTTCCTTGAGATCTCCGTGACCCCTCGCCTCCGCAATCGCATGGATGATTCGCGGTCTTTCCTCGGTTTTCAGCCGGCGCAGTTCGTCACGCAGCAGCTCCGCGCCACGCGCCGTGATCGGCATCCTCGTCACCGCTGTAGCTCCCCATGGAGGTCCTGGAGGCGATTCACATCGCCGTTGTCGATGTGGTCCAGTGCCATTGTCGTGGCAATGGCACCGGCCAGCGTCGTGTAGTAAGTCACCTTATTGCGGACCGCGGCGGAGCGAATCGGGTGGGACTCGCGGATGGCCTGCTTGCCCTCGGTGGTGTTCACGATAAACGACAATTCGGCGTTTTTGATCATGTCGACGATGTGCGGCCGGCCTTCGCGCACCTTGTTCACCCGCCTGCACACCACTCCCTCCCGGGCCAGCGCCATGGCCGTGCCCGTGGTCGCCACGACATCGAAGCCACGATCGATCAGAATCCGCCCCAGCGCCACGGCACTCGGCTTGTCACGGTCACGCACGGAAAGCAGGGCTACGCCGCGGCGCGGCAGCACCACTCCTGAGGCGAGCTGGGCTTTCGCGTATGCCTCGGCGAAGGAACGGCCGGTGCCCATGACCTCTCCGGTGGACTTCATCTCCGGGCCCAGGATCGGGTCGGCCTCGGGAAACTTGATGAACGGAAACACCGATTCCTTCACCGAGTAATACGGTGGAATGCGCGGCGCGGTGGCGCCGAGCTCGGCCAGGCTCGCGCCGACCATCACCCTGGCCGCAATCTTCGCGAGCGGCATCCCGATCGCCTTCGATACGAACGGCACCGTGCGGGACGCGCGGGGATTGACCTCCAGCACGTAAATCACGCCGTTCTGAATTGCGAATTGCGTGTTCATCAGCCCGACCACGTTCAGCGCCTGGGCCATCGCGCCGACCTGCCGGGCGAGTTCCTCCTGAACCTCTCGGCTCAGAGTGGCAGGCGGCAGCGAACAGGCGGAATCGCCGGAATGAATGCCGGCCTGCTCGATGTGCTCCATGATCCCGCCGATGAACACGTCATGGCCATCGCAGATGCAATCGACGTCCACCTCTACCGCTAGGTCGAGAAACCTGTCGAGGAGCACCGGGCTGTCGTTGGAGACCGCGACCGCGTTTTTCATGTACGCGCGCAGATCGTCTTCGCCGTGGACGATCTCCATCGCCCGGCCGCCGAGAACATACGACGGCCGGACCACCAGCGGAAACCCCACCTCCTGCGCGAGGCGCACCGCCTCGTCCTCGCTGGTGGCCGTGCAATTCGGCGGCTGCTTCAGGTTCAGCTTTTTCAGCAATTGCTGGAACCGCTGCCGGTCCTCGGCGACGTCGATCGAGTCAGGCGACGTGCCGATGATCGGGGCGCCGGCCGCTTCCAGGCCCCGGGCGAGCTTCAGCGGGGTCTGCCCGCCATACTGCACGATCACGCCGGCAGGCTTCTCCCTGTCGACGATCTCCATGACGTCCTCGAACGTCAAAGGCTCGAAATAAAGCCTGTCGGAGGTGTCGAAATCCGTGGAAACCGTCTCCGGATTGCAATTGACCATGATGGTCTCGAAGCCGGCTTCCTTGAGCGCGAGCGACGCGTGAACGCAGCAGTAATCGAACTCGATGCCCTGGCCGATCCGGTTCGGCCCTCCGCCAAGGATCATGATCTTGCGCCGATCCGTCGGATCGGCTTCGCATTCTTCCTCGTAGGTCGAGTACAGGTACGCGGTAGAGGTCGCGAATTCGGCGGCGCAGGTGTCCACCCGCTTGTACACGGGCCGGATGTCCGCCTTTAGACGGTTCTGCCGCACGACGCCTTCCTTGACGCCGATGAGCCGGCCGAGCCTGCTGTCGGAGAACCCCTTGCGCTTGAGAGCGCGCAGCCGCTCAGCCCGCAGAATCGCCGCGCATTCCTGCCGGACCCTTTCTTCCTCCTTCACCAGGTCTTCCACCTGCGCGAGAAACCACGGGTCTATGCGGCTCAGCTCCGCCACCTCCTGCAACGTCAGTCCGTGGCGAAACGCGTCGGCGACGTACAGGATGCGCTCGCCTCCGGGCATGCGCAGGTCGTGACGCAGGCGATCGACGTCCTCGGCAGTCGCATCCGCCGGCAGGCGTTCGACCAGCCCATCGATGCCGGTTTCAAGACCACGCAGGGCTTTCTGCAGCGATTCCTGAAAAGTCCGGCCGATCGCCATGACCTCCCCCACCGACTTCATCTGCGTCGTCAGCCGCGGGTCGGCGCCCGGGAATTTTTCAAACGTGAAGCGCGGCACCTTGGTCACCACGTAGTCGATCGTCGGCTCGAACGACGCCGGCGTCGCCCCGGCCGTGATCTCGTTGCGCAACTCGTCGAGCGTGTAACCAACAGCCAGTTTCGCTGCCACCTTGGCAATGGGAAAACCCGTCGCCTTGGAAGCGAGCGCCGAGGAACGCGACACGCGCGGATTCATCTCGATGACCAGCACCCGCCCGTCTTCCGGATTGACCGCGAACTGGACGTTGGAACCACCCGTATCGACTCCAATGCGGCGCAGAACCGCGATCGATGCGTCCCGAAGACGCTGGTACTCCTTGTCGGTCAGGGTCTGGGCGGGGGCGACGGTTATAGAATCACCCGTGTGCACTCCCATCGGGTCGAGATTCTCGATCGAGCAGATGATGATGCAGTTGTCATTGCGATCCCGCACCACCTCCATTTCGAACTCTTTCCACCCGAGAACGGATTCCTCCAGCAGCACCTCGCTGGTCGGAGAGGCCTCCAGGCCGCGGTTGACGATTTCTTCGAACTCGTCGCGATTGTAGGCAATGCCGCCGCCGCTGCCGCCGAGCGTGAAGGAGGGTCGAATGACGATCGGAAAGCCGATGTCCGGCTGGATCTTCAGTGCTGCCTCGAGCGAGTGCGCGACACTGGCCCGCGGGCACTCGAGGCCGATTTCCTGCATCGCGTTGCGAAACAGTTCGCGATCTTCGGCGGTGTCGATGGCTTGTCGCGAAGCTCCGATCATTTCGACGTCGAACTTCGCCAGCACGCCTTCCCTTGCCAGGTCGAGGGCGCAGTTCAGCCCCGTCTGCCCGCCCATCGTCGGCAGCAGCGCATCCGGCTTCTCGCGCTCGATGATCCGGGCGACGGTTTTCCAGGTGATCGGCTCGATGTATATCGCGTCAGCCGAACCCGGATCCGTCATGATCGTCGCCGGATTGGAGTTCACCAGAATGACGCGGTAGCCCTCCTCCTTCAGCGCCTTGCACGCCTGGGTGCCGGAATAATCGAACTCGCACGCCTGCCCTATGACGATCGGGCCTGCGCCGATGATCAGCACGCTCTCGATATCCGTTCGCCTTGGCATGCCCGCCGACCTCCTAAGAGCGCGACGCGGCGGGACGCTGCTCGGCGCCGCCGCGGTCTTGCTGCTCGGCGTGCTCGCGCATCAGCTGGGCGAATCGGGCGAACAGCTGCGCCACGTCGTGCGGTCCCGGACTGGCTTCCGGATGCCCCTGAAAACTGAAGGCGGGACAATCAGTTCGCTCTACACCCTGAAGAGAATTATCAAACAAACTGCGGTGGGTCGGTCGCAGGTTCGGCGGCAGTGTGGCCTCGTCCACGGCGAAGCCGTGATTCTGGCTGGTGATCAGCACCTTGCCGGTGTCGATGTCGAGAACGGGATGGTTGGCGCCGTGATGCCCGAATTTCATCTTCACCGTACGCGCTCCGCTCGCCAGGCCGAGGATCTGGTGACCGAGGCAGATGCCGAACACCGGTATCCCGGCGGCGAGAAGCCGGCGGGTGGCTTCGATCGCGTAGGCGCACGGCTCGGGATCCCCGGGGCCGTTGGATAGAAACACGCCGTCTGGCCCCATGGCCAGCACTTCCTCCGCGCCGGTCTGCGCCGGCACCACGATCACGCGACAACCGTGTTCGACCAGCAGCCGCAGTATGTTTCTCTTGATGCCGAAGTCGTAGGCGACGACATGGAACGGCGCCACCCGCTTACCCGGCATCGATTCGGAAGCGGGCCAGTTGCGGCCGAGACTCCACTGGTAGGGCTCCTTGGTGGTGACGACCCGCGCGAGGTCCATGCCGGCGAGCCCGGGAAAGCGCCGGGCGTGGTCCACCGCCGTCCTGACGTCAGCCTGCCCGGTAAGAATGCAGCCCGACATCGCTCCCCGGTCGCGCAGCCGGCGCGTCAGCCGGCGCGTATCGATCTCGGCGATGGCGACGACGTTACCGCGCCGCAGGAACTCTGCAAGCGAGATCTCCGCCCGGAAGCTGCTGTGCAGTACGGGCAGGTCGCGGATGACGAGTCCGGCCGCGTACACCCGTTCGCTCTCGTGATCGTCCGTGTTGGTTCCGGTATTTCCGATGTGCGGATAGGTCAGTGTCACGATCTGCCGGCAATAAGACGGGTCCGTCAGAATCTCCTGATACCCGGTCATTGCGGTGTTGAAAACGACCTCGCCGATGGTGCGTCCGGGAGCGCCCACGGACACGCCGTGAAACACGCTGCCATCCTCCAGCGCAAGGACAGCCGGCTCGCTCAACGGGGGATCCTCGCTGTTTTCTGGCACATGGATACGAGCGGCGGGAGGCGTCCACGGTGGGTTCCTCCCGCCACGATTTAGAACCTGTCTGGAACCCGGCTCAGTTTAAACGACGCGCCCGAAGGACACCAACCGCGCCTTCTCACTCAGCGCGAGCGAGCCTCCAGTCCGAGCACGTCACCCATGCCGTAAAGCCCCGGTGGCCGCCCGACGACCCAGCGCGCTGCACGAAGGGCGCCGCGAGCGAAGGTCGCCCGATCCAGCGCCCGGTGCTGCAAACCGATTATTTCTTCGTCCAGCGCAAAAATGACATCGTGGTCGCCCACGACATTGCCGGCGCGAACCGATGAAAACCCGATGGAGCCCTGGCGCCGCGGCCCCCTGGTCGCGAACCGGCCGAACACCGCCACGTCGTCGAGGCGCGCGCCGAGCTCGGTGGCGATCGCCTCGCCGAGTTGCAAGGCCGTCCCGGAAGGAGCATCGACCTTGTTGCGATGATGCGTCTCGCTGATCTCGATGTCCGCCTCGGCGCCCAGCAGACGAGCCGCCAGCCGTGCAAGCTCGGTGAACACCAGCACGCCGACACTCATGTTTCGCCCATAGACCACAGGAACGCTGCCCGCGACATGCTCGAGCTGTTTCAGCTGCGCGTCGCTGAGCCCGGTCGTACCGAGAACGAGCGCGCAACGTCGCGCTGCGCAGGCGCTCATGTGAACGTCTGCGGCCGCGGCAGCAGAGAAGTCGATCGCGACATCGCAGTTTGCGATGGCCAGTTCCGGCGAATCGTTGATCGCAACGTCCAGCCGGCGCACGCCGGCGGCTACCCCGGCGTCCTGGCCGATCAGGGCATGCCCCTGCTCCACGGCCGCCCCGGTGAGCACGCAATCGGAACTGGCCGCAATCAGCCTGATCACAGCCGACCCCATTCGCCCGGTCGCGCCCAATACCGCCACTCGCACCTTACAGCCCTCCGCGCGCCATGATGCGCGCCGGCATTGTCTCAGGATCCGAGTTTTTCGAAAAACTTCCGGACACCTTCTTTCCACGAGCGGCTGCGGGGCCTGTGACGGTCCCCGCCGGCTGCGAGCGCGTCGCCGAAGCTCTTCAGGAGTTTCTTCTGCTCGGCGGTGAGATTGACCGGAACCTCAACGTCGATCCGGCAATACATGTCACCCACCGAGTTGCTTCGGACCGGCTTCACGCCCTTGCCGCGCAGCCGAAGTACCTTTCCGGGCTGCGTTTCCGGCGGGATTTTCAGCGTCACCTCGCCATCCAGCGTGGGCACGTCGACCGTGCCGCCCAGAGCCGCCGTGATGAAACTGACCGGCACCACGCAGGACAGGTCCGCGCCCTGGCGCTCGAAAATCGGGTGCGGGCGAACCCTCAGCTCGACGTAGAGATCCCCGGACGGGCCACCGTTCTGCCCGGCTTCACCCTCGCCGGAGAGGCGGATACGGTCGCCCTCGTCGACTCCCGGCGGCACCTTTACGGCCAGCGTCTTCGTCTGCTGCTGGCGGCCGCGGCCCTGGCAGGAGGGACAGGGCTGCTCGATCATCCGCCCCGTCCCGTGGCAGGTCGGACAGGTCTGCTGGATGGAGAAGAACCCCTGACTGATGCGTACCTGTCCGACGCCGTTGCAGCGGCGACACTGCACGGGGCTCGTGCCCGGTCGCGCCCCGCTTCCCTGGCAGGTTTCGCAGGCGACCAAGCTGGGAATGGTGATGTTTATGGTCGCGCCGAATACCGCCTGCTCCAGGTCCAGCGGCAGTTCGTAGCGAAGATCTGCGCCGCGAAATGCACCGGAGCGGGCGCCCCGGCGTCCGGTGCCGAAAATGTCGCCGAAGACGTCACCGAAGATGTCGCTGAAAGCGTCCGCTGCACCGCCACCCGGTCGCCCCGCGCCAGCGGTCGCGTCGAGCCCTGCATGGCCGAACTGATCGTACGCCGCCCTCTTGCGCTCGTCGGTGAGGACCTCGTAGGCCTCCTTGGCCTCTTTGAAATGCGCCTCGGCATCCTTGTCGTTCGGATTGCGGTCCGGATGGAACTTCATCGCCAGGCGGCGATAGGCCTTCTTCAGGTCATCGGCGGAGGCGTTGCGCGCAACGCCCAGCACCTCGTAATAGTCGCGCTTGCTCATCAGCCGTCCCGCAATAAAAGCGCGGGCGCCACCCCCGGGAGAGCGGCACCCGCCTCTCACACCGGGCGCCACCGCAAAGTCGGCGCCCGTCAACCTTCAACGGCTCAGGCCGCCCCGGACTTGTCCTTGCCGTCCTTGACCTCTTCGAACTCCGCATCGACCACGCCGGAGTCATCGCCCTGCGACTGGGGCTGAGCACCCCCGGCAGACGACGCCTGCTGGGCCTGCTCATAGGCCTTCTGGGCGAGGCCGGCGGCGGCGCTCGACAACGCGTTCGCCTTGGTCTCGATGACCTCGCGGTCATCGCCCTTGAGCGCATCGCGCAGATCCGACAGTGCCGACTCGATCCTCGCCCGCTCGGCGCCATCGACCTTCTCCCCGAGGTCCTTCAGCGCCTTCTCGGTCGAATGCAGCAGCGCGTCGGCCCGGTTTCGTGTCTCGACGAGTTCGCGGAAGCGGCGGTCCTCGTCGGCGTGAGCCTCCGCGTCGCTGACCATCCGCTTGATCTCGTCTTCCGACAGTCCGCTGGAAGCCTTGATCACGATCTTCTGCTCGCGTCCGGTCGCCTTGTCCCGGGCCGACACGTTGAGGATGCCGTTGGCGTCGATGTCAAAAGTCACTTCGATCTGCGGCATGCCACGCGGCGCGGGCGGAATCTCGGTCAGGTCAAAACGGCCGAGCGACTTGTTGTCTCCGGAGCGCTGACGCTCGCCCTGCAGGACGTGTATGGTCACCGCGGTCTGACTGTCGTCGGCGGTCGAAAACACCTGCGTCGCCTTGGTCGGAATGGTGGTGTTCTTTTCGATCAGCTTGGTCATGACCCCGCCCAGCGTTTCGATGCCGAGCGACAACGGCGTCACGTCCAGCAACAGCACGTCCTTCACCTCGCCGGAGAGCACGCCGCCCTGGATCGCCGCTCCGATGGCTACCGCCTCGTCGGGATTGACGTCCTTGCGCGGCTCGCGGTTGAAGTAGTTCTTCACTGCCTCCTGAACCTTCGGCATACGCGTCTGGCCGCCGACGAGGATGACATCCTGCACGTCGCTGATCTTCAGGCCGGCGTCGGCAATAGCGATCTTGCAGGGCTCGATCGTCCGGGCGATGAGATCCTCCACGAGCGACTCGAGCTTGGCGCGGGTCAACTTGATATTGAGGTGTTTCGGGCCGCTTGCATCGGCCGTGATGTAGGGCAGGTTGACCTCTGTCTGCTGCTGCGACGATAGCTCGATCTTGGCTTTTTCCGAGGCTTCCTTGAGTCGCTGCATGGCGAGCGGATCCTTGCGGATGTCGATGCCGCTCTCCTTCTGGAACTCGCCGGCGAGGTAGCCGATGACGCGCGCGTCGAAGTCCTCGCCGCCGAGGAACGTGTCGCCGTTCGTCGCCAGCACCTCGAACTGGTGCTCGCCGTCGATCTCCGCGATCTCGATGATCGAAATATCGAACGTGCCACCGCCGAGGTCGTAAACGGCGATCTTGCGATCCCCGCGCTGCTTGTCTAGCCCGTAGGCAAGGGCTGCCGCCGTGGGCTCATTGATGATGCGCTTGACTTCCAGGCCGGCGATGCGACCCGCGTCCTTGGTGGCCTGGCGTTGCGAATCGTTGAAATATGCCGGCACGGTGATCACGGCGTCGGTCACCGGCTCGCCGAGATAATCCTCCGCGGTCTTTTTCATTTTCATGAGGACGCGCGCCGAGATCTCCGGCGGCGCCATTTTCTTGCCGCCGGCCTCCACCCAGGCGTCGCCATTTTCAGCGCGTACGATCTTGTAGGGCACCATCGACATGTCGCGGCGCACCATCTCGTCCTCGAAGCGACGGCCGATCAGCCGTTTCACGGCAAACAACGTGTTGGCCGGATTGGTGACCGCCTGGCGCTTCGCGGCCTGACCGACGAGGACCTCATTGTCCTTGGTAAACGCCACGATCGAAGGCGTCGTGCGATCACCTTCGCTGTTCTCGATCACCTTGGGCGTTTTGCCCTCCATGACCGCGACGCAGGAGTTTGTAGTCCCCAGGTCGATGCCGATTACTCTGCCCATTGCTTTCTCCGAATACCCAGAAAATCAGAACGTTGAATGCCACCTCTTAATGGGGGGGCGGCTGGCGTTTTCAAGCCTCGCCGTTGCCTGCCGTGTTCTCGTCCGCGGGTGGCGTCGGCGGGTTCCCGGACACCACCACCCTGGCCGGCCGGAGCAGGCGGCCGTTGAGCTGATAGCCCTTCTGCACGACCGTGACGACCGTGCCGGGCGCGCTTTCCGGGGCCGTCTGGATGCTCAATGCCTCGTGCAACTGCGGGTCGAACACCTCCCCCGCCGGGTCGATCTCCCCCACACCGAACTTGTCCAGCGCGCTCCTGAGCAGACGCAGTGTGGCCTTCTTGCCTTCCAGCAACGCCTCGACGGACGCCGTGTTGCCTGCCTCCATGCCCATCTCGAGGCTGTCGAGGACGGCCAGCAGTTCGGTGGCCAGCCGCTCGACACCGAATTTCCGCGCCTGCTCGACGTCACGCGCAGCGCGCTTGCGGAAGTTGTCGAGTTCGGCCACCGCCCGCAGGTACTTGTTCCAGTTCTCCTGCGCGTTGGCCTGTGACTCAGCCAGCGCCTCCGCCGACGCCGCCTGCGCCTCGTTCGTCGCGCCGGCCTCCGGCGGGTTCGCCGCTTGCTCTTCCGTCATCCGATTCCTCCAGGGACATTCGCAACCCGCCGCGGCCTGCGGCCGCCGACGCTCAAAGTGCCGGAATATGGGGCCTACTGGCTGGAATTCAAGGCCGCGCCGACCAGGCGGGCGGTGATATCCACGATCGGGATGACGCGCTCGTAGGCCATGCGGGTCGGCCCGATGACGCCGAGCACGCCCACGATTTCGTCGTCGATCCTGTATGGCGCCGTCACTACGCTGCAGTCGTCAAGGATACGGTAGCCGGATTCCTCGCCGATGAAGATCTGCACGCCGTCAGCCGCGATGCTGCGGTCGAGCAGGTGCAGGATCTCGCGCTGCGCACTGAAGGCCTCGAACAATTGCCGCAGCTTCCCGAGGTCGGAGAGTTCCTCGAACTGCATCAGGCGTGTCTCGCCGCTGACGACGAACTCGGAGCGCTCCGCGTTCACATCGAGGGCCCGCTCGGCCACCGCAATCGCATCGACCATCAGCTTGTTCATCGATTCCCGCGTCGCCTGCAGCTCCTCGAGAATCCGGGCACGCACCTCGCGTATGTCCTGGCCAATGAAATTCTCGTTGAGGTAATTCGCCGCGCGCCGCAGTTCTCCCTCCGAGTAGGTCCGGTCCAGGAAGAGGACGCGGTTTTGCACCTCGTGATCGTTGACCACCAGTATGGCGAGGACGCGCTGGTTTGAAAGAGGCAGAAATTCGACCTGCCTCAGTGTGGCTTGCTTCTGTCTCGGCAGGGTCACCACGCCGGCCATCTGGGTCAGGCTCGACAGCGCCACCGAAGCCGCCTCGGCAAGCAACTTGGAATCCCCCGCTGCCTCACCCGCGAGCTGGCTCTGCAGGCGGGTCACGTCGGCCGCCGCAGGCGGCTGCAGTTTCACCAGCGTATCGACGAAGAATCGGTAGCCCTTGGCGGTCGGCACCCGACCGGCGGAGGTATGCGGCGCCGCCACGAAGCCGTACTCCTCGAGGTCCGCCATGACGTTGCGGATGGTCGCCGGGCTGAGATTCAGCCCGCTCAGGCGCGCGAGCGTGCGCGATCCCACGGGTTGCCCGTCGCGTATGTACCGCGCGACGAGCGCGCGCAGGATCTGGCCGGAGCGATCCGAGGGCGGGTTGCCGATAGGCTCGGTCATGGGGACGACTCGACGGTCAAAAAGCGCAGCGATTCAATAACCTGCCGCGCAAGCTACCAATGCCCTTCGAGAGGTGTCAAGTATGGACGGACCACCGTCCTGCTGACGCTTGCCCCTCGATTCCCGGGGCCTGTAATGTTGACGCCGCGCGGCTCGTTTTGTTCCGAACATAACGCTCATTCGACGGCACCCTTTGCCGGGAGCATGCCTTGAAGCCATCGAAATTCCCGGCAGTGGCCCTCATGGGAAACCCCGAAGACCCGCGCGTCGTCGATTCCCTGCGAACGTTGGCTTCGCACCTTTCCTCGCAAGGGCTTTCTGTGCTGGTGGTCGACTCGCTGAGCGCCACGGCCGTGCCGGGCGCCACCGGGCGGCTGCCGGAGCCAGAGCTGCCCCGCCGGGCACGGCTCATGGTGGCCGTCGGCGGCGACGGCAGCATGCTGTATGCCGCGCGCCGGGTGGCAGGCACCGGCGTGCCGTTGCTCGGCATCAATCTCGGACGCCTGGGGTTTCTTGCCGACGTCGGGCCCGCGGACATGCTCGCGCGGATCGATGAAGTGCTGCAGGGGCAGTACGAGACCGAGCAGCGCATGCTGTTGCGGGCGGAGGTCATCGAATCGGGTCGGGTGGTCGGCGGGGGTCTAGCATTGAACGACATCGTGGTCAGCCGCCACGACCCGGGACGCATGCTCGAGATTCGCACCTTCATCGACGGCGGGTACGTCAACACGCACGGCGGCGACGGATTCATCGTTGCCACGGCCACCGGTTCGACCGCCTACTCCCTCAGTTGCGGCGGGCCGATCGTAGCGCCGTCGCTCGACGCGATCGTACTGGTGCCGATCTGCCCTCACACTCTCAGCGAGCGGCCGATCATCGTTCCGGCAACCGCGGTCACGGAGATCATGCTGAGCGAGTCGCACTCGGTCCGCGCCGATGTGAGCTGCGACGGCGAGATCACCGCAAGCCTGGTGCCGGGACGAAGCCTGCGTGTTAAAGCGGCCGAGGAGCGCGTCGAGTTGATCCACCCGCGCGGCTACGACTATTTCCACATCCTGCGCGACAAGCTGCACTGGGGGCGCGATCATCACTCAACGGGCGGCGGCTCCGCCTGAAGCCGCGTGCTGACCCGGCTGCAAATACGCGACCTCGCGGTCCTGCACGAGATCGAACTGGAACTGGGCGCCGGTTTCTGCGTCCTCACGGGGGAGACCGGCGCGGGCAAGTCGATGCTCGTCGACGCCTTGTCACTGGCACTGGGGGAGCGGGCAGACAGCGCTGTCGTGCGGGCTGATGCGCCACGCACCGAGGTAGTAGCGGTCTTCGACCTGCAATCGCGCCCTGCCCTTTCCGCCTGGCTCGCCGAGCGCGACTTCGACGCAGGACAGGAGTGCCAGGTTCGTCGGGTGGTGACCCGGGAGGGCCGCTCGCGCGGCTACATCAACGGCTGCCAGGTCACCATGGACTCGCTGCGCGAACTCGGCGAGCAGCTGGTCGACATCTGTGGCCAGCATGCCCACCAGTCACTGCTGCGTCCGGTGGTGCAGCGCGAAACGCTCGATGGGTACGGAGGCAACGAAGCCCTTGTGGCGGCCATGCGCGCCGCTTTCGCCGACTGGTCAGGGCTCATGGCAGAGCGTGAACGCCTGCTGCGGGCCGGCGCCGAGCGCGAGAGCCGGCAGGAACTCCTGCGCTTTCAGATCGGCGAGCTCGAGACCCTGAATCCCGCCGAGGGGGAGTATGAATCGCTGCAGCAGGAGAGACTCCTGCTCGCAAACCTGGGCCGGATCTCGACGGGCCTCGCGGCAGTTCTCCATGACATGTACGACGCCGATGAGGCCTCCGCTCACGACAGGATCGGAACCGCGCGTCGCGAGCTCGACGCCCTGGTGCCCCTCGACCCGCAACTTGGTTCCGCTGCGAATGCTCTCGAAGTCGCCCAGATCAACATTGCTGATGCCGCCGAAGAGATCCGGCGACGGCTGTCCGGGCTCGAGCACGACCCGGCGAGGCAGGAATTTGTCGAATCGCGGCTGTCGTCCCTCGAGGCTCTATCGCGCCGGCATCGGACGAGCCCGGAGCGACTCTGGACCTTGCTGCCGGAGCTTCGCGCGGAGCTGCAGGCGCTTGCAGAGAGCGACACCCGCCTGCGCGACGCCGACAGCGAAGCCGCGCGGCTCCACGAACGGCTGATCCACGCCGCGACCGAACTGAGCGCCGCCCGCGCGCGTTCTGCCACCTCGCTCGCGCGCGCCGTCACGGCCGATCTGCGCGAACTCGGGATGCCCGACGCGCAGTTCCTGGTGCGCATCACGCCGCTGCCCCAGGCGGACATCGGCGTCAACGGTCTCGACCAGATCGAGTTCCTGGTGGCAACGAATGCCGGACAGGCGCCGGGGCCGCTCGCGAAAGTCGCCTCCGGCGGGGAGCTGTCCCGGCTCGGCCTCGCCATCGAGGTGGCCTGCATGGCCGGCCAGGGCGCGCCGACGCTGATATTCGACGAAGTCGACGCAGGCATTGGCGGCGGCGTGGCGGAGATCGTCGGCCAGCGGCTGCACCGCCTCAGCCAGCGGCGGCAGGTTCTCTGCGTCACGCACCTGCCCCAGGTGGCAAGCCAGGCCGACCGTCATTACAGCGTCAGCAAGACCAGGACTGGCAGGTCGTCGCTCGCCTCGGCACGCGAGCTTGCCGCCAGTGAACGCGTGGAGGAGATTGCGCGGATGCTCGGAGGCGTGCGGATCACCGAGCGCACGCGCGCGCACGCGCGGGAAATGCTCCGCCAGTCGAAGCAGGCGCGCCGCGCAGGCTGACCCGTCGCGTTCGCGCGGTGAACGGCGCCTGTCTATCGTTTAACATGCCGGGCCGTTGTCAACCGCCATGAGGCAATCGTCTTTCCGATGCGACGCTCCCATACAAACCGCCGGCTGTTCGTCGCTGGCCTGGCCGCGGCGACGGGCGCATGCGTCTACCGGATCGACGTCCAGCAGGGCAATCTGCTCGATGATGAGGACGTGGAGGCCGTGCAACCCGGTATGACCCGCAGCCAGGTCCGCTTCCTGCTCGGCACACCCGTGGTCGAGGACTCGTTTCACCAGGAGCGGTGGGACTACGTCTATTACCTGCGCCGCGGCCGCAGCCGGCGCGAGGAAAAGCGCTGGCTCATCGTGCTCTTCGATGACGACAAGGTGAAGGAGATCCGCAGAGACGTGCCTTTTGCCGAGCCCGGGTGAGCGTCCGCCGCCCTGCCCCGACTGTCAGCGAATGGCCTGCGCGCGGCGCACGAAGGCGTCGATGAGCTCGTTGCATAGCGACTCGAATGGCGGGCCGAGCAACAGGTCGGCCACACGGCTGGCAAAGGCAAACCGGATGTTCAACTCGACCTTGGAGCCTTCCGGGCCGAGCGGGGTGAATTCCCAGGTGCCCTGGAGATCCCGGAACGGCCCCCGCTCGAGTGCCATTACGATACGCCGCGGTCGCTCGAGGCGATTTCGAGTGCGGAACTCGGTCTGCAACGGGCCGCGCGCGAGCGCGATGCTTGCCTCGACTTCCTCGCCCTCGCGCGAATGGATCTTGCCGCCGGAACAGCCCGGCAAAAAATCCGGGTAGGATTCGACGTCGGCGACAAGATCAAACATCGCTTCGGCGGAGAACGGCACGATCGCGCTGCGGTGAACCTGACGCATCCCTTCTGACTGCACGACCCGCTCGATGAACGCGCTTTTCCCGTTCCGGGAAAGGTGACACGATTGTGCGCCAGATAACGCCACCCGGACAACCGCCAGCCATGGTCGGCAAAGCTGCTGCGAAGGACAACGCGAACCGGACCATCGCCGAGAATCGCAAGGCGCGCCACGACTATTTCATCGAGGAACAACTCGAGGCGGGACTGGTCCTCGAAGGATGGGAGGTCAAGAGCCTGCGCGACGGGCGCGCCAACCTCAAGGAAGGCTACGCCGTGATCCGCGGCGGCGAAGCGTGGCTGGTGGGCGCGAACATCTCACCGATGAGATCGGCATCGACGCATGTTCACCCCGATCCCGTCCGCAGTCGCAAACTCCTGCTCAACCGGCGGGAACTGAACCGCTTGATTGGCGCCGTCGAGCGTGAAGGTTACACGCTGGTGCCGTTGTCGCTTTACTGGAAGAAGGGACGCGCCAAGCTCGCGCTCGGGCTCGCCAAGGGCAAGAAACAGCATGACAAGCGCGCCGCTGAGAAGGACCGCGACTGGCAGCGGCAGCGGCAGCGATTACTTCGACATAACTAGTTTATTAACAATCGCTTGAGAGTTTTTTCTCCGGCGTTTTCTGGCAGGTGGTCTGCTCTTCCGGTGGCGAAATGCGCAGACGGTACGTGGTTTTCTCAATGCCGCCATCTAAACTTCCGGTTGCCATTCGTGTCACAGTGGCGATACCAATGGGGGCGACCTGGTTTCGACGCGGGTCGCGAAACCCTGGGTGCATGCCGAGGCGCAGATGACCTCGTTAATCCAGTCTGCAAACCGATAGTTGCGAACGACGACAACTACGCTCTGGCTGCTTAATAACCAGCTTTGAGCCCTCGGGCCGAATCCGTGCTTGTGCGGAATCGGACGCCGGGGTCATCAATCACAAGCTCGTGCGAAGGCTCGTCCGGGGCCTGACCACTAAACCCTTCACCGGGCTGGCTGTTGGTCTTCCCTGTCCGTCGGGTAGCCGGCAGCGAGACAAAAAGGCGGAATAAGCATGTAGAGCTCATGGCGTAGGGCTTGCGGACGCGGGTTCGATTCCCGCCGCCTCCACCA
>CAZFWB010000018.1:5796-30507 GCA_964522655.1 uncultured Chromatiaceae bacterium | reverse complement strand
TGCGGGTTGTTATACGCCCAGCGGCTGTCCGGGTACTTCCCGTGGCGGTGCCCCCCGTCGGTGGTGGCGGTGGCATAGCCACGAGCCGCCGCATCCTCCATCTGATCGGCGCGGATGCTGCCGCAGAGCCCGTAACAGCCGGCTACCAGGAGCTTGCCGTTCCATCCCTCTTCCGGCAGCCAGGCCTCTACCGTGACTTCCGGGGCGACGGTACCGGTGACGCGGCACCGCGATGGCAGGCCGTCGGCCGCGGGCAGCAGCTCGCCCTGCAGCGTGACGCTGGCGCCGACCGGTTCGCTGAAATCCAGTGCCGCGAGCACTGCACAGGCGCCGGCGTTTACCGCCGGCGCCTGTGCCGAAGCGGCCGGCGCCTCTCCCATCATGAGCAGGATCAGCATTGCGACCATTCCCTGCCGTATCGCCGCCGGCGGGGATCGGGAGGAAGCCGGCGGGCGGTGTCGCGTTGACATGGGCGATCGACGGCGGCAAAGACCAGACGTTGCCCGACGCCTCTCGCGTCGTCAAGGCGTGCAGCCGCCGGAGGCGGCTATACTCGCCCGCTGCCGTACTGCCAGGATTCAGACTTCATGCTGCTCAACAGACCACGTGCCTGCGAGATTCTCGAACGCGAGCGCCTCGACGGGCTGATCGCGGCGCGCCCCATCAACGCTTACTATCTGAGTGACTACTGGGGCGCCTTCAACACCGCGGTCGGATACGACGGCAGCTACTTCGCGGTTCTGCCGGCACGCGACGGCGAGCCGGCTGCGCTCGTCCTGCCGGCGCTCGAAATCCGCCGTCTCGAGACGTCCGGCGGCAGCTGGATGCCGGGCGTGTACGCCTATTCCGCGCCGGCGCTCGAGCGCCCCGCGGGCGGCTCACAGGCCGCGAAGTTCCCCGACGGCACACCCCGCGGGGGCGACTACGCAGGCTGGCCGGTCCGCGACGGCGCGAACCTGACGCCGCTGGAGCAACGCTGGCTCGAGATCACGCAACGGCTCGGCCCATCGATGTCGCCGGATGCGCGCTGGGCGCTGGCACGTGCCGTGAAGGCCGCGGGACTCGAGCGCGGTCACGTCGTCGTCGACGACGTCCGCGTCTACGGCTGGCTGGCGCACTGCGGACTCACGCGGGTCAAGTGCCTGTATGCCCCCGAGCTTTTCAACGAGATCCGGATGGTCAAGACCGAGGAGGAGATCGCGATCCTGCGCCAGGCCGCGCGTATCAACGAGGCGGCACTGCTCGCGGCTGCGGGCGCGATGCGCGAGGGCTCCACCTGGATCGATCTCGAAAACGTCTTCATGATGGAAATGGCCCGCCAGGGAGGCCGCGGCGTGTACCTGATGTGCGGACTCGGCGAGCTGCCGGCGGGAAAAGTCCGCCGCAACGAGCCGATCTTCTTCGACGCTCTCGGGCAGTATCGGCATTATCACGGCGACTTCGGCCGCTGCGCCGTAGTCGGCGAGCCGTCGCTGGAGCACCGGCGCCGCCACCAGGCGATCTGCGCTGGCTGGGAACGCGCGCAGGAACTTCTGAAGCCGGGCATCCGCTACAGCGAGATCGCCAGCCGTGTCGGCGACGCAGTTCGCGCCGCCGGCATCCCGGCGTTTCGCGATCCGGTCGTGCACGGCCTCGGGCTCGAGCACACCGACGACCCGAAGCCGGCCTGCGTCCAGCCGCAGACCAAGCCCGACCAGGTGCTGTGCGAGAACATGGTCATCAACGTGGACCTGCCGCACACCGAGATCGGCTGGGGCTCGGTGCACATGGAAGACACGGTGCGCATCACCGCGGACGGCTGCGAGCGGCTGGGAACGGCGGATTTTTCGTTGCGGGTACAGCCCTGAACGCGGAATTGCAGGGACAGTTCACTCAATTGCCGCCGAGGCTGATCGCGTCAACCGCGGCGCGCAGGCCGCAATTGAGCGAACTGTCCCCGTAATTCGAGCTCTGGCTACTGCAAAGCAAAAACGGTGACTTGGCTGCCTGGCGGGTCATTGCCTACACTGCCGACACCGCGGAGGCCCGAACAATGAAAAGAACCGGCATCGCCCTCGCCTGCCTCGCCCTGCTGCTCAGCGCCTGCGCGACCAACGTCGCGGGCCGCAGGCAGCTCATGCTCGTTTCCGAGCAGAGCGCCATCGCCCAGTCAAAGCAGGCCTATATCCAGACAATGGACAAGCTCGGCTCCGAGGGCAAGCTCGTCACCGACCCGAAACTCGTCACGCGGGTCAACACCATCACCGGCCGGTTAATCGCACAGGCGATTCTCTACCGGCCGGAGACGAAGAACTGGGAATGGAGCGTCCGGATCATCGACGAGCCGAAGACCGTGAACGCCTGGTGCATGGCTGGCGGCCGCATGGCGGTCTACACGGGGCTGATTCAGAAAGTGGATCCGACCGACGACGAGCTGGCGCAGGTCATGGGCCATGAGATCAGTCATGCGCTGCTCAATCACACCGCCGAGCGCATGTCGATGGCGATAGCGACCCAGCTTGGAGCCGTGGCGACTGGCGTCGCGACCGACAGCAGCGCCGCGATGGCGGGTGCAGCGGCACTCGGTCAGCTGGGGCTGCTGCTGCCCAACAGCCGCGGGTCGGAAGCCGAGGCGGACCGCGTCGGCATGGAGATCGCCGCCAAGGCAGGCTATGACCCGAACGCGGCGGCCACGCTCTGGCAGAAAATGGAGAAGGTCGGCGGCAACGGGCCGCCGCAATTCCTGAGTACCCATCCGAGCCCCGAGAACCGCCAGCAGACCCTCGCGGCGCTCGCCCCCCAGATGATGGTCTATTACAAGCAGGGCGGCGAGCGCCCCATCTATCAACTCGCGGCCGCGCCGCCGACGAAATCCCCCAAGGGCGACAAGGCCGCGGTGCGCTGAGCGGTACGCGGGGCTACTCGGCGCCGACGGCTCGCACCTTGTAATTGCCCCGTTCCTTGTCGAATTCCAGTTCCAGCAGGCCCTGCTTCGCGGCGTCTTCGAGCAGCTCGGAGAAACTGCGGTAACCGTAGGCAGTCTCGTTGAAGCCCGGGTAGACACGCCGCACCGTCTGCTTGACCAGCGACCCCCACAGCGGATCGTACTCGCCGGACAGGGACTCCACCGTTTCTGCGACGCGCTCGAGGGCGGTCTGCTGCTCGCTGCTCTTCGCCTTCTTCGCGCGGGTGCGCGGCCGCTGCGATACCTTCACGAGATCGTCGTAGAAAATGAATTCGTCGCAGCTGGCGGCAAGCAGGTTGGAGGTGGAATTTCTCACGCCGCAGCCGATAACGCGCTTGTCGTTTTCCTTCAGCTTGGACACCAGCGGCGAGAAATCGCTGTCGCCGGTGAGCAGCGCGAAAGCGTCGATGTGCGACTTCGAATAACAGAGGTCGAGCGCATCGACGACCATGCGGATGTCGGCGCTGTTCTTGCCGCTGATCTTGGTCTGCGGAATGTCCACCATCTCGAAGCCGTTCCTGTGGAACTCGTCCATGAACTGGCGGTAGCGCGACCAGTCGCAGTAGGCACGCTTGGCGACGATACGGCCTTTCTCCAGCAGACGCTTCAATACCAGCTCGATGTCGAAGCGCTTGCCCTTGAGGTCCTGAGCGCCGAGCGCGAGGTTCTCGAAGTCCACGAACACGGCGAGGGTCAGCTCGGCCCGGCCGCCGGAATCCTGTTGCTGGGCCATGCGGCCCTCCCCTATGGGCGATGATCAGCCGGCATCCTGAGAGATCGCGCCAGCCACGGCAAGCGCGGCCGAGTGGTACGCCTGCCGATGGCACGCCAGACGGTAGCACCGGATGCGGCACCAGAGCCGTGGGCGGCACACCCGATCGGTCGAGCTATTTTGTAATTTATAAACAATAGCTTACGTAATTCCGGCCCGGCTCACCCGACCTCGGACCGCGGCTCGGATAGTTACCCGAACTTTGCGATTTTGTTGATTTCATTTTGTTACCGTCGCGGTCATGGATCTGCGCCAGTTGCGCTATTTCTGCGCCGTCGTCGAGCGCGGCAGCTTCAACAAGGCCGCGAATGCCCTGCAAATCTCGCCGCCGGCGCTGAGCCTGTCCATCAAGAAGCTCGAAGAGGATCTCGCGGTGACGTTGCTCGAGCGCAAGCCGGGCCGCGTTCAGCCCACTGCTTCGGGGCACTGCCTGTACGAGAGCGCACGCCGGATCCAGGACGGCGTGCAGCTGGCACTGGACCGTTTGAACCGCATCCGTGGCATGGGCGAGGGGCGCCTCGCCATCGGGCTTCTGCCCTACGGCATCCCCTCCACGATGGGAACACTGATCGGGCGATTCTGCGAACGTTACCCGGGCATCCGCGTGCAGACGGCGCTCGGCTCCTACAGTTTCCTGATCGGTCGGCTCAGTGACGGTGAACTCGATTTCATGGTCTCGGAGATCGCGGATGGCCCGGCGCAGCGGCGCATCGTGCACGAGCCGCTGTTTCGCCTGCGCTACGCGCTGGTGGTCGGCAAGCGCCATCCGCTCGCAGGCAGGCGCAACGTGGCCCTCGCCCGGGTGCTCGAGTACCGGATCGCCTATGCCAGCACGTGGGGCATGGTGCTCGCGAACTGGGAGGAAACGTTCGCCGAGGCGGGGCTAACGCCACCGGCCGCGCCGATGGGCGAGGCGACCGATGAGTTCGTCTGCAACATGATCGCGCAATGCGACACCGTCGCCGTCCTGCCGATGATCGGCACCATCCGGGACGCGATTGCCACAGGCGATCTCGCCGAACTGCACGTACCGCGCATCAACTGGCACAGCACGGTGGCGCTCGTCTACCGCAGCGACGACTCGCTGTCGCCCAACGCGCGCCTCCTGCTCGACGAAACGCGCGCGGCGCTGGCGACGCCGACATGAACAGCTCGCAGCTTGCGCCGCTGCTGCTTCTGTTGATGCAGCAGGCTATTGCCGAGGGCTGGGTCTACTACGGCGGCGACGCAGGCGCGTCGCGCTACTCTGCGCTCGCGCAGATCAATCGCGCGAATGTCGCCACCCTCAGCCCCGCCTGGCAGTGGCGGCACGGCGATTTCGAGCGTCATCCGGACCGGCGCGGCTTCGCGGGATTCCAGGCCACGCCGATCCTGCTGCCCGAAGCGGCGGGCGCGCACCTGGTCGTGTGCACGCCGTTCAACCGGATCGTCGCGCTGGACCCCGCCACGGGTGTGGAACGCTGGAGTCACGACCCGCAGGTGCTGCTCAGCGAGATCCCCACCCGGCTGAAATGCCTCGGTGTCGCCTACTGGCGCGATCCCGGCGCCGCAGCAGGCGCACGCTGCGCGCACCGGATCTTCTCGGGTACCACCGACCGGCGCCTGCTCGCGCTCGACGCGCGCGACGGCAGACCCTGCCCGGACTTCGGCAGCGGCGGCGAGGTCGACGTGAACCCGATCATCCGGGCGGCGCATCCGTCCCATCCCGATCCCTGGGGCGTGATCTTCTCGGCGCCGCCGGTGGTCGTGAACGGGGTGGTCGTGATCGGCCACGTCAACAACATGAAAAACCAGTTCTCCGCCGCCCCGAGCGGCGCGGTGCGCGGCTTCGATGCCCGCACGGGGGCGCTGCGGTGGTCCTTCGACCCGGTGCCGCGCGCGGCCGCCGATCCGGCAGCGCTCGGCTGGACCGTGCAGGGCGTGCGCGATACGGGCGGCGCCAACGTCTGGACGCTCATGTCGGTCGACGAGGAGCGCGATCTCGTCTTCCTGCCGACGTCGAGCGCCGCGCCCAACTTCTTCGGCGGCACCCGCCCCGGCGACAACCGCTACGCCAATTCGGTGGTCGCCCTGCGCGGCGCCACCGGCGAGGTCGCCTGGCACTTCCAGACGATTCACCACGACGTCTGGGACTGGGACCTGCCCGCGCAGCCGATGCTGGTGGACATCGCCCGCGAAGGCCGGCGTGTTCCGGCAGTGGTCCAGCTGACGAAGCAGGGGTTCGTGTTCGTGCTCGACCGTGAGACCGGCCGACCGCTGTTCCCGGTCGAGGAGCGGGGCGTGCCGACGGACGGTGTGCCCGGTGAGGAGTTGTCTCCGACGCAGCCTTTCCCGGCAAAGCCCCCGCCGCTGCTCAAGACCGGCATTTCACCGGATGATGCCTGGGGGCCGACGCTGTGGGACCGGCTGCAGTGCCGCGCCTGGATTGCCAGCGCGCGCACCGGCGGGATCTTCACGCCGCCCTCGACGCATGGCTGGATCATGTTCCCGGGGACTGCCGGCGGGCCGAACTGGGGCGGCGGCGCGTTCGACCCGTCACGCAATCTGCTCATCACCAGCGTTTCACAGGTCGGCATGTGGCTGCGCCTCCTCGACGCGGGCAGCGTACCGGCGGAGAGGGAATTCGATGCCTCCGCCGGCGCGCCGCAGGGCCGGCCAGCGCGCATTCAGGGCACCCCCTATGCGATCGAGCAACGCATCCTGCTCGGCCCCTCGTTCATGCCCTGCACGCCGCCGCCGTGGTCGAGCCTCGTGGCCGTCGACCTCGCGGAAGGCAGCATCCGCTGGAGCGTGGCGCTCGGCACGATCGAGAAGCTCTCGCCATTGCCGATTCCCCTCAAATGGGGGTCACCTTCTGCGGGTGGCGCGATCGCCACGGCCGGCGGGCTGGTGTTCATCGGCGGGGCCGCCGATCAGCGCATCCGGGCCTTCGACGTCGACACGGGGGAGGAACTCTGGAGCGCGCGCACGCCGACCGCCGCGCATGCTTCGCCGATGACCTATCAGGCGGCGGGCCGGCAGTTCCTGGTGATCGCCGCCGGCGGCCACATGTTCATCAACGGCGCTGCGATCGACGACTATCTGGTGGCCTGGGCACTGCCCGCCACCTAGACTATCTGGCTGGTGGCGTGCCAAGATTCGGGCGGATCGCGGCGGGACCGGACGCGTTGCCCGGCCGCAACGCCACGCAAGATTGTCAGGATCTTCTAAGACCAACAACGAGGGGGTATCACCCATGACGATGAAACTCACGGCCAAAATCGCGGCCGTCGCATTGCTCGCCGCCGGGCCTTTGACCGGCACCGCGCTGGCCGAGGATGCGGGACACTGCATGTACGTGCAGCAGAACATGTTTGCAGGCCCCTTCAAGGTCTGCGAGATGCCGATCGACGCGGCCAAGTGCGAGGAACTGGGCAAGACCGACGAGAACAAGGACGCCGTGCATGCGGCCGGGGCCTGCCCCACCGAAGGCCTCGTCGGCACCTGTGACAAAGGCGACACCAAGCTGCTCTATTACGAAGGGGACGCCTCCGGCCTCGAGATCGGCTGCGGATTCCAGGGCGGCACCTGGGTAGCACCGTAACGCCGGCTTCACTCGTTCAACGCAACGACGGAAAAGGCCTTCCCATCGGGAAGGCCTTTTTCTTTGGAAAGGGGGACAGTGACCAAATCTCTTCCAGGCTAAGACAGCATTGGCATCGTCAGGCTTCGAATTTGGTCACTGTCCCCGTTTTTCGGTTGCCGCCGCGGCAGGCAGCAGGATGCCGCGCGCCACGGTGTTGAAGAGCCACGCGTTGTCCCAGCCGGGTTTCAGCGGCTCGTAGCCGTTGAACGGGCCCATCCGCACCACGACCAGGTCGAGCTCGCGCGAAACGTACACGCGCTGCCCGCCGTGGCCGAGCAGCATGAAGACGTCCGCCGCCACGAACGGATCGGACTGGCGGATCTCCGCCGCCGACGCGAGCGCCTCCTCCCGGATGCCCGCTCCGATCCAGGTGAACAGCCCGTAGCCGGGGTTTTGGGCCGAAGGAGCGATCATCTGCTCGATCCACGCGGCGGGCAGCACCTGCTCGCCATTCAGCACGCCGCTGTCCTCGAGCATCGTGCCGAGACGCGCCCAGTCCATCGCCGTCGCCAGCAGGCAACAGGCGGTCATGGCCCTGCCCTGCGGCCGGTCGAGCCAGATCATGGCCGGCGCGCCGCCGACGGCGCGCCACAGCCGCATCGAGAGGTATTGCGCGTACCGGCGCCCGCTGGCGCGTTCCACGATCATGCCGGCGAGCTGAGCATTGACGTCGTTGTACTCGAAGCGGGAGCCCGGCTGCCACCGTAGCGGGGTAGCCAGGACCACGGCGTCGCGATCCGCGCTGAACAGGAACCGGAACGCGGAGTCCCGGGCGAACGGATTCAGACTGAACTCGTAACCTCCGAGCCCGGAGGACATGTTGAGCAGGTTGCGGATAGTGATGTCACCGCGCGGATCAGTAGCCCATTCGGTGAGGTAGGTGCCGATCCCATCGTCCACCGACCCGACGTGGCCGTCGGCGATCGCCGCGCCCAGCATGAGCGCAACGACGGTCTTGTGCATCGACTGCGACTGCGTGAGTCGCGACGGGCTCCAGTCCGCCCGGTACCACTCGGATTGCACGCGGCCGCGGTGCACGACGATCAGCGCGAACGAGTCGAAACGCGCCGCGTACTCTTCGGCCGCGCGCAGGGCCGCCTCATCGATGCTGCGCTCCGCGCGAGCGGCCACCGGCAGCGCCGGAACGGTGCCTGCAGCAACCTCTTCCAGCGGCGCGAGGTTCAGGTAATCGGGTTGCATATGCGTCATCGTGTCCCACCAGCGCCGCCAGTACGGCGGATCCCGCCAGTAGTCCACGTTCAGGTACACGAGCCCCGCGAGAAGCAGCGCGGCTGCGACGCGCCCCGGAAAGATTGCCATCGATGACCTCCCGATTGCCCGATTCAGTGTAGGCGATCGCGGTGATGCGGCAACACCGGGTGAATCCGGCCGGGGCGGTCCGGACGAATAACCCTGGGACTGTCACCCACAGCGAATGATCCGTTCATATAAGGAGAGTCACGACCATGAACGCCATTGCCAGAAATCCACGTCCCGCCCGATCCCTGCTCGGTTTCCTTGCCTTCCTCGTCCTCGGTCTCGCCCTCGCTCCCCAGGCCCGTGCCGCGGGCCACAGCAAGGACATCGTCGATACCGCCGTCGCGGCAGGCTCGTTCAATACTCTGGCCACCGCGCTCACCGCGGCCGGCCTGGTAGACGCACTGAAGGGCCCGGGTCCATTCACGGTCTTCGCCCCGACGGACGAGGCTTTTGCCAGGCTGCCCGCCGGCACTCTCGATAACCTGCTCAAGCCGGAGAACAAAGAGCAGCTGAAGA
The DNA here is from genome assembly GCA_964522655.1 of uncultured Chromatiaceae bacterium. Taxonomy (GTDB): domain Bacteria; phylum Pseudomonadota; class Gammaproteobacteria; order Steroidobacterales; genus QUBU01. The sequence continues at coordinate 21,390 of CAZFWB010000018.1, read as the reverse complement.
GCATCCTGCTCTACCACGTGGTATCCGGAAAGATCATGGCCGCCGACATAAAGGGCTCGGCCAGACCGGCCACGCTCGAGGGCGCGACGCTCGACGTGAAGTCCGCCATGGGCGCCGTGACCGTCAACGGCGCAAAGGTGGTCTCCGCCGATGTCGGCGCGAGTAACGGCGTCATCCACGTGATCGACGCCGTGGTCATGCCTCCCGGCTGACCAGCCCGTGCGCCCGCGTCCGGGCGCGTCCCTGCCACCCACGGTAAGCCCGGGGTCCGCCGCACCGGCGGCCCCGGGGCCTACCCCCCTCGTGCAGGCCATCAGTTATGATTGCCGCCGTTTCGTTTCGTAAACTGGCTTCGTCCCGCCGCCAGAGGCCAGGGCGGCCGCGTGCCAGCGTCGTAACGGTGAGCAAGGCAAAAGAAGAACAAAAAGGGATCCTCGAGCGTATCGCGGCCGGCGACCAGGCCGCCGTACAGGAATGCATCGACGCCTATGGCAAGCTCGTGTGGTCGCTGGCGAGGCGTTTCCTGCGCAACGACGCCGACGCCGAGGACGCGGTGCAGGACATATTCATCGAACTCTGGGGCAGCGCGGGGCGATTCGACCGCAGCATCGCCAGCGAGGTGGCCTTCGTTTCCACCATCGCACGCCGGCGGCTCATCGACCGGCTGCGGCAGAACACGCGCCGCCCTGGAATGGACTCGATCGACGACGAGGAACTCGGTGAACTGCGCCAGCCCTCCGTCGCGCCGGACATGGAAGAGTCCTCCGACGTCGCCATCGTGCAGCGGCTGCTCGCGACGATGGAGCCCGAACAGCGTCAGATTCTCACGCTGTCGCTGTACGAGGGTTACAGCCACAGCGAGATCGCCGAACAGCTGCGCCTGCCGCTCGGGACCGTGAAGACGCGCATCCGGCGCGGACTGATCTACATCCGCGACCGGCTCAACATTACCGCGAACTCGGCCGGGGAGGCGGCGGGCTGATGCACACGCGAACCCCCTCGCGCGGTCGCCTCGCCGAGTTGCTGGCCGGTGAAGCCATGGGCGACCTCGACCGGGCCGAGCGGGCCGAACTCGACGAGCTGCTGCGCGCCGCGCCCGCCGCAAATCGTGACGAGTTCCGGCAGATCGCAGCGCTGACGCGGCGCGCGCTCTCCGGGCGAACCGTCGCTGGCCTGCCGGCCAGAGTCCGCGACGGGCTGCGGCAGCAGGCGCGCAGCTGGAGCGCCCGGCGACAGGCGGGCGACGACGCCTGACCTGCGCCCGGCACACAACCGGGGGCGTCCCCAGCCGGCGGCCCTCACCGCCCGCGGGTCCGCCGGTCGAAGCCTGTCGTCAGAGCGACGCCTTCTTCTCGAGCTGGTGGCGGATTTCCTCGCCCATCCACTTCATGAAGTTCGCGTGCTGGACGATGCCCTTGTTGTTGAACCTGTAATCGAGCCCCTTCAGGTCCTCGCGCAGCTTCGCCTGGATGCTGCGCGCGGAGATGAGGTTCGTCACCACCAGCGCCGTCTTGCCGTCCTTCGCTGCAGTCTCTATCAGCCCCCGCAGCTTCTGCACGTTGGCCGCGCGGATCTCCGGCGCCGCATCGTCCTGCAGGGTCTGGCCGTACGCCGCCGCGAAGCCGCCATCCTCCCCGACGATTTTCGCCAGGCCGGCCAGCACGCGCATCTCCTTGTCGTTGTCCTCGTTACCCGACGGGCCGTGGCCGGCGATGATCACGATCTCGTTCTTCGGGTCGGTGCTGATTTCCAGGGCATGGTCGACGAGGATCTCTGCAACCAGCGGGTTGTCCCCCGGTGGCTGCGCGAACCTGATCGTCGCGTCGGTCTTCACCCGCGGTATGGAGGCGAACTCCGCTTTCTCCTGAAGGCCGAACACGTACAGCCACTGGCGGTAGAGCTCGTTCGTCGCCGAGGAGGTGATTGGTATGACGACGATCTCCTTCGCCCCGGCCTCGGTCAGGTCGTCGAGGGCCACCTGGATGTGCTGCGACATCATCATCGCCATGCCGATGCCGAGCGAGGTCGGAAAGATGTTGCCGATCGACTGCACCTGGTCCCGGAATATCTTGTCGCCCTGTTCGCGGAAACCGTGCGTGAGGATCAGCACGCCCTGTTCGCCCTTGAGGTCCGTCGGGCTGATGTACCAGGCGTACTCGGGTCCCATCTGGTCCATGGACAGCGCTATCTGGGCGTCGGAGTAGTCGCGGTACAACGATATCTTCTCGCGCAGCTCCTTCATCATGGCGGCGTCCATCTCGTGCTTCATGCCGTAGAGGCTGCGCCCGAGCTCGTCGCGCCCGGTGTCGTGCATCGAGTGGTCCATCCTGGAGTGGTCGTGCTCCTCCTGCCCCACCACGGCCGTGGAAACGGCGAACATCGCGGCCACCGCAACGGCAACCGGGCGGATGAACGACTTTGATCGACGGGAATGCATTACTTTTTCTCCTCGGTGGTTTCTTGCTGGCATGTGCCGTTGCGGTCGAATCAGCCGGGCAGGTGCTCGGCAGTGAATTTTTCCGGGTCGACGCCCGCCGGCGCACTGCGCTGCACGGACGTGAACAGGCGTTGTTCGTCTGCCAGGCTCTGCGCCGTGACACCGGCGATCTCTTCCCAGTCCGCGTCGTTGAACAGGCGATCGGTGTGCCGGAAAAAGGGGTTCTTGCGCGCCTGCAACAAGGAACCGAACGCGGCGGTGAACTCGCGCGCCGCCTCCTCGAAGGCGCCGATGCCGCCGGCGCCTGCGCTGCGAAGTGCTTCGGCCGCCGCCTCGAAGTCGCGCATCAGGGCGCGGCTGCGTTCCTGCCGTTCATCGAGTACGGCCAGGCGTTCATGGGCCTCTTTCTCCTCGGGCGGAATCCGGTCGCGCAGCAGGTCGTGAATGCGCTGATCCTGGCGGTGGAGGCGGTCCATGGACCACTTGAGATAATCCGCGCAGGCGAGATAAAAACGCGCGGCTGCTGCGTCCTCCCAATCGGTCGCATCCAGACCGGCCTGAAAGGCCTTGCGCACCTGGATCTGGCGACGGCGCTCGCGCGCGATCTCCTGGCGTGAAGTCAGCATCCCGTCCCGAACTCGCCTCGACGAAACGTCTGAGGATAGAGGTGGGAGGAAACCCCGGGCAACGGGGCAAAACGCCGCAGTGCCGGTTGCGCCCTGCCGACCCGCAACGGGCGGCGTTGCGGCCGTGCAGGCGCTCAGGGCGCGGGGCGCCCGGTGAAATATTCCGCCCAGCGCGCGTCGACCAGCTCGAACGCGCCCGGCGCGCCCTGCATCAGCAACGCACGATTCAGCGGCGCCCAGCTCTTCGGTCCTCCCTCGGCGGGCAGCTGCCGCGTGGCGTCGATGATGATCTTGCTCGACAGGCCCCAGCGGGGGCGGCTCGGGTCGGGCATCATCATCTGCGTCTGCGGGATGAGGAGACTCGCGGCGGGCTGCCAGCGCGCGCCGAGCGCGTGCAATATCTGGCTCGGGTCGAGGATGTTGAGATCCTGGTCCACCACGATCACCACCTTGTTGAGGCCCGCGTTGGCGGCGACGTATTGCCCGGCCGCGATGCCCTCTCCCGGAAACTTCTTGTCGATGGCGATCACGATGACGCCATTTGCCCCGCGGGGCGAGATCAGCCCGGTGAGCGACGGAATCAGCTTGCGGTACATGAAGAAATTTGCGGCGATCTGCGGCGAGCGCGGCATGTCACAGGTGAGCCCGGTGAAGGAGTTCAGCACCCAGGGATTGCGCCGGTGGGTGATGGCGCGGATGTTCATGAAGAAATTGTCGCGCTTGACCGGTCCCAGATAGCCGTACATCTCGCCGTAGGGGCCCTCGTCCTCGAACTCGGTGAGCGGCACTTCGCCCTCGATCACGAACTCCGAGCAGGCGGGCACGCGGATGTCGCTGGTCTCGCACTTCACGACCGGCAGTGGCGCGCCGCGCAGGCCGCCGGCGAACTCGAGTTCGTCCTCGAGGAAACCAGCCATCTTCGTGCTGCTCGCGCAGAAGGTCATGGGGTCGGGTCCCACGGCGACCGCGACCTGCGCCACACGGTCGCCCCGCTCCTTCATGGCCGTAAGGATGCGCCAGCCATGCTGCCCGGGCTCCGGGTTGACTGCCATGCGTCGCGCGCCTTTTACCTGGCAGCGATAGGTGCCGACGTTGCGGCCGATCCCGGGGTCCTGGATGAACACCGCACCCATGTTGACGTAACGGCCCGCGTCGGCTGGGTTGTTCTGCAGCCACGCAAACTGCTCGAGGTCCACCGCCTCGCCGGTCAGCACGACTTCCTTGCAGGGCGCCTGTCGCGGGTCGCTCACCTCGACCGGCGGGATGCGCCGCCAGCTGCCGCCCGCGTCGAGGCGCCCACGCAACGCATCGAGCACCGCGCGGTACATCTGCTGGTAATCATCGGTGACGTTCTCCACGCCAAACAGCAGCGCCTCGTCCGGCCACCGCCCGTAGAGATTGGCGATCACCGGCCCGTCGACCCAGCGCCCCCCGATGCGAACGCGCTCGATCAGGAATGCCGGCGCGAACTCGATGCCGTAGCGGTCGATGAGCCGGTAGGCGAAGGCGGTTGCCTCGTAGCGATCCTGGTCCATGGCCGCAATGCGCAGCAACCGTCCGCGCCGCTCCAGCTCGGCCGCATAATCGCGCACGGACTCGAAAGCGGCCGTGCCACGCGAAGCAGAAGATCGTGTCACCGCGCTCATGAGCTCCCCCCGCCGCCTTGGCTGCTATTGCTGGATCGAGCGCAGGTACTCCACCAGCCTGTCGACGAGCCGGCGCGTCTCGGCCTCGGCCTCGCCAGTGGCGCCTTCCTCTATCCAGAATTCCCGGCCCCACACCGGCATGTAGCGCGTGCCATGCACGGGAAAGCTCTGGCGGCCGTCGATGATCCGGCGCACGCGTTCCTCGGGGAACGTGCCGCCGCTGCGCCGGTACATGCGCGTGAGGTCCGGGACCAGAACCTGCAGCGAGGGCGCCACCGGGCCGTCGCCAAAACCTGCCTCGCCGTGGCAACTGGCGCAGAACCGCGTGTAGAGCTCACGACCGGAATAATCCGCGAAAGGCCCGGCCCACGCCGCCGGTGTGCCGACCACGATCGCCACCACTGCAAAGCTCGCTGCCGCGCGCATGCGCCCGGACTCCCTCTGACTGCAGGGCGAGCATACGGCAAACCCGCGCCTTCGCCCAACCGCAACAACTGCTAGGATCCCGCGATGCGTGCCCTGCGGCGCACCCTGTTCGTTGTGTTCAGCCTGCTTGCCCTGTCCTGGGCTGCGCTGGTCATTTACGCCTATTGGCCGGGCGAGCCTGAAGTGCCGGCGCGCTCGCTGGCGGCGCCACAGGACCGGTTTCTCGATGTCGACGGCATGCAATTGCGCTTCCGGGTATTCGGCGAACCGCGCCCCGGCCGGCCGACCGTGCTGCTGGTGCACGGCTTCGCCAACTCGCTGCAGACCTTCCGGCTGCTCGCCCCGCTGCTCGCCGACGATTTCCACCTGATCACGCTGGACGCGCCGGGTTTCGGCCTGTCGTCCAAGCCAGCCACACGCGACTACAGCAATGCCTCCCAGGCCCGCGCGATCATGGCGTTCGCAGACAGGCTCGGCCTGACGCGCTATGTGATCGGTGGGCACTCGATGGGCGGCACGCTCGCTGTCTACGTCGCCGCCGAGGACCCTCGCGTGAGCGGTGTCGTGCTCATGAACCCCGGAATCATCACCACCGGCGTGCCGCCCATTTCTCAGTACCTGGTATTCCCGCTGCCCCGGGTGATGGCGAAGATCTTCGGCACGCGCGATTTCCGCGAGCGGTTCCTGCGACGCTCCTTCCTCGACCAGGACATCATCACGCCGCAGGTCATGGCCGACATGATGCTCGCCCCGCGCAGCGAGGGTTATCTTGCCGGGACGACCGCGATGATGGGCCAGTACCAGACCGGCGACGAGCCGGCGACCGCGAGCCGGGTCAAGGCGCCGACGCTGATCGCTTGGGGGATGCAGGACCGCAGCAAGAAGCCGGGCGAGCTGGTCGAAGTGCAGCGCCTGATACCCGGCTCGCGCGTGGTCCGGGTCGAGGGCGCCGGACACTACGTGCACGAAGAGCAGCCGCGCGCCGTAGCCGAGGCGATGATCGCCATGGCGGAGGAGTGGCGCCAGGAGTGAGACGGCCTCCGGACTTCCGGGACAGGCAGGCATCCCGCCTAACGGATTCGGTGCGGCCCTTATTTCGCAGTCGGACCGCCCGGCACGCGGACGAACAGCAGCCAGCCCAACATCAGCAGCGTCAGCCCGGCGCCGCCGAGCATAGGTAGCTGCGGCGCGGCCCGATACACCGCCCCGCACAGCAGCGGCCCGAAGATCATGCCCACCGTCGGCGCGGCTGACAGCAGCCCGGCGACCGCGCCCTGCTCGTCGGCGCGCACACTCAGGCTGCCCGCGGCGTTCAGGCCCGGCGCCGCGAAGCCGAAGCTCACGCCGAAGGCCGCGTAGCCCGCATATAGCGAACCGACACCGGGTCCGAAGGCGAGCAGCAGCAGCGCCCCGGTCATGACGCTGAATCCGAATCGCAGCATCACGGCGGGAGGAGCCTTCCAGCGCTGCAGCACCACCGCCTGCACCAGCAGCGTGCAGAACGCCATCGCCAGCAGCGCGAACATCATGGTGCGCTGCTGGGCGTCGACTTCCGTAATCGCAAAACGGTCGGCGATAAAATAGGCGGTAATCGTCTGCACTCCGGTGAAAACGCCGAACACCACGACCCAGCCGGCCAAATACGGCAACACCCGCGGATCGAAAACGCCGAGTCTGCGCGGCGCTCCGGTCTGCGCCTGGCGCACGGGTTCAGGCAGGGCTGCGAACGCCCAGAATCCCGCGAGCACCGCCAGCCCTGCGGCCGCGTACATCGGGAAGACCGCGCTCACGACAGCCAGCGCACCGCCGAAAGCCGGGCCGACGATGGTGCCAAGGCCGCCTGACATGGCGAGCAGCGCCATGCCCTGCGAACGCGAGCTCTCGTCGGTGGTGTCGGCAATGTACGCGGTCGCTGCAGGGTTGATGCCACCGACTGCCAGCCCATAAGCGAAGCGCAACGCGAGCAGCACGGCGAACAATGGCGCCGCCGTGACCCAGCCTGAGAGCCCGGCCTGCACCCCGAGCGCGAGGGCTGCGTAACCGAGCGCGTAGCCGCCTAGCCCGATCAGATACACCGGCCTGCGCCCGAGCCGGTCGCTGGCGCGGCCCCAGCGCGGGGCCGAGATAGCGAGCGCGACATTGGAGGCGGCAATGATGACTCCGAGCTGCCACTCCGCCAGCCCGAGCTCGCGGGCGAGCGGCGTGAAAATCACGAACAGCAGTGACTGGCCCATCCCGTAGGTAATGAGCCCGAAAAGAAGGATCAGCTTGTCGCGGGACACGGGCGCACCGTCGGGAGGAAAGGGCGCTATTCTAAGGTTCTTCTCCCATCGGCGGGGACCGCGAAGCGCCTGGGCGCTGCCCCTACATTGCGGCCGCCGTGGCCGCGCGCCGCGTGGTATAGGGCACGATCTCCATGTGCTGCTCGGCTTCGTGCATGGCCCGCAGGCGCCGCCAGTAACCGGCGCTGAGCAACTCGGCGTGGTGGGTGAGAAACTCCTCGCGCAGTTCGCGCTTGATGCCGAGGAAGTCCAGCCATTGCTCCGGGAAGACGTCGTTCGGCGCCACGTAGAACCAGGGCTCTGCGCGCCACTCGTCCTCCTCGTCGCGCGGCGCCGGCAGGTCGCGGAAACTGCATTCGGTTACGAGACAGAGCTCATCGTAGTCGTAGAAAATCACCCGCCCGTGGCGCGAGACGCCGAAGTTCTTCAGCAGCAGGTCGCCGGGAAACACGTTGGAGAGCGCAAGGTCGCGGATCGCCTGGCCGTAGTCGCGGATTGCGCGACGCGCGGCTACACCGTCGGCCTGGCGCAGGTAGACGTCCAGCGGCTTCATGCGCCGCTCCATGTAGCAGTGCTCGACGATCAGGTCGTCGCCGTCGGTGCGGCAGCCGAGTGATGCCTCGGCGAGGAGTTCCTCGAGCAGTTCCTCCTCGAAGCGCGCCTTGGGGAAACGCAGCCGGCGGTATTCCTGCGCATCCACCAGCCGCCCGACGCGATCGTGCCGGAACACGAAGCGGTACTTGTCCATCACCTCCTCGCGGGTTGCGGTCTTCGGGTAGGCGAAGCGGTCACGGATCACCTTGAAGACGATGTCGAGCGAGGCGAGCGTGAACACGATCATCACCATGCCGCGCTCGCCCTCGGCATGCGTGAAATGGTCGCTGGAGTGCTGCAGGTGACGGAACAGCGCGCGGTAACGCTCGGTCTTGCCCTGCTTGGCACGCCCGAGCACGGTGTAGAGCTCGTCGGTCGGCTTGCCCGGCATGATGGTTCGAAGGAAGCGCACGGCCGCGCCTACCGGAGCGAGATCCACGTGGAAATACGAGCGCGAGAAGCCGAATAGCGGCCGTACCTCGTACTCCGACATCATCACAGCATCCACGCTGACGCCGTCCTCGTCGTGCTTCAGCGCGACGATCAGAGGCAGCGTCCAGCCCGGGCCGGTCATGCGGCCCACGAGGAACGCCCGTGTGGCGCGGTAGAACACCGGTTCCAGGGTCTCGATGCGTTGAACCGGGCCGGCGAGTCCGCGGGCCGCGGCGAAACCCGCGATCTCGCGGCGCACCGTCTCCGCGGAACCCGGCAGGTCCCGGAACAAGCGGCTCCAGGGAAGCCCACGGAGCATCCCCCCGATCGCCGGATCGAGCCCGGCCCCGGCGTCGTACTCCCGCGACGGGACGCTGCCCGCATCGAGCGTCGGCTCGAGATCGAGGGCAATGAACTCCACGGCCGGATTCACGCCCACCGTGCCGAAGATCTTCCGGGTCAACGAATTGAAGAAAGTCTTGTAGAACTCACGGTCCGGGCAGTCGGCGATCATCCCGGCGAAGAGGCCACGAATCGCGCTCCAGGCGGCCTCCTCGGCAATGTACCGGCCCATGCGACCGACGAGCCCCGCCACGCATTTCTCCACGCGTCGGTCGTAGAGCTCGATCCGCTCCACGGCGTCGCGGGCGCCGAGCTTCCACTCGCGCTCCTCGAAGCGCCGCCGCGCACGCTGCGTGATGCTGCGGAACTCCCGGTTGTAGTCCTCGAAGGCCGCGAAAATCGCCGCCGCCACATCGTGGGCCAGGGCCGGGATCTGCGCGCTGCCGTCCATCTCGGAGCGCTACCTCAGCCGAACGGTTGCGCCATGCCGGCCATCACGTGCCGCTCCGGAACTGCGCGGTCTCCGTGCTGCCCGCCATCGCGGTGGTCGAGTTCGCGCCACCGGAAATCGCCGTCTGCACAGCGTCGAAGTAACCGGTGCCGACGAAGGTCTGGTGCTTGGTGGCGCGGAAGCCGTGCTGCTCGTTGGCGAACTCCCGCTGCTGCATCTGCGAGTAGGCGAGCATGCCGTCCTGCCGGTAGGCCCGCGCGAGCTCGAACATGGAGAGATTGAGAGCGTGCCAGCCAGCCAGGGTGATGAACTGGAATCGGTAGCCCATTGCTGCCAGCCTCTCGCGGAAGTCGCGCAGCCGCTCGGCCGGAAGATTGGCCTTCCAGTTGAATGACGGCGAGCAGTTGTAGGCGAGCAGCTTCCCGGGGTACCTGGAGTGTATGCCCTGCGCGAACCGCTCCGCCTGGGCGAGATCAGGCCGCGAGGTTTCGCACCAGATGAGATCCGCGTACGGCGCATAGGAGAGGCCCCGGTCGATCGCCTGCTCGAGCCCCGCGCGGGTCTCGAAGAACCCGTCGCCGGTGCGCGTGCCGGTCATGAACTTTGCATCGCGCGGGTCGTAATCACTCTGCAGCAGGTTGGCCGCATCCGCGTCGGTGCGCGCGATCAGCACGGTGGGCACGCCCATGACGTCTGCCGCGAAACGCGCCGCCGTCAGCTTGTTGATCGCGTCCTGCGTCGGCACCAGCACCTTGCCGCCGAGGTGTCCGCATTTCTTCGCCGAGGAGAGCTGGTCCTCGAAGTGCACCGCGGCGGCGCCCGCCCGAATCAGCGCCTTGGTCAGCTCGAATGCGTTGAGATTGCCGCCGAAGCCTGCCTCGGCGTCGGCGATGATCGGCGCGAACCAGTCTATGCGCGTGTCGCCGTTCATGTGGTGGATCTGGTCGGTACGCATAAAGGCATTGTTGATGCGCTCGACCATCTTCGGGACGGAATCGACCGGGTAGAGGCTCTGGTCCGGATACATCTCCCCGGCGCTGTTGCCGTCTCCGGCCACCTGCCACCCGGAACAGTAGATGGCTTTGAGCCCGGCCTGCACCTCTTCCACCGCCTGGTTGCCGGTGACTGCGCCGAGGCCGGTAACGACGCTTTCGGTGTGCAGCAGACGCCAGAATTTCTCCGCACCCATGCGAGCGAGCGTATGCTCGATGCGCACCGAGCCACGCAGCCTGACCACGTCCTCCGCCTCGTAGGCACGGCTGATTCCGGCCCAGCGGGGGCTGTCGGCCCACTCGCGGCGAAGCTGTTCGGCGTCCAGTTGCATCTGCTTGTTCATGGTTCTTCCTCAGGACAGGTAATCGTAGGCGGGCAGCGTCAGGAACTCGTCGAAATCGCTCTTCCGGATCATGTCGCCGAAGAGCTTCGCGGCAGTTGCGAAGTGCCCGGACCCGAAGCGCCGCGCGCCGACCTGCCCGGCGATCACGTCGAGTTCCCCGGCAAGCGCCCGGTCGAAACGCTCGGCCGTAATCCGCGAGCCATCGCCGCTGCGCGCCCCGTGGCGAATCCATTGCCAGAGCTGGGCGCGAGAGATCTCGGCGGTCGCGGCATCTTCCATGAGATGGTAGAGCGGCACACAGCCTAGGCCGCCGAGCCAGGCTTCCAGGTACTGCACGCCAACGCGGATGTTGTGGCGCAGCCCCTCCTCGGTGATCGGCCCGTCCGGCACCTGCAGCAGGTCGGCAGCGGTTACGTGCACGTCGTCGCGAGTCCGGGCGATCTGGTTCGGACCGGCCATCACGGCGTCGAAGGCCGCGAGCGCGATGTCGGCGAGGCCCGGGTGAGCGATCCAGGTGCCGTCGTGACCGGCTTTGGCCTCCCGCGTCTTGTCCGCCTTCACCTTGGCCATCGCCACCTCGTTCGCCCGCGGGTCATCGCGAATCGGGATCTGCGCCGCCATTCCGCCCATGGCGTGGGCGCCGCGGCGGTGACAGGTGCGAATCAGCAGATCCACGTAGGCTCGCAGAAACGGCCGATCCATCGTCACGCTGCCACGCTCGGGGAGCACGAACTCCGGGCGATTCCGGAATTTCTTGATGAAGCTGAAGATGTAATCCCAGCGCCCGCAGTTGAGGCCGGCCGAGTGCTCGCGCAGCTCGTAGAGGATCTCGTCCATCTCGAAGGCGGCGAGAATGGTCTCGATCAGGACCGTCGCCTTGATCGTGCCGCGGCTCATACCGAGCCAGTCCTGGGCGGCCACGAACACGTCGTTCCAGAGCCGCGCCTCCAGGTGGCTCTCAAGCTTCGGTAAATAGAAGTACGGGCCGCTACCGCGCCGTGCAAGCGCCCGGTGATTGTTGGCCAGGTACACCGCGAAATCGAACAGGGCGCCGGAAACCGGTTCGCCGCTCACGCGCACGTGCTTTTCCGGCAGATGCCAGCCGCGGGGCCGGACGATCAGTGTCGCGGTGCGCTCGTTGAGCCGATAGTCGCGTCCCGTTGCCGGATCAGTGAACCGGATGCTGCCGTCGACTGCGTCGCGAAGATTGACCTGCCCGCGCACGATGTTCTCCCAGGTGGGCGCGCAGGAGTCCTCGAAATCCGCCATGAAGGCCCGCGCCTTCGAATTGAGCGCGTTGATCATCATCTTGCGATCCACCGGGCCGGTGATTTCGACGCGCCGATCGAGCAAGTCCTCGGGCAGCGGGCCGACGCGCCACTCGGCGGAGCGCAGATCCGCGCTCTCCTTCGCGAAGTCCGGCAGCTCGCCGGCGTCCAGGGCGGCCTGGCGCTCGCGCCGCAGGGCGAGCAGCTCCAGCCGCCGGGCGTTGAAGCGCCCGTGAAGGTGGGCCAGCAGCCCGAGCGCGCGCTCGCCGAGGACCTCCGGCGCCCCGTTCCACGGCGTGGCGTCGGTCTCGAGCGGTGGCGCGCCGGCAGGAGCGCTCGAGGCTTCGGGCCTGCGTGCGTTTTTCATGGCTTGATCCTAGACCAGAAGAACTGCAAAATTTCACACAAGAAATTTCACAGTGTAAATTTCACAACCAGCTTATGTCCGGCCTCCTCCGCAAGGGCCACTTTCTAGGCCCGAAGATCCGCGGCCTGCGCAAGCGCAACGGGCTCACTCTGCAGGACGTGTCCGCCCGCTGCATCCAGCTGAACGCCGAGCTCGCTCCCTCGGTCTCCTACCTCAGCATGATCGAGACCGGCCAGCGCATTCCCTCGGCGGAGCTGCTGGAACTCCTCGCCACAGTGTTCCAGAAAGACCCCCGCTGGTTCCTTGACGGGAATCCCGAAGTCGGCATCACGCCGCGTCCGGCCGGAGGCGGGGCGGCCCGCGTCCCGCTCGAACCGGGATTCCTGTTCTCCCGCGAACTACTCGAAGCCGCCATTCCGGAGCTTTTGTCACAAACCGGGACGACCGGCCGGCAGTTCGCCCACCTGCTGATCCGCTCCTACCAGGAGAAGGCACAGAACGACTTCCCCGACCTCGAGCGCTCGGCCGAGCAAGTCGGCGAGCGCCGTTTCCCGGTTTCGGTAGAAGACCTGATGCGGCTGTGCCGGCGTCACGGTCTCGAGATCCACTGGTTTGACAAAAGGCCCGTGCTGGCGCGGGACAACGACCGCAAGGTGCGCAGCATGGTGCGCTCTTTCTTCGAGTCGCCCGCCACGGTGTACGTGAACCGCGGCCTGCAGAAAGACATTGCGCGGCTGAAGTTCGACCTCGCCTCCCACATTGCCCACAAGGTCCTGCACGGCGGCGACGGCTTGAAGTCACCGCACGCGACCGGGGGCGAGATGGGCGGCAGCCCCGACGAGGGCCACCAGAGCGCGGGCGGGATGGACGCGCAGGACGCACTCTACGCCTGGCGCGACTTCGAGTGCAGCTTCTTCGCCGGTGCCCTGCTCTGCCCCAAGCAGCCCTACCGGCGCTTCCTGATGCGCGAGAGCTACCGGGTCGCGGCCGGGACCAGGCTGGGCCTGACCCCCTCGGTGATCATGCGCCGCATGACGGCGGTGTCACCCTACCGCCACTGGCATTTCTTCGATGCCTATCCGCCCGGATTTCTGCGCGCGGTATATCGCGGCAACGGCATACCGCTGCCCTGGGGCAACATGGCCATGGTGACTGACCCCTGCCCGCAATGGGCGGTGTTCCGGATGCTCGACCTGCACCGGGGCACGAGCCCGGCATCACAGATATCCGTCCTGCAGGACGGCGAGCGCGCGCTCCTGTACTGCTGTCATTCGCTGCGCACCCGCGACATGGCCGGGAACCCGCACGTGCTGTCCGTAGGCGTGGACCTCGTTCCCGCGCTGGCCTCCCAGGGTGTCGACGCCGACTCGCTGGTGCATGCGATCGCGGACGCCTGCCGGCGCCGCAGCGGCCAGTCGCCCGTGCCGGCGCCGGCGGCGAAAGTACTCAAGGCGATCGGGAAGGTGCTCAACATCGCATGGATCAGCGATGCGCTCACCTCGCCCGCCAGTGTGATCTGTCCGCGCAGCACGGCGTGTCCGCGAGCGCCACGATGCGAGGCGCGCAAGACCGCCTCCCGCGCCGCCGAGATCAGTGAAGTCCGCCAGGAAATCCTCGAGCGCGAAGCACGCAGAGACTGACGCCGCCGGACGGCGGCAGGCCGGAACCGAGAAGAACGCAGCCCGGCCCGGGCCTGTCGGCCCGAACCGGGCCACGCCGACACCCTTCTCGGACGTCTCGGGTCAGTTGCGCCCGGCCGGGACACGCCAACCTTGCCGCGGCCGACTCAACATAACCTTGACAATACTGTCCCCAATCCGGGTCGTGATGTCTTCACCCAAATGAGTGAATTTCACGCACAGCGCGGCCGAATTGCACCAAAAAAGTACAAACGAGAAAATTTCAATTACAAATATGATTCGACTAGCTCAGTCCGAGAATGAACTCCCATTCGCGCTCGTCCACCGGCATCACCGACAGCCGGTTACCGCGCCTGAGCAACGCGAGCCCGTGTAGTTCCTCGTGCTCTCTCAACTCCTCAAGCGTGACCGGGCGACGCAGCCGCCGCCGGAAGCGCACGTCCACCATGAGCCAGCGCGGGTCGTCGCGCCTGCTGCCGGGGTCGTAGTAGGGAGAACGGCGGTCGAACTGGCTCGGGTCCGCGTACGCTTCGCGGCAGATCTCCATCACCCCGGCGATCGCCGGCGATGCGCAGCTCGAGTGATAGAGAAAGGCGAGGTCGCCCTTGCGCATTCCGTCGCGCATGAAATTTCGCGCCTGGTAGTTGCGTACGCCCTCCCATGCAGCAACCTTCTGACGCTCGAGGTCGTCGATGCTGAACGCCGCCGGTTCTGATTTCATCAGCCAGTAGCCCATCGCCTTAACCTACCGGCCGGCGCGCGTGCTGTCGAATATGGCCGGCGTTATGATCGCGTCTGACCGAACGATCGAGTAACGCCAAATGCTGCGCGCCGTGAACTGGCTGATCATTCGCACTTCCGGCAACGTCTGGTTGTTCATAGTCACCGCCGTCGTCGCCTTCGGAAGCCTGTCTCTTCTCATGCAGATCGGCGCATCGTTCCCGGCGGTGGCCGGCGGCGCGCAGCCGTTCGACCTGCAGAACGGCCTGACCGCGGGCGAAGTCATCGAGCAGCTCGCCGGCTACACCGATGAAGCGCACCGGCAGTATTACCTGTTCACGGCCATCGACTACGTATTCCCCTTCGCCGCCGGGCTGTTTCTGGCCGCGATCGCCGCCTTCTGCCTGCGCCGCTCGTTCCCTTACGCGTACGCGATGCTGGCCGAACGCGCCCTGCTACCTCTGCTGATGGCCGGCAGTCTCTTCGACTGGTGCGAGAACGCCGCCGCGCTCGTCGCCATCCTCTCCTATCCGGAGACCTCGGCGTGGCTAGCCTCGGCGCTGGTCGCCGCCAAGCGGCTCAAGCTCACGCTGGTGATCGCCACACAGCTGCTGGTGGCGCTGCTGGTGCTCACCACCGCGGCGAGATGGCTCACAGCAAGGCTGCAGCGATAACGTCAGGCAACGCCGCCGGGCTCAGCGGTGGCGTCGGATCGCCGCGGCGATCTCCGCCGCGCCTGCGCCATACGGGATGATTTCCAGGATCTCGTCGCCCGGTCCGAGCAGGAACAGGCTCGCGGTGTGGTTCACCATGTACTCGCCGGGCATGCTCATCGGGACCTTCTCGTAGAACACGCCGAAGGCAGCGGCGGCTGCCGCGATCTGCTCCGCGCTACCGGTCAGCCCGAGCACCTGTGGGCCGAAGTTCGCCGCGTAGGCGCCGACCGCCTGCGGCGCGTCGCGCTCGGGGTCCACCGAGATCAGCAGCAGCCGCAGCACGGCGCCGCCCGCGCCGAGCCAGCCGACGC
>CAZFWB010000018.1:0-5786 GCA_964522655.1 uncultured Chromatiaceae bacterium | reverse complement strand
AGTTCACGCCATTCGACGCTCGTGCCATCCGCCGCAACCAGCGAGAAGTCGCCGCGGATCCTTGGCCGCTCGAGGGCTGCTTCGCGCGCGGGCAGGACGGGCCAGAACCCCGCGGACCAGATGGCCGCCGCGATGCCGGCGCCGAACCCGGCCGCGGCGAGCGCCAGCACGGCGAGCCGCTTTGCGCGTGGCGTCATGCTCCTCCGGCTGGCGGCGCGGCGCTCAGGACTTGCCCTTGGCCGGCACGCCGCCGGACGCCGCCCGGCTGCCCAGAGCCTCGTCGATCAGGCTTTCGACCCACTGCACGAACTTCGGGTTCTCGGTGAGACCCTGCTCGGCGAACGTGTACTTCAGCCCGCGCAAATCCTGCTTGATGTGGTTCTGTACGCCCCAGCTTGCTGCCGCAATCGCCACCACGATCACCTCGTTGCCCTTGCGGCCCGCCTGCTCGACCCATTTGCGCAAAGTCCTGACGTTCGACTCGCGGATTGGTTTTATCGCGTCGTCCTGAAGGTTGATGATCCGGACATCGGCGAATTCCTTCTTCGCGGCGATGCGCTCCACGTGCGCCTGCAGGATCTTCAGGTCCGGTCCGTTGTCCGCATTGTCCTCCGGCCCATGGCCGACGATGATGAGCGTTTCTTTCGCCGGGTTCCTGCTGACGGATTTCGCATTCTCATAGAGCATCTCGGTGATCAACGGGCTGTCGTTGAAATGTCCGGACCAGAGGAATTTCACACCCGGCGGGGCCTTGACTCTCGGCACGTCCAGATAGCTCGCCTCCGGGTGCATCCCGAAGATGTACTTCCAGTGCCGGGTGAGCGAGTTGTATTCCGTCGTCGTGCCCTCGTCCACCAGCACGATGGTCTTCGCGCCGCGCGCCACGAGGTCGTCGACCGCGGCCTGCAGGTGCGCCGAACTCATCATCGACATCCCGAACCCGATCGCGGTCGGACGCCTCGCGCCAATCGGCTCGAATGCCTTTTTCATCGCCCTGTCGCTGTTCTCGCCCACTCCGTGCGAGAGAATCAGCACGCCGGTATCGCCCTTGAGCTTCGTGTCACTGACGTACCAGGCGTAATCGGGACCCATGGCGTTCATGTTCATCTCGAGCTCGCGGTCGGTCATGCCGCGATAGAGCGCGATCTTTGCCCGCAGACCCGCCATGTCCTCGGCCGACATCTCATGGCGCGCGTTGTAGGACTCGAGCCGCTTGCCCTCGGCGTCCATCGGCGCAACGCCCCCGTGCTGATGCTGGCTGTGGTCCTCGGCGGCCAGCGCGGCCGCTGGCGCCATTGCCACCCACGCGATGGCCGCAAGCGCGGCCAATGGGTGACGGCGGGTGCTGATCGCAGAGTTCGTTGACATTTCTTCCTCCAGTCAGGGCTGCAGAAGTCGCGCGACGGCGGACTTCAGTTCACGTTTGACGGCGACCTGGGCATTGCGACGGATCGCCTGCGCCGCGCCGGACTGCACCATTCCGGCGATCATCGCGGTGAGCAGCGCCGGGTCGCGGCGTTGCCGGCCGAGCAGCGCGCGCACCGCGCCCTCCAGCACGATGTTGGGCGCCTGGTGCAGCTGCATGATCTGCCGGCGCAGCTCCGGCGAGGACTCCTGAATCTCGCTGATCAGCTCGAGCGTGGCGTGGGCGGGGCTGGTTGCGATGTCGATCGAGGTGTCTATCCATGCGTCGATCCGTGCGCGTGGGTCAGGATAGGTGCTTTCCAGCGCCTCGATCTGCCGCAGGTACGGACCCATGTCGCGCTGCACGCACGCGAGCAGGATGTGCTCCTTGTTCGAGTAATAGCGGTACAGCGAGTTCCTGGCGAGTCCCACGGCGGCGGCGATGTCGCCCATGTCGGTGCCATGGAACCCCTGCTTGCGGAACAGGACGCTGGCGGCGTCGAGCAGCCGCTCGGTCTGTTGCCGCACGTGTTCCTCGATAGTTGGCGCTTCAATCCTGGGCATTTTCCCCGGCCTCCTCCCTGAGGCGGCCGTCCTGGATGTGCACGACGCGATCGGCGCAGTCGAGCATTCCCGCATCGTGAGTGACCATCAGGGCCGCGACCTTGTGCTCGCGACACTCGCGCGCGAGCAACTCGACGATCTGCCGGCCGCGCTGGTGGTCGAGCATGGAAGTAGGCTCGTCCACCAGCAACAACACCGGGTCGGTCATCAGTGCGCGCGCGATGCCGACCCGCTGGCGCTCGCCGCCGGAAAGCTGCGCGGGACGCCGGTCCAGGCGATGCTCCATGCCAACCTCGCGCAGCAAGCCGAGTGCCTTGTCACGCTCAGCACGCCCCGGCCGGCGGCCCTTGAGGTGCGTCATCAACAGCAGCTGGTCGAGTGACGTCAGCGAGGGGACCAGGTTCGACTGCTGGAATACGAACCCGATGGAGTCGCGACGGACCTGCGTCAACCGGCCGGGCGACAGCGCCGTGATCTCCGCCCCATTTACGAAGACCTGCCCGCTGCTCGGCGTGCGCAGGCCGCCGCAGACGGCGAGCAGGCTCGACTTGCCGGCGCCGGACGGGCCGACCACCGCCATCAGATCGCCCGCCTCGACCGCCAGAGAGACCCGGTCGAGCGCCCTGACCTGCTGCTCGCCGTCACCGAGCGTGAGCGAGACGTCGACGGTGCGCAGGCTCATCGGTCCCTCCCGAGCGCGATGATGGGGTCCACGGCCGTGATGCGGCGGATGGACAGGGCGCCGCCGATCAGCCCTGCGATCACCAGCGAGACGATCGCGCCGGCGACGGTTTCCGGCACGTACATGAACGGCCGGCCCGTCTTCATGAAGAACTGCCCGATCCACAGCCCCGCCCCGAGCCCGACCAGAGTGCCGAGCCCGAGCAGCAGGAAGGCCTGTCCCAGCGAGTCCCTTAGGAGGTAGCCGTTCGATGCGCCAAGCGCCTTGACCAGCCCGATCTCCTGGGTCCGCTGGATGGTCCAGATCGCGAAGAACGCCCCGATGACCACGGTGGCAATCAGGATCAGCGAATACTGGATCATGCTGACGGAGCGCACTTCGTCCACGTAGCCCGTGGAGGCCTCGTACGCGTCCTCGACCTTGCGCAGCGTTACCGTGCCGAGCTCCTCGTCGATGGCCCCGATCGCGGCTTCATCGAGGCTGTCGTCGAGCTGCAGCGCGATCACGCTCACGTAGTCATACACGACGTCCGGAAATTTCTCCCCCGGTGGCATGCCGCCGGGAGGGCCGTAGGTCGCTTCCTGCCATTTGGGCAACGGCGCATAGACGATCGGGATGTGCCCGATGTTCGCTTCGCCGGTGATGCCGATCACCTGCAGCTCCGTCAGCACGCGATCGAGCGTGATGCGGTCGCCGATCTTCACGCCCTTGTCCGCGAGGATCTGCGAAACCACCACGCCGTCCTCGCTGCCGCCCAGTTGTGCTCCGCTGGTCACGGCCGGCTCGGTGAAGCGCCCCGGCCGCACGCCCCACAGCGCCAGCTCCAGCGGTTGGTCGTTGGCCCCGCGCGCATTGAAGATGGTGTGCCCGAGCGGCTCGGCCGCCTCGACGCCGGTCTTCTTTTCCCAGCCCTCCCACATGCTGCGGTCGACCAGGCTCGCGCGGTAATTCGGCTCGTCGTCGTATTCGAAAGCGATGTGGGTGACCGGCAACTGCATCAACCCCGAGACGTTGTTCTTGATCAGCCCGGCCGACAGCCCGGACAACAGCGTCGTCAGGAAGGCGATCAGCGCAACCACCAGGCCCATCAGAAAGAAACGCCCCCTGGCGAACGCCAGGTCTCGCAGCGCAATGAACATGGCTTGCTCCGTCTCCGCAGGAAGCGGTCTTTATCGACACCCCGTCTTGTAAACAGGATGCCCGCTTAGCGACGGCTCGTCAATAAAACCGCGGCGCACGTCATGCCGGCCGGCGCGCGACCGCCCCGGCGTGATGCTTCGCGGCGGAATCGCCCGGGCGGCCGACGAAGGCGGCCTCCTCCACCCTGAGGCCGGCCCGTTCACATTCGCGCGTGAGGAGGTCCGGATCGAGCGGGTTGAGGTACGGGAGCATTCCCGCCGGCCGCCGCCCGTCCTTGAAGTAGGCAGCGATGTCCTCGATGAAGCCGGGCCACTCCTCGCCGGCCGCCTTGCGCCGCTCATAGGCCGCGGCGCTGCTCCCCCAGAAACCGCTGTAGGGTGTGTCGGCCACCAGGAACAGGCGCCCGCCCGGCTCGAGCCAGCGGACCATGCTCGCCAGCGCGCGACGGATCTCCTCGCCCAGCAGGAAATGCAGCACACGCGAACAGAGGATCGCTGCAAAGTCGGCGTCCGGGAATACCACGTCCGGCAGCGTGCCGACGCTCACGGTCAGCCGCGGGCGCTGCTCCGGCGGAGTCTCCTCCTGCAGTATCTCGACGTGCCCCGGTTCCATGTCGCAGGCATGCACGCGCGCGCCGCGCTCGAGCGCGGCACGCGTCGCGATGCCGTAGGCGCAGCCGATGTCGAGCACCGGCGCGGTACAACCCGCGGCATATTCGACGAAACGCTGCGAGAACGGGTCGAGCGATTCCGACATGAAGCCGCGATTGTTCAGCGTCGGCACGAGTCCGGGGATGAAGGGCTTGGGGCGCTCGCGGCGAGGCATGTTCGGGAATTGCGCGGCAGGGTCCGGCGTCGTGGCTCTTGCAACGAGCGGCCTTTGTCGCCTATTGCAGCGTCAATGGCAAGCGGGCGGCGCAGGCAACCGGAACCGAAGGCCAAACCCGGCACCGTTTAGGCTATCCTGCAGCCGGCCTCAGCAAGGGCACAACCCCATGAAGTGGCTCCGGGTCACAGGCTTCGTGCTGCTCACCACGCTCGCCATCGCAGCGATCGCGCTCGCCATCGCGCTGTGGGCCTACCGCGATATCCCGGCAGCCCGGCTCGAGGCGCGCTACGCCTCGCCTGCGTCACGGTTCATCCACATCGACGGGGTGCGTATCCACTATCGCGACGAGGGCAGCGGCCCGGCGCTGCTGCTGCTGCACGCCAATTTCAGCAACCTGCTCGGCTGGGACCCCTGGGTCGAAGCGTTGCAGGACAGCTACCGGGTGGTGCGCTTCGACCTGCCGGCGTTCGGGCTGACGGGACCGGAACCCCGCGGTGATTACACCAACGAGCGCACGCTCGAGCTCACCGAAAAGTTCGTGGACGCAGTCGGCCTGCGCCGTTTCGTCATCGGTGGTACGTCGCTCGGCGGCGGCATCGGCATTCGCTACGCGGCGAAGCACCCGGAGCGCGTCGAAAGCCTCATTCTCCTCAATCCCGGCGTCCTCGAAGGCCGGGCGATGGCGCGCGAGGGCACGCGCGTCCCCGACGCCGCGAACATCCTCAAGTACATCACGCCGCGCGCGCTGGCGGCTTACATTCTGCGCTCACGGGCTGGCGACCCGGCGAAGATCACTGAGGAACACGTGAGCCGCTGGTACGACATGTGGATGCGCGAGGGCAACCGCGGCGCGATTCTCGATCGCCTGCGCGTCTACGACAGCGCCGACGTGCCGGAAGTGCTCGCGCAGGTGCGCGTGCCGGTGCTGATACTCTGGGGAGAGGCGAACCCGCAGACCCCGCTCGAGCAGGCGGGCGAACTGAAGGCCATGCTGACGCAGGCGCCCGAGGTGCGCCTGATCACTTATCCCGGTGTGGGCCACCCGGCCCTCGAGGAGGCCGGGGCGCTGATCGCGCGCGACGTGCGCGCCTACCTCGACGGCGATCTTAACGTTTCGACGCCGATGCGACCGAGCGGTCGATGATCGACTCGATCTGCTCCATCAGCC
>CAZFWB010000017.1:15106-30730 GCA_964522655.1 uncultured Chromatiaceae bacterium | reverse complement strand
AGCGGGAAGATGAACGATAATTGCGAGACGAGGCACGCACCCGTAGCTCAGTTGGATAGAGCACCTGGCTTCGAACCAGGGGGTCGGCGGTTCGAGTCCGTCCGGGTGCGCAAGATACGGCAGAAGGGGCTTATAGCCCCTTCTGCCGTATCTTGGGTACCGTGACCCCGGCGAGAACTGCTCGTTCGACAAATTTGCGGAGCAAATTTGGACGCCGAAGGCGCCCCGCAGGAGTGAGCGCCCGTACCCGTGGGCGAGTCACTAAATCGCAGAGCGATTTTGGACGCCGAAGGCGCCCGCAGGAGTGAGCGCCCGTACCCGCGGGCGAGTCACTAAATCGCAGAGCGATTTTGGACGCCGAAGGCGCCCGCAGGGCGAGGGGCCGTACCCGGCCCCGAGTCAATCCGTCCGGGTGCGCCAACTCGCCGCGGTGGATTCCGGTCACATAGGTAAGGCGGTGGTGCTGGCAAAGGGATGACCGTTCCAGCTTCGGATATGGACCGGGGGAAAAGCCGGCCAGGTACAGGTAGTGTTATTTCTTCAGCATGATGAAAAAGGTCTGCGTCAAGCGTCCGTTCGCCGCGGAATCGCCAAAATACGGCGTACCGATCGCATGGAATAAATCTCCCGGGTACAGCAGCATCCGGTTGAATTGCATCACGGCTTCGTAAGTCAATTCCCAGTCGGCCGGGTTGCTGAAGTCATAGGTGAAATTGGCGGCTCTATCGAGACGGATGTGTCCTGAGGGCCTGTGCCGGTAAAACCATGTGCCCCCCTGGCAATGCTCCGGCAAGGTCAGATAAACAATGCCGGCATAATCGGTGCCATCGGCATGACAGATTTGTTTTTTTACTGTGCCGGAATGGCAGTAACGATACTGCATCTGGATAAGTTTGATCGGCGCCGGTAACAACGGCGCCACTTTCGCGATGGTCTCGGTACGGCTTTGTTCGTCGGTAGCCGTAAATCGCGCGATCGGTCCGCGCGCCTGTGGATTGAGCTGCGAGGGCGGATCGTCATAGATCAATTGCAACGCCCGCGCGCGGATCGCATGAGGATCCGGATAAAAATCATCCTGGCTGATGATCAGCTGTTCATACATAGTCAACGCGCTTATTTAAACAAGCGGTTTACGTGCCTGACGCAATCGTTCAAATCTGTGACCGGCCCGTCTCAGCTGGGCCACATCTAACGTGAGTTTACGCTATCAACGAGACCGCCGTCGGCAGCCGATCAGCCAGCCAGGTTTCCGAAGCCGGCGGTGAGCATCCGCTGGCAGCCGGCATGGCGCAGCCGATGGACATGGACGCATCGGCGGAGCTGGGCCGGCCCTGGCTTGCCGCTTTTATGCGGAGCAAGTTTCCCTTGCCGTTTTCACCATGCGGTCCGACACGCGGGCAATCTGCTTCGCGACGGTTGCCGTCGCGGTACAAGGGGCCGGGTCGGGAACGATCCCGACCGCGAAGAATTGGTATCTGCGCCGATTACTGGCGTCCTTTTGGCTGTCTGACGTTAGGGGAGCTGTGCTACTCTGCGTCGACCTTCGGGCCATGGGCCCGGAGTTTTGTTGTTTGTAGCGCTTCCAGAATTTTTTCATATTACTGACCGGGGAGGTCTGCGATGAGGAAATTGTTGATTGCGTCCGCGCTCTTGGGGGTTTCGGCAGCGGCCATGGCGGAAGCGCCGGGCGGCCCGGACTGCGGCTGGGGCAACATGCTGATGGAGGGCCAGTCGGGACTCGGCGCCCACATCATTGCGAGCATCACGAATGGCAGCACCGGCAATGCGACCTTCGGCATGACGACGGGCACCAACGGCTGCTCGTCGAACGGCACGCTCACCTACGGCGGCAAGTCGCTGATCGGCGCCGTGATGGACGAATTCGGTGAGGACGTCGCGCGCGGCGATGGCGAGGCGCTGACGGCCGTGGCCGTCGCACTCGGCATCGAGGAGAGCGACCGGCCACTGTTCAAGTCCGTCATGCACGAGAACTTCACCACGTTGTTCCCGTCGCAGGACGTGACCGCGGAAGAGGTGACGGCGAGCATCATGGACCTGATGCGGTCCAACGAGCAGCTCGCCCGGTACGCTTCCTAACGCGATTCCGGCGGGACGGCCCCGGACGGGGCCGTCCCGGTTCTCTTTCCGGCACCCGGGACCGTCGCGCCCGACTCCCGCGGGCGGCCAGCGAAAGTTTTCGATCACGATGACCACCGTAGCCCGGCACCGCGTGGCCGCGAGCTGCCTCCTCGCGCCTGTGGGGGCGCCGCCCCTGCGCCGTTCCTCCATCGGGTCGACGCCCGACTGCGCCGGGCAGCATCCTCTTGGTGCGACGCGAGTCGCGACAGGAATGGCTGGTGCTGCGCCGGGTCGTGGTTCGGGCCGCCTCTGCGGCCCCGAAGACTCGATCGGGCGATTATCGCGGCGGCGATCCGGCCTTCGAATCCTCGTCGCGTGGGCGCTGACTGCGACCCTGTCGTTTGTGGATGCCGCGGTGCGCGCCGATGTCCTCACCGACTTTCAGGAACGCGCCGTGGCCGGAGGGCTCGCGCGTCACCCGGATTGGCTGGCACTGGTGCACTACGACGCCGCGCTGCTGCCGGGCCGCTACCGCAGCTTCGTCGATGATGCGCGTTTCTTTCTCAGTCCGGACGGCGCATCGCGGCCGGAGCAGGAACTCGCCGCGACGCTCGAGGCGCTGCTGACCGACCCGGCGTCGTCGTGCCGCTTCGTCGCACGCCGCCAGTGGCTCGCCGGTCAGCTGCCGGATCTCGCGGGCAGCCTGCCGCCCGCTCAGTGCGCGGAATACGAGGAGTGGCGGCGGATACTGGCGGTCGATCAGGTCGTGCTGGTGTTCGCCGCGAGTTATCTCAACAGCCCGTCATCGATGTACGGGCACACCTTCTTGCGCCTCGATTCCGGCAACCCGGAGCGCAGTACGCCGATGCTGTCGCACGCGGTCAATTTCGGCGCCAATATCCCGCCGGACGAAAATGGGCTGGTCTACGCCTGGCGAGGCCTGTTCGGCGGCTATCCCGGCCTGTTCGCGGCCGGGCCCTATTTCGAGAAGCTGCGCGAGTACTCGCGCCTGGAGAACCGCGATCTCTGGGAGTATCGCCTGAATCTCGACGAGCGCGAGGTCGACCGACTGCTTGCGCACCTGTGGGAGCTGCGCGACATCCGCTTCGACTACTACTTCTTCGACGAGAACTGCTCGCTGCGCCTGCTCGAGCTCCTCGACGTCGCGCGCCCGGGACGCGATCTCGCCGCGCAGTTCCCGAACTATGCGATCCCCATCGACACGGTGCGCGTGGTGATGGATGCCGGGATGGTCGCGTCCGTGGACTATCGCCCGGCCAACCGCACCGTGCTCGAGTCCGAGCTCGGGTCCTTGACCGCTCCCGAGCGGACGTTGGCGCGACGTCTCGCGGACGATGTCGCGCTCAGCACTAGCGCGGAGTTTCGCGAGCTGCCTGAAGCGCGCCGGCGTGCGGTGGTCAACGTCGCCTACGGATACCTGCGCTACCGGGCCGTCCACGAGCCCGCCGGCGCGACGCTCCAGAAGCGCAACTACGATCTGCTGCGGCTGGTGAACGAGCTTGCCGCGCCCGGCGCGGAGCCGCCGCCGCCCCCGCGCCCGCGCGAGCCGCAGAACGGCCATCGCACGGGGTTGCTAGCCGCCGGGGCGGGGCAGGAGGAGGAGCGCACGGTGGCCGATTTCGAGTGGCGGCTAAGCTACCACGATCTGCTGGACGCGCCGCCGGGTTATCCCGCAGGCGCATCGCTCAACATGGGCCGGCTCGTGCTGCGCCTGAAGGAGGGCGGCACGCTGCAGCTGCAGCGCCTCGACGTGCTGGAGATCACCTCGTTGTCGCCGCGCGACGCGTTCCTGCGGCCGTGGTCCTGGCGGGTGAATACGGGGCTCGATCGGCAGTGGACGAACGGTGACGACGTTCTGGTGCCGCAGGTCAATGCCGGCTTCGGCTGGGCCTGGGCGCCAGTCCATGCGTTGCGCGTTCACGCCCTGCTCACGGGCCGGCTCGAGTATAACCACGAGTTCGATCGCGAACTCGACCTGGCGCCCGGAGCGGCCGCCGGGGCGAGGCTGGACACCGCCTGGGGTGTTACGCTGCTCGGCTTGGATCACTACCGCTTCACCGACGGCGTGGACCGCACCGCACTCGCGGTCCGGCACAACATCGCGCTGCGTACCAATCTCGCTTTGCGCCTGGCCGCCGAGCGCAGCGTGACCGAGACCGACCGGGTGGACGAAATCGGCCTCGCCCTGCGTTTCTACTTCTGAGTCCCGCGCGGGCACGATGATCGCACGGAGAGCGCTGCTGTTGCTCGTCGCGACCGTGACGCTCGCCGGCTGCGGCAACCTGCTGTTCTACCCGTCGCGACAGCTGGTGCGCACGCCGGCGGATCTCGGTCTGAGCTACCGCGACGTCGAACTGCGTGCCGCGGATGGCACGCCACTCGCCGCCTGGTGGCTCGAAGCCGAGGGAACGGTGAAGGGAACGGTGCTCTTCCTCCATGGTAACGCGGAGAACATCAGCACGCACATCGGCAGCGTGTACTGGTTGCCCGCCGAAGGTTACCAGGTGCTGTTGCTCGACTACCGCGGCTTCGGACGCTCCGGCGGATCGGCGTCGCTGCCGTCGGTCTTTGAGGACATACGCGCGGCCTTCGCCTGGATCGAGCGCGAGCCGGCTGCCGCGGGACGGCCCCTGTTCCTGCTCGGGCAGAGCATCGGCGCCTCGCTCGGCGGCTACCTCGTCGGCTCGGATGCCGGGCTTCGCGCGCGGCTGAGTGCGGTGGTCCTCGACGCCGGCTTCGCCCGTTACTCCTGGATCGCGCGCGATGCGGCCCGCGGCAACCCCGTGACGTGGCTCGTGCAGTGGCCCGCGGCCTGGAGCATGCCCGACGGTTACGACCTGCTCGATGCGGTCGGCGCCATCAGCCCGGTACCACTGCTGCTCATACACGGCACCCGCGACGAGATCGTTCCCTACCGGCATGCCGCGGCGCTGTTCGAGGCGGCCAGGGAGCCGCGCTTCCTGCTGAGCTACGACGGGCCGCACATCGGCAGCTTCCGGGACCCGGAGATCCGCCGCGCCTTGCTGCGGTTTTTCGCCGACCCGGAAGAAGTAATGGGGTCAACGGGGACAGTTAACTCAATTCGCGTATTGGGGCAGTAGCCAGCTCAAAGGTCCCGCACAGCAATTGAGTAAACTTTCCCCGTTGGCAAACTGTCCCCGTTACCTGACGGTGACGGTTGACCCCGTCGCCGGGAAAGCATACCGTGGCGCCACGTTTGCCGCTGCGGCCTGGCCGAAACGGCTCTCGGACTTGTCAATTTTTTTGGAGTGTCTACTAAGTGGCTACCGGTACAGTGAAGTGGTTCAACGCCCAGAAGGGCTATGGTTTCATCCAGCCGTCGGACGGCTCTAAGGACGTCTTCGTCCACATCAGTGCGGTGCAGGCCGCCGGCCTGCCGACGCTGAACGAGGGACAGAAGGTTTCCTTCGAGGTGGTGACGGAACGCGGCAAGCCCGCGGCCACGAACCTCAAGGCCGCCTGATCGCAGCCTTCGCGATTGTCTCAAGCCCCGGCTCGTCCGGGGCTTTTTTTTCGGGGACAGTTCACTCAAGTGCTCTGCCGTCATGACGTCCGGTCTCGCATCCGGAATAGGCAAATGAGTGAACCGTCCCCGATGCCACGACCGCGATCATCCGGTCCCGGTCCGACGGGCAACGTCTTCGGCTCCCTCCTCGATGCGCCCGTCGCGGATGCGAATGACGCGATCGGCCTCCAACGCGAAGTCGTCGTCGTGGGTGACCATCACGAAGGTGGTGCCGGACTCGCGGCTTAGCGAGCGCATCAGGTCGAACACCACGCGACCGCTGCGGCTGTCGAGGTTGCCGGTGGGTTCATCGGCGAGGACGAGCGCGGGATCGTTGGCGAGCGAGCGCACCACGGCGACCCGCTGCTGCTGTCCGCCGGAGAGTTGACCCGGGCGGCTCTTCAGCTTGTCGCCGAGACCGACGGTCTCGAGGAGCCCTCGCATGCGCGGTTCCTGCTGGTCCTGGAATTCCGCCCCCTTCATCCGGCAGGGCATCAGCGCGTTCTCGAGCACCGTGAACTCTGGCAGTAAATAGTGGAACTGGAAGATGAAACCGAGCCGCTCGCGCCGCACGCCGGCACGTCCGAGTTCGTCGAGCGTTCCGGCCCCGGCGCCCTCGATCAGCACCTCGCCGCTCGTCGGCCGGTCGAGCAGGCCCATGAGGTTCAGCAGCGTCGTCTTGCCCGAGCCGCTGCCGCCGACGATGGCGACGAACTCGCCGCGGCGCACCTCGAAGGAAACGTCGAACAGCACCGGGGTCTCGATCTCGCCCGAGTAATAGGTCTTGCCGACCCCGCGCAGTTCGATGACGGGTGTATCGGCCATTCACGTGCCCCGGATGACCTGCATCGGGTCGACGTTGCCGGCCCGCCGTGCCGGGAAGAACGCCGCTACTACGCCGACCGTGACGGCCACCGCTGCTGCACCCGCGAGCAGCCAGGGGTCGATCTCGATCAGGAATACGGACTGCTCGCGGCCGCCCGGCCCGGGCGCGCGGATCGTGGCGAGTGCATTGAGCAGGGCGATGCCTGCGGGTATCCCGACCAGGCAGCCCAGCACCGCGAGCAGGAAGCCCTCGACCACGAAGATCGTCTGGATCTCGCCGGGTGTCGCACCCATCGCCTTGAGGATGCCGATCTCGCGGTACTTGCCCGTCACCGACATGATGAGGATGCTCGCGATGCCGAAGCCGGCCGCGACGATGGTCGAAATCAGGACCATGTTGATGGTCTGGTCCTGCGCCGAGAGCGTGCCGAACACGCTCGGGTTGTCTGCGATCCATGAACGCATCGTGAACGGCATCCGGTCCGCCAGGCTCTGTGCGACGATTTCCGCCCGGTAGAGATCGCCGATGCGAAGCCCGATGCTGCTCACGGCGCTGCCGAGTTCCAGCAGCGACTGCCCGTCGCGCAGCGTGAGGAAGATCTGGCCGTCGTCGAGCGCGCCCGAGCCCGTGTCGTAAATGCCGGCCACCGTCACCGAGAGCGAGCGCCCGCCGGGACCGAGCAGGCGCAGCTTGTCGCGAATGCGGATGCCGAACTCGGCCGCGAGCTTGGCCCCCAGCGCCACCTCGCCGGTGGTCATTTGCAGGAACCGGCCCTCGAGCAGGCTCGATTCGACGTTGACGATGCGGTCGTGTCGCTGCGCGATGACGCCGGCCATCCGCACGGATTCCTGGCGCGCCCCACGGAAGACGAACACGTTGCCGGCCGCGATGGGCGAGACCACCGTCACCTCGGGATCGCTGTCCAGGGCGGGCAGCCATTGCCGCCAGTCTTCGATCTTGGCCTGCGCGCGCGGCAGCTTGACGGTCTCGCCGACGTAGAGTGTCCCGTCGGCGATGCCGGGCAGCAGCCAGGCGCCGATGGGGACGCGCTCGGCCGGTTCCAGCACGATGTGCGGGATCCGCCCGGTCACGTTGTTGACGATGCGGACCTGCGTGCCGCCGATCACGGTGCGCAGGTAGACGATGAGCAGCACGCTGATCGCGACCACGCCGATCGTGAGCAGGGACTGGCCCACGCCGTAGCGCAGGTGACGCAGTGCGATGGAAATCGTGAAGAAATTGAGCGTCACGGTTTCTGCGCCGCGCCCTCGGCTGCCAGCACCGGCCGGACGCGCTGCCCGGCGCGCGCGCCGCGCACGTCGCGCAGGACCAGCGTATCGGGCTCGATAGCCGTCACCGCGATCCATTCCGGATTACGTCCCAGGATGCCGATTGCGCGCCGCTCGAGGCGGCCGGCGACGACGGCGAGCACGCTCGGGGCGCCGCGCAGCGACACCGCGCTCGCGGGCAGGGCGAGCGCGTTCTCATTGCGCTGGACCTCGATGTTGACGTCGATGGTCATGTTGGGCAGCACGAAGTCCGGCGGCTTCTCGGTGGTGAGCCGCAGCCCCACCACGCCGCGCTCGCTGTCGACGTTCGGTCCGACCTGCACCAGCCTGGCCGGGAACGGCTCGTCGGGGTAGGCGGGGGCGACTGCGGTTGCCGGCTGACCCACCTGCAGCCGGCCGAGATTGTTCTCGTCGGTCTCCACGTAAATCTCGGTGGCCGCCATCTCGGCGACCGTGAACCAGCCGGTGGCCGCGGAGACCGAGGTGCCCGGCTCGACCATGCGCTCGATGACCACGCCGTCGAATGGCGCGCGAACTTCGCGTTTGCCAAACTCGGGCCGGATCTTGTCCACCTCCGCGCGGGCCTCCTCGAGCCGCGCCCGGGCGGCGTCCGTCTTGGCGCGCTGTACCCGCTCGGCCGCCTCCGCTGCGTCGAGTTCCGCTACCGGCACGAGCTTGCGCGCGGCGAGTTCCCGCGCGCGCCGCAGTTCGCGCACGTCGGACTCGAGCTGTGACTGCTCGCCTCGCAGGGTGGTTTCGGCTGCGCGCAGAGAGGCGAGCGCCCCGGCAAGTCGCGCGTCGGTTTCCCCCAGCCGCAACCGGCCGAGCAGATCGCCCGCTTTCACCGAGTCGCCTTCGCTCACCGCGAGACTCTCGACGACTCCCGAGGCCTCGGCCCCGACCATGCTCTCGCGCACCGCGCGCAGCTTGCCGCTGGCGACCACGACCTCCACTACGTCGCGGCGCACCGGGGTGATCACCAGCGCCTGCTCGGGTCGCAGCGCGACCAGTGTCACCGCCGCCACGGCCACGATGACCACAGCGGCGAGGATCACGCGCTTCTTCTGTCTGGGACTCATGGGTGCTGTCCTCGTGTCCGCACGACCGCGATGCGACGCTCGAAGTCCGCGATATCGTCGATCAGCACGCAGTCTGCAGGCATTCGCTCGGGACCGAGCTGCGAGGCCGCCTGCCCGCCGAGCCAGATGCCGATGGTCTCGGGCAGGGCGGCGCGCAGCGCCTGGAGCTGATCACCGGCATCGATGACCTCCGGGGTCGTGACGATGCTGATGGCGACGGCCGCGACCCGGACATGGGCGCAGAAACGGCCGACCTCGACGACGGGGAGATCAGGACCAAGGTAGAGCGCGCGCACGCCGAGGCTTGCGCCGAGCAGCGCGAGCATCAGGCTGCCCATCTCGTGGCGCTCGCCGCTGAGCGTGGTGTAGGCGAGGCAGGGCTCGGCGGGAGCGAAGCGATTGTGGAAATCCAGGGCATAGGTCAGCTGGCGCCGCACCGCGCTGCTCAGCATGTGTTCCTGGACCACGGAGAACAGGCCCTGCTCCCAGCGATCGCCAGCCTCGCGCAGCACTGGCGAGAACACCTCCCTCACCAGGACCGGCGGCGCAAACCGCTCGCGCGCCTCGGCGGTCAGCCGATCGCAGTCGGCGATGCGATAGCCGGCCGCGGCCGCGATGATCATCGCGACATATTCAGTAGGCTGTGCCGCTGGCGTGCTCAATGTCGCCTTTGTCCTGCTCGTCGCGCCAATCGTGACCGCAGTCTATGCCGCATGATCAATATCCCATCGGACCGGTCGCGCCGGTCACGGAGCATTTCGCTCGGTGCCGGGGCGCGGATTCAGGGAAATACGGGGACAGTTCACTCAATTGCCGCAAGCGCCCTGTCGTCTACGCGATCAGCCGTGGCGGCAATTGAGTGAACTGTTCCCGTGTTCTCATCCCCGGCCCGCGGGGCGGATGTTGGCATTCAGTCGGAACAGGTTGCCCGGGTCGTACTTCGCCTTGACGCCGGCGAGCCGCTCGTAGTTGCGGCCGTAGTTCAGGCGGACCCGGTCGACATCGTCGGTCGTGCCCGTGTTGATGTAGAACCCGCGCGTGAAACGGTCGAGCGTCGCCCAGTGCTCGCGCAACCCCGCAACGTTTTCCTCGTCGTCGGCGCGATTGCTCCACCCGCCGAGCACCATGACCTCGTAGGCGGCGTCGCGGTGCGGATAGGCGGTGGCGTCCTCCGGCACCCGCCCCATCGCGCCGCCGAACTGCTGCATGATCGCGACGGTGGCCCGTTTCGGCGACGGACGGAACCCCTCGACGTAAGCCTCGATCAGGTCGGGACCGAGTTCGCGCAGGAAGCCGGACTTGGCGTAATAGTTGCGCCCGGGCGCGTTCGCCGCATCCGCGCTCGTCTGAATCTGCAGGTACGGCATCGGCCGGACCTGGTCGGCGAGCGGCTTGCCGAAGGAGCGCAGGGGCGCCAGCACGCGCTCGCCGGCCTCGATGTCGCCCGCGTAACAGGCCTCCACCGAGATCATCGGTTTGCCGCCTCTCGGCGAGACCATGGCGATGACCAGGTGCAGCTCGTCGGGGATCTGCCGGGTGAACTCGGCATAGAAGCGGCACACCTCGCGGGCCTGCTCGTAGGGGTAGATGACGGGGCCGCCGAGCACGGTGCCACCGAAGGGGTGCAGTTCGTACTCGAAGGCGGTCACCACGCCGAAATTGCCGCCGCCACCGCGCAGCGCCCAGAACAGGTCTGCATTCTGCTCCGCGCTGGCGCGTAGGAACTTGCCGGCGGCGGTGATGATGTCGGCCGAGCGCAGGTTGTCGCAGGCGAGTCCGTGAACGCGCTGCAGCCTGCCCTGGCCGCCGCCGAGCGTGAGCCCGGCCGCCCCGGTGTGGGAGACGGTTCCGGCGGTCGTGACGAGTCCGAACGAGGCTGATTCGCGGTCGAGGTCGCCGAGCAACGAGCCTGGTCCGACGAATGCCCGGCGCGCGAGCGGGTCGATGCGCACGCTGCGCATCGGGGCGAGGTCGATCATCAGCCCGCCGTCGCACACGGACTGGCCGGACATGCTGTGCCCGCCGCCGCGCACCGCGAGCAAGAGCCCGTGATCGCGCGCGAAGTTGACGCTCTCGATGACGTCGGCGGCGCCCGCGCAGCGCGCGATCAGAGCCGGCCGGCGGTCGATCATGCCGTTCCACACGCGCCGCGCCTGCTCGTAGCCCTGGTCGCCACCGAGCAGGGCGGTGCCGCGCAATCGCGCGGCGAACTCCTTCACCGCCGCCCGGGGCAACAGCATCTCGCCGCCGGCGAGGCTGCGTGCCGGCAGGTCGGTGGCGACGTCGGCCGCCAGCAGCCGGTTGATAGGCGTGGTGGCTGCGGCTACCGTGGCCGCAGCGCACTGCAGGAAGGTTCTTCTTTTCATGTTCTTGCCCCCGACGCACGTCCGCGCGCCGACTCCCGAAGCCGGCAGTATAGGGCAGTGCTGGTCCAGGCAGGCCGCTCGCCGGGGTCCGCGATGAGCCCGGGCGCAGCGCTGCCGTTCTCCGAGGCCTGTGAACGCAACAAGGGCCCGATCCTGCAGGTGCTGCGCGAGGCGTTCGCCGGCTTGCGCGAGGTGCTCGAGGTCGGCAGCGGGACCGGCCAGCACGCGGTATGGTTCGCCCGGCATTTGCCGGATCTCGCGTGGCAGCCGAGCGAACTCGCGGGCGAGCTGGCGCCGCTGCGCGCCCGCCTGCGGGCCGAGGCGCCGGCCAACGTGCGCGCGCCGCTCGCGCTCGATGTCGCGAGGCGTCCCTGGACGGCGCAGACGTTCGATGCGGTGTTCAGCGCCAACACGCTGCACATCATGTCCGCGGCCCACGTGGAGCAGTTCTTCCTCGGCGTCGGCGAGGTGCTGGTACCCGGCGGCGTGCTCTGCGTATACGGGCCTTTTCGCTACGGCGGGGAGTTCACGACGCCGAGCAACGCGAAGTTCGATCAATGGCTGAAGAACCGTGACCCGCTCAGCGGCGTGCGCGATTTCGAGGCGGTGGATGCGCTGGCGAGCGCCCAGGGGCTTTCGCTCGTGGCCGATCACGCCATGCCGGCGAACAACCAGGCGCTGGTCTGGCGCCGGGTGGCAGCCGCGTGAGCGGCGCGTTGCCCGCGCGCGGGGTCCTGCGCCATCGCGACTTCGCGATTTTCCTCGCGGGCCGCTTCCTGTCGGCCATGGCGGTGCAGGTGCAGAACGTGGCCGTCGGATGGCTGGTGTACGACATCACCGGCAGCCCGCTCTCGCTGGGACTCGTCGGGCTCGCGACCTTCCTGCCGGCGGTCGGGCTGGCGCTGGTCACCGGGCACGTGGCCGATCGCTACGATCGGCGTGCGATCCTCGTCGCCTGTTACCTGCTCACCGTGCTGACCGCGCTCGGGCTGCTGGCCTGTGCCTGGACCCGTACCGGGGAGATGTGGCAGGTCTACGCGCTGGTGCTCGTCTTCGGTGCGACCCGCGCCTTCGCCAACCCGGCCGGCCAGGCGCTGCTGCCGAATCTCGTGCCGCGCGAGGAGTTCGGCGCCGCGATCGCCTGGGCCTCCTCCGGCTGGCAGACGGCCACCATCATCGGCCCGGCAATCGGCGGCGTGCTGTATGTCCTCGGCGAGGTGGCCGTGTTCGCCGCCGTCGCGGCGCTGTTCCTCGCCACCGCGCTGCTCTTCGCCGCGATCCGTCCCCGCTCGACGGCGCCGCAGCCGGGGCGGGTGACGCGCGACACCCTGCTCGCCGGGATCAGTTTCATCCGCTCGCGCCCCGCGGTGCTCGGGGCGATCTCGCTCGACCTCTTCGCGGTGCTTCTAGGGGGTGCTACCGCGCTGCTGCCGATCTTCGCCCGCGACATCCTCGCGGTCGGTCCTTCCGGCCTGGGTCTGCTGCGCAGCGCCCCGGCCGCGGGCGCGCTCGCCACGGCGCTGTTCCTCGCGTGGCGGCCGCTCGAGCGGCGCGCGGGCATGCGCATGTTCCAGGCGGTCGCGATATTCGGCGTCGCCACCATCGGCTTCGGGCTGTCGGAGAGCTTCCCGCTGTCGCTCGCTTTCCTGTTCGCGCTCGGTGCCGCCGACATGGTGAGCGTCGTGATCCGCCAGACGCTGGTGCAGATCGAGACCCCGGATGCGATGCGCGGGCGCGTCTCGGCCGTCAATTCCGTGTTCATCGGCGCCTCGAACGAGCTGGGCGAGTTCGAATCGGGCGTGCTCGCCGCGCTCATCGGCACCGTGCCCTGCGTGGTGGTCGGGGGACTGGGGACGCTCGCGGTGGCGGCGCTATGGGCGCGGTGGTTTCCGACACTCCGGGACCGCGACCGGCTGGTCGGTTGACCCCCGCCGTGCCGTGACCCTCACCAGGGGAGCTGGCTGCCGTCGTATTGCAGGTAGGCGCCGCTGGTCTCCGGCGTCAGGCCATCGATGTTGCGGATCATGTCGGCCGTGGCCGCGTCCACTGGCCGCAGCTTTGCCCGACCGCGGAACACGGCCATCATGTCGGTGTCGGTCGGCCCCGGATTGACGAGTCCGATGATGATGCCGCGAGCCTTCAGGTCCTTGGATAAGGAATACATGATCATGTTCACCGCCGACTTGCTGGACCGATAGAAATACCCGGTGCCGAAGGACTTGGCGATCGAGCCCATGCTGCTCGAAACCGTGATGACCTTCTTCTGCCGGCTGGCCTCGACGTTGCCGATGAACGCCTCGGTCATCTTCAGGGGGGCCAGCACGTTGACGTGCATGACCGGGTCGAACGCCTTGTAGTCGATCTTGCCGAAGACCTGTGTCTGGAACGGTTCGCCGGTCACGCCGGCATTGTTGATCAGGATGTCGATGGGCTGGTCCCGGTATTTCCCGGCCAGCGCGTCGATCCCGGCGAAGTCGGTGACGTCGAGCTGCTCGATGACCAGTTTTGGATGGCGTGCCTTCAGGGCCTGAAGTTCTGTCGCCTCGTCCGGCCGGCGTGCCGTGGCAATGACCCGGTAGTCGCGGGCCGCGTACTGGCGGGCGAACTCCAGTCCGAGGCCCCGATTGGCGCCGGTGATCAGCACCGTGGTTTCCGGGGCGGCCGCGGCGCCGGTCTCGGCGGCCGCGGCGTCGCCACCTGCGCCTTCCAGTGCGATGAGTGTCACCAGCAGCAAAACGGCCCTGATTCTGGTCGGCATGCTCATGCTCCTTGTCGAGCGGCGCCCGGGTTACCGTGCCGGGCGGATGGCGGCCGGCGAGCGGCCTGACGCCTGTGATCCGGTGCGGCCGGGACGGGCGGGATTGTCACCTGCGCCACTTGCCCCGGTCGGCCTCCATCTGCACGAGACCGCCGCGGCGATCGAGCATGAACCGGGCCTGCTCGCTCCCGAAGACGCGCTCGGCGAGCACGTTCATCGGGTCGGAGCGGTTGGTGTATTCACGGTAGGTGAAATCGTAGTTCTGTTGCATGTCGCGTTTCTCCGGCGCGAGCCGCGGGGCCTCGTCGTAGAAGCGGAACCAGCGGTCGACGAACTTTTCGAGATAGGCCTCGCACTGGTCGAGGTGCTCGTCGGTCAGCGCAGTGATATAGCTCGAGCAAACGGGCGATTGCATCGCGCGTATGACGGGCCCGTGACTGGCCGACCATACGAAATCGGTGTTTTTCCGGAACTCGAGGTAGTCCTGGTTGACGTCGCCGCTGTAATAGCGGTTGACGTAGTCCTCGTTCACCTTGAGATCCACGCGGGGCACATAGTCGGCGTAGAACAGCAGGTTCGGCACCGTGCCGAATATGAGCATCAGATTGGGTACCTGGGTTTCCTGGCCGAGCGTCACATTGATGTTCATGTCGATGATGCTCGCCTGGCGGTTGCCGAGCCAGGATCGCACGAACCAGTCGAGGTCCTTGCCCGTGTAGCCGAAGAATGCGCCTTCCATCTTCTTGTCCGGCGAAGTGTAGTACTCGGCGCCCTGCGAGATCGGGTGCAGGCGCGCATCGAAGCGCCGGATGATCCGGTCGGCGATGCGGCCGTGGATCTCCCAGCACCGTTCCCACTGCCGGGAGACGTCTACGTTGGGGTTCTCGGCCAGGAATTCGTGAATGGACTTGACGTCGCTCTGTTTGCTCATGAGGATTCGTTCCAGTTGGTCCAACAGTTCCGGCCCGCCGGCGCGGCATGCCGGTGGGACCGGGGCTTCAGACGCGGCATCATAAGCCGATCCCTTGTCCCGGCTCGCCCTCATCGCTGCCGACGGGCACGCTGCGGCCGCCTGCCTCTTCGATCAGCTCCAGCCACTCGCCGACCGGGCCCTCGATCACCATGACCCGCCGACCGTGGTAGGCGGCACCGTCGAGCGTTTGCGGTGGCGCGCGCGCCGCGACGAGTCCGACGGCGAGCGAATCGAGGCTGCGGACGGTGAAACTCACCATCGACATGCCGGGCGGCAGGTGGCCGGGGCGCACTCGCCGTCGCGGTACCTGAGGCGGGTACTCGTCCATCTCCAGCAGGAAGCGTCGCCCGGGAATGCTCGCAACCGCGGTGGGGAACACGGTGTCGGGCGGCGCCCCGCAGAGTGCGGCGAGTATGGTGTTCACGAACGGCACCCGCTCGAGAATGCGATGCCCGAGCACGCCGCCGTAGAACTCGTGCAGGCTCTCGCCCGACGGCCCGCCCACGGTGACGATGAACGGGCGGTCCACGTAGCAGCGCGCCTGCCTCAGGCCGTAGCGGCTCCCGCCGGGCAGCAGGCGTGTGAAATAAATGAGTTCGCCCGATGGGCCGATGACCTGCATGGCGCGCGGCGCGTTTGGCCGCGGATAGAGATTCCCCGGGCCCCCGAGGTGGCGAAAGCCGGTGCCGCGCAGCCGGCCGCGCAGC
>CAZFWB010000017.1:0-15096 GCA_964522655.1 uncultured Chromatiaceae bacterium | reverse complement strand
GATCGTCCGGGTCGGTGACCAGCAGTTCGGTGGCGTTCCAGCCCCAGGTGGCCGGCGGCGCGTGACCGCACTCGCCGGTCTCGATGAAGCGCAGGTACACCTCCTCGCCGCTCGCCGGCCGCATCAGGCAGTAGCGCTGGCCGAGCGCCGCGGGCGTCACCCAAGCCGCGCAGTGCGCTGGCGTGAGATGCCCGCTCTCGACCGTGACGTAGCCCGGCACCGACGACCAGGCCGACTCGGCGACGTCCAGCCGCTCCACGCAGTGGGTGACGATCGCGATGCCGCGCAGGATCTTCGCGCCTTCCCGCGACTCGAGCGCCTCGCCGCGGCCGGCGGCGCCGACACGGCTGTTCAGCGGGTCTTCCATTCGAGCGGCGGTTCCTGCATCAGTGCGATCTGCTCGCGCAGCGCGAGCACGTGCTCGTCCCAGTAACGGCGGGTGTTGAACCACGGAAAGGCGATGCGAAAGGCCGGGTCCTGCCAGCGCCGGGCAAGCCAGGCCGCGTAGTGCATGATGCGCAGCGTGCGCAGCGCCTCGATCAGGTGCAATTCCAGCGCGTCGAAATCGCGAAACTCGGTATAGCCACCGAGCAGCTTCTCGAGCTGCGGCGTCTGTTCCTCCCGATTGCCGGAGAGGAACATCCACAGGTCCTGCACCGCCGGTCCGGTGAGCGCGTCATCGAGGTCCACGATGTGCACCTGCTCGCCGAGCACCAGGACGTTGCCCGGGTGAAAGTCGCCGTGCAGGCGCAGTTCGCGCGGTGCGGCTGCGCGCGCGTAGCACTCGCGCACGGCCGAGAGTGCCTGATCGCAGACGCCGTCGTAGACCTCGCGAAGCTCCTCCGGGATGAAAGCCGCCGCGAGCAGGAATTCGCGGGACTTCTCCCCGTAGCTTTCTGGCCCGAGACGCATGCGGTGCTGAAAACCGCGGCGCGCGCCCTGCAGATGAATGCGGG
Organism: uncultured Chromatiaceae bacterium; assembly: GCA_964522655.1. Taxonomy (GTDB): domain Bacteria; phylum Pseudomonadota; class Gammaproteobacteria; order Steroidobacterales; genus QUBU01. Next base: position 14,140 of record CAZFWB010000017.1, on the reverse strand, counting down.
CCACGAGCCGCCCGATCTGCGCCTGCAGCTCCATGTCGTCGAGCTCGGGTGCGCGCCCGCCGTGGCAGGGATAGACCGCGAAGCGAAACTCGCCGTGCACGTGCAGTGTTGTGCCGCCGTGGGACAAAGGTGCCACCACAGGGATTTCCTGCGCAGCGAGCTCCTGCGCGAAGGCGTGTTCCTCCAGGATTGCAGCGTCGGTCCAGCGCCCCGGTCGGTAGAATTTCGCCACCACCGGGGGTGCGTCCTCGACCCCGACCCGGTAGACGCGGTTCTCGTAGCTGTTCAGGGCGAGCAGGCGCCCGTCACAGGCGAACCCGACGCTCTCCACCGACGCGATGATGTCGTCGGGCGTGAGCTCCTGGTAGGCGAGGCTGGTGTCGCGGGCCGGACGATCCATCGGGAGCCGGAGTCTACCGGAAAGAAGGCGGACTTCGCTGCCCGATTGGTCGACAATGGGCCGGGCAGCTTTCGCGGAGCAGCGCATGAGAATCGACGTCATCCTCGAGTCCAGTCTGCCGCCCGAGCGCATAGCCGGGCTCGGGCAGCTTGCGGAGCATTGTGGCCTCGGCGGGGTGTGGGTCTCGAACATGAACGACGCGCGCGATCCGTTCATCAACTTCGTCGATCTGGCCCGCGCCACGAGCCGCATCCGGCTGGGGCCGATCGCGGTGAGTCCCTTCGAGCTGCACCCCCTGAAGATGGCGAATTCGCTGCTGACGCTGAACGAGGTCGCGCGAGGCCGCGCGCAGATCGTGGTCGGCGCCGGCGGCGGCACGGCGACCGCGATCGGCGCGAAGCCGGTGCGGGTCGTGCGTGCCGTGCGCGAGTGCGTGGAGATCATCCGGGCAGCCTCGACCGGCAAACCGGTGCGTTACCAGGGCGAGCTCTTCAAGGTGGGCTGGTACAACCCGTCGTGGGTGCGAAGCCCGCCACCGGCAATCTACGCGGGGGCGAACGGGCCGCAGATGCTGAAGGCCGCGCCGCGCTACGCCGACGCTGTCATGGTGAGCGATTTCGTGGTCGATCACGTGCGCCGGGCGCGCGAGGTCATCGACGGCACTCTGCGCGAGACGGGGCGCGAGGCCGCGAGCTTTCCGATGAGCAATTTCTGGGCCTGGCACGTGAAGCCGAGCGCCGAGGAGGCCGAGCGCGAGGCGCGCATATGGCTCACCGTGCGCGGCACGCTCTACCCGCCCTATATAGAAGACGTGCTCGACCCGGACGAGGCGGCGGTCGTCAACCGCAACATCAACGCCTTCATCCGTGCCTACAACCGCAAGTCCGATCACATCGAGGGCGTGCCGGCGGATATCGTGCGCAAGCTGGTCCACCGCTGCACCTCGGCGGCGCCGGTCGCCGAACTCGACCGCGAGATCGAGCGGCTGCGCGAGTTCGCCCGGGCCGGGCTCACCGAGATCGCGCTGCGCATCTACGACAATCCCGAGGAGACGATCCGCCTGCTCGGCGAGCGGGTGGTGCCGGCGCTGCGCTAACGCCTTCGCCAGGGCCCGGAGCGGGCCATGGCCGGCCTCTCGGCGAATGTATCCGGCTAAGCCGGTCTCTCCAGCAAGGCATGGCGGAACGCTACGCACGCAGTCCGGGACAGTCCGGCGCTTTGCGTCGGACTGCATCCCGGACTGCCCCAAGCCCGTTAACACCGGCCGCGCCGGACACATCGCCTGCGGCCGGACAGACAAGGCCCACGCCAACTAGCTCCCTGCGGCAGGGGCACAGCGCACCTTCGCATCGTGGAGGTTTGGTCGCGCGCCGGGAGGCAGAGCCCCGATGGATCGCGAGCGCGCGTGTGAAGCCCGGTTGCCAGGAGACAGCAGCCGGGCGCAACTCGTAGCGACGAGGACATGGACGTCCGAGGAGCGGTAGCGAGCGACCATCGGGGCTTTGCCAGCTCATCTTGAACGCCCCATGCGGCAGTTGCCGGGCAGAGCGGTCAACGCCAGCGCGAGGACGCGAAATATCCGGCGCGCTCGAGTTGCACGGCCTGCCCCATGATCCATGCCTGGCGGCTGCGCACGTAGGCGGAGGGTCGCGCAACGCTCAGTTGCCGCGGATTTGGCAGCACCGCGGCGAGCAAGGCGGACTCGTCGCGCGTGAGAAGCGCGGCCGGCTTTCCGAAGTACAGCCGGCTCGCCGCCTCGACCCCGAACACCGCCGGACCGAACTGGGCGATATTCAGGTGCAGCTCCAGGATGCGCTCCTTGGGCAGCAGCAGCTCGATCCAGGCGGTCAGCCAGGCCTCGATGCCCTTGCGCAGGAAGCTGCGACCGGGCCACAGGAACAGGTTCTTGGCGACCTGCTGGCTGATGGTGGAACCACCGCGCAGCCGCTCGCCGCGCTGGTACTCCTCGATCGCGTTACCGACCGACTTCAGGTCGAAGCCCGCGTGCTCGAAGAAGCGCTGATCCTCGCCGGCAAGCACCGCTGCGGCCGCGTGGGGGCTGATCGCCGCGCGTCCTACCCAGTCGTGGCGCAGCCGGTCACCGGGACGCTCGATGCGGGTGATCACCATGAAACTCGTGGTGAGCGGCGGCAGCCAGCGCAGCGGCAGGATCAGCATCACGGTGCCGAGCAGCGCGGCGGCGACCAGGGTGGTCGCAAACCGTTGCAGCGGACGCCCCTGCTGCCGGGCGCGTTTCCTGCGCCGGCTCAAGCGGGCACCCCGCAGAACAGCATGTTATGTGGCCGCTCTCTCACGTGCCTTCGCTGGTCCGGGTCCGCGCAGCGTAGGGTGCCGGCGAGCACGCGCGGCACAGATTTCGGGGCGACCGCGTAGCGCAACGATCAGGCCATGGCACGCGACCTGGCCCGCACCGGCCGGCTGCGCCAGAAGATCAGCAGCAGGAACCCGAAGTAGCTCACCAGCATGAACCAGAACTCGTGCACGCCGAAGCGCTTCATGACGAAGCGCGCCGCCTGCTCGAAGCCGATGTACGCGACCGTGAACAGCACAAACGCCAGCGTGGCCAACACCGTCCAGAGCAGCGAGCCGCGGCCACGCACGGCGATGAGATACCAGGCCACCCATACCACCAGGGTGTAGCTGTTCAGCAGCCAGGCATAGAACGGCGCGTGCTGGAAATAATGGTTGATCCAGTAAAAGCTCGCGCCGAGAAAGGTGATGAGCACGTAGCGCCACTCCTCCAGCGGCTCCCGCAGTGCTTTCTCCCACAGCAGGACCAGGAACGCGTAGACGAGCCAGGTGCCGAACAGCAGCTCCCAGAACTGTACCGAGCCCTGCCAGGCATCGTCGATCATCGGCATCGGAGCAACTCCGCCGGAAAGCCGGTCAATCGTCGCGCGGCGCCATGGGTGCGCGCAACCGCGCCACCAGTCCGCCGAGGCCGCGCCTGGTGGCCGCCGCCCGCCGTTCGCGGGCGTTCTCCGAGAGCGAGTACACCGCCGGCACCACCACCAGGGTGAGCAGGGTGGAACTGACCAGCCCGCCGATGACCGCCGAGGCGAGCGGCCCGGAAAGCTCCGCCCCGGCGCTGAAACCGAGCGCGGGGGCGAGCATCGCGCAGATGATCGTGAGCGAGGTCATCAGGATCGGCCGCAGCCGCCGCGGGCAGGCCTCCAGGAGCGCCTCGTCTACGCCCATGCCGCCTTCACGCAGCTGGTTGGTGATGTCAACGAGCAGGATGGAGTTTTTCGCGACCAGGCCGATGAGCAGGACCAGGCCCGTCATCGAGTACAGATTCAGCGTGTCGCCGGTGATGACCAGGGCTGCGACGCCACCGACCACCGCCAGGGGCTGTGCCACCATGATGATCAGGGGCTGGCGGTAGGAGTTGAACTGGCTGGCCAGCACCATATATATGAGCAGCAGCGCCATGCCGAAGGCGAAGCCCAGCGCGGACTGCGTGTTCCCGAATTCCTCCGAGCGCCCCAGCATGCGCAGCCGGTAGCCCGGTGGCAGGTTCTGCTCGGCGTCGGCCTTGACGCTGGCGATCGCCTCGGCGAGCGAGATTGTCGGGTCGGAATAGAAATACGCCGCGTACTGGCGGTTGAGCCGCGGGATCACGGACGGGCCGATGGTCTCGCGGAACTTCGCCACGGTGTCGAAGCGCACCAGCTCGCGGTCGGGGGTACGCAGGTAGATCCGCGAGAGGTCCTGCAGCACGACCTCGCCGGCGGCCTTGAGCCGTATGTCGTAGCGTTCGCCATCGCCCGGTTCGTCGCTGAACTTGGCGACGTTCAGCCCGCCGGCCAGCACGTTGGCGGCCTGCGCGATGTCGCGGGTGGAAAGTCCCAGCTCCGCCGCGAGTTCCCGGTTCACTTCGAGGCGGATCTGCGGCAGGTCGAGGTTGAGATCGAGATCCACGTTGCCGAGGCCGGCATTGGCGGCCATGCGGTCGCGCATCTCGTAGGCGAGCCGGGCCACACCCTCGAGATCGGGGCCCTGCAGCGCGAACTGCAGCGACTCGCCGCGCGCCGAGCCGGCGATCGAAAACGAGGCCGGGAAGGCCTGGACCCCGGGGATCACCGCGAACTCCCGCGCGAGCTCGGCCATCAGCTCCTGCTGCGTGCGGTCGCGCTGCTCGCGCGGCTTCATGTTGATGTACATGACGCCCTGGTTGACCGCCCCGCTGCGCCCGCCCCCCAAAGTGGCAAAGACGCTGTCCACCTCCTCGTGGGAGAGAATGATGTCCTCCACGGCCTTCATCTTGCCGTCGCCGTACTCCAGGCTGGACCCGGACGGCGTCTTGATCACGACCTGGAACGAGCCTTCGTCCTCCGGCGGCACGAATTCGCCACCGAGGCTGCCGAAGAAGACCGGTGTCGTGGCGACCACCGCCGCGGCTATTCCAAGCACCCGCCAGCGATGCCCGAGCGTGTAGCTGATGGCCCGGCGGTAGCCCTGTTCCATGCGGTCGAGCCACGACGTGACGTAGCGGTGCACACGCCCGTGCTTCTCACCCAGGGTGAGATAGCGTGAACAGAGCATCGGGGTGAGCGTGAGTGACACGAACAGGGAAACCATCACTCCGCTCGCAACCACGATGCCGAACGAACGGAAGAGCTTGCCGGGGATGCCGCCGAGAAACAGCACCACCGCAAAGATGGCGGCCAGCGTCAGGGTCGAGGCGACGATCGCCAGCATCACCTCCTGGGTGCCTTCTATGGCCGCGACAGCCCGGTTCTTCTCGCCTTTCTCGATACGCCGCTGGATGTTCTCCAGCACCACGATGGCGTCGTCCACCACCACGCCGATCAGGATCAGCAGCGCGAGCATCGTGACCGTGTTCAACGTGTAGCCGAGGAAGAACATCAGCAGCACGGCGCCGAGCAGCGAAACCGGGATTGCGGCGGCGACGATCAGGGTGGCGCGCAGGTTGCGCAGGAACAGCCACACGACCAGGGCGGCGAAGATGGCGCCGTCAATCAGGTGCTCTTTGAGAGAGTTGATCAGCTCGATGATGTACACGCTGTCATCGGAGGAGATGTAGAGCTCGAGCCCCGGCGGCAGCTGCGGGATGATGTCGTGCTCGAGCCGCTTGAGGATCTCGCGGCTGATTTCCACGGTGTTGCGCCCGGCGATCTTGACGATGCCTAGGCCGACCGCCGGCCGGCCGTTGTAGCGGCCGATGCGCCGGTTATCCGAGAGGCTGTCCTCGACCGTGGCCACGTCGCGGAGATAAATGGGACTGCCGAGCCGGTAGCCGACGATCAGCCGCTCGAGGTCGGCCGGATCGTGGAATTCGAGGTCGAGTTTCAGCAACTGCTCCTGCTCGGCGTCGACCAGGAAGCCGCCCGGCAGCTGCAGATGCTCGTTGCGGAACGCCTCGGTGATGTCCTGCACGGTGATGCCGAAGGCGACCAGGCGCTCGAAGTCGAGATTCACCCGGATGGTGCGCTGGCGCTCGCCGCCGATGATCACCTCGCCGACGCCGTCCACTGTCTCGAGCTGCTTGCGCACGACGGTGCGCGCGTACTGGTTCAGTTGCTGGATGGTGCGGTTGCCGGTCAGCGCCACCCAGAACACCGGGAAGGAGCTCGTCTCCGCCTTGGAGATGATCGGCGGGTCGGCCTGCTCGGGGAGCTGGCCGACCACCTGACTCACCTTCGACTGCACCTCGTTGAAGGCGACGTCGATGTCCTTCTCGATCTTGAAGGTCGGCGTGATCGTGGACAGGCCCGCGGCGGAGGTCGACACCAGGCGATCCAGCCCGGGCAGGCTGCTGATGGCGCCCTCGATCACGTTCGTGACGGCGGTGTCGACGATGTCGGGGTTGGCGCCCTCCAGGCGCGTGTTGACGCTGATGGTGGCAAAGTCGATGTTCGGCAGCCGCTCGATGCCGATGCGATCCCAGGCGACCAGGCCGAACAGCACGATCACCGCGTTCAGCATCGCGGCGAAGACATAGCGGCGCACCGACACGGATGCCAGGCTCATGGTCAGCTCCCGGCGACGTCCACGTTGCCACCCTGGGTCAGGAAGCCGGCGCCGTCGACCGCGACGATTTCACCCGCCTGCAATCCATCGAGAATCTCGACCCGTTCCCCGGCCCGCAGCCCGCGCGTCACCGGGCGCTCCTCGGCCTTGTTGTCGCGAATCACGTACACGACGTCGCCCACCGGCCGCCGCACCACGGAGACCTGCGGCACGGTGACCGCGTCCTCGCGCACGGCGAGCACGACCTCGGCCCGCACGCTCGCTCCGGGGCGCCAGCCGCCGGGGTTGTCGAAGTCCACGATCACGGTCACCGAGCGGTTGGCCGGGTTGACGCTCGGGCGCACCTCGGCGATGGCCGTCTCCACCGGCTGCGAATCGGCCGCGGGTGATGTGAGGCGCACCTTCTGCCCGACTCTGAGAGCGGGCGCGCGGTACTCCGGGAAGGGCAGCTTCACACGCAGGTGCTCGATGTCGACGATATCGAAGGCCACGGTGCCGGGCTGCACGAAGTCGCCGACGTCGATCAGGCGCTCGGAGATCTCCGCATCGACCGGAGCGGTGATGCGCGTCTTGCCGACCTGCCGCTCGCTCTCGGCGACCCCGGCGCGCGCGCCCTCGAGTTGTTGCGTGAGTGCGTCGAGCTCCGCCTCGATGCTGTCGACCTGCTCGGCGGCGATCAGCCGCTCGGCGACGAGCTTGCGGGCGCGGTCGAGCGCGAGCTGCTTCTCCCGCAGCAACGCCGCGAGCCGCCCGGCCTCGGCTTCGTCTGCTTCGCGGGCCAGCTGGTATTGTCTCGCTTCGATCTCGGCCAACACGTCACCGGCGTTGACCCCCTGGCCCTCGTCCGCATGCACCCGCACGATCTTGCCGGCCACCTCGGCGGCGACCTGCGCCGAGAGCCGGCTCTCGATGACGCCCACGGCCCACTCGGTCTGCTCCACCACGGTCTTCTCCGCGCGAGCAGTCGTAACGCGGATGACCCGGCCCTGGCCGAGCGTGCTCTCCGCGATTACGAGGAGCGCGAGCGCGATGACGAGCGGGGCTCCCCGCAGTGAACGTGCACGGCAGGTAATGGCGAGCGCGGCAGGATCTGGCATGGGGCCGGGGAGGCTCTTATTGGTGCTGGACAGCCGTCATTATCGGCCATCGTGCGGGGCGGGCAAGGCGAACGGATGCCGCGGCCGCCACCAGCGCCCGCCCTGCGGGCGCGACGGTCGGTCGTCGCGCCGCCTTATGAAGGCTCAGGCCGCTTTGCGATCCGGCTCGCCGATGCCCTCGCCGGCAGCCCGCGCCCCCGCAGGCGCGCTCTGCAATGCGCCGGCGCTTACCCGGCTTCGTGCCGGCCAGGCGTTCAGCAACGATAGATACACGGCCGCCATGTAAGGCACCGCCAGCACCAGCAGCACGGCGACCCACAGGCCTGTTTCCACGTAGCGCGGGTCGTATCGCATCGCGACGGCTGACGCGGCGGTCAGCAGTCCCAGCAGGATCAGGCTTTCTTCGCGGGCTGCCATGATCGCGCGCACCAGCGCCGGCTTGTCCTCCAGCTTGGGGGTGCGCAGGAACGGCATGTTCGACGTGCCGAGCGCGCGCAGTATTGCGCGCGCAATGCCATGCGTGAGTGCCGTGGCGGCCAGGCCGGCGCCGAGCCGCTGCCGCCAGGTGCTCGGCACGCGCAGGCTGTAGAGCCACAGGGAGTGCATCAACTTGAATGCGAACATGCCGATCGTCGGCACGAGGAAGGCGGCGATCGGAAACTCGAAATAGCGCGGCAGCGCGAGCAACCCCACGGTCCAGTACAGCGCGGTCACGGTGAACAGCAGCTGCAGGGCATCGGCGAACCACGGCGCCCAGCCGGCGACGAAGTGAAACCGCTGGCCCGCCGACAGCCTGGTCCGGCCCCATGGCAGCAGCTGCCGCCAGTAGCGCTTGAGGATCTGCACGGCGCCGTAGGCCCAGCGAAAACGCTGGCTGCGGTAGCCTGCGAACGACTGCGCCGTCAGGCCCCGGCCGAAGACGTGGTTGACGTACACGGACTGGTAGCCGCCGGCGAGCAGCCGCAACCCAAGTTCCGCGTCCTCGCAGATGCACCACTCGGCCCAGCCGCCGAGGCGACGGAGCGCTTGTTTGCGTATCAGTGTCATGGTGCCGTGCTGGATGATCGCGTCGCGCTCGTTGCGGTGGACCATTCCGATGTGGAAGAAGCCCGCATACTCGAAATTGCACATCTCCCGGAAACGATCGCCCGACCACTCGCGGTGATCCTGCGGCGCCTGCACGAAGCCGACCTGCTCGTCGTGGAAGTAGGGCACCAGGCTCGCGAGCCAGTTGCGCTCGACGACGTAGTCGGCGTCTACCACCGCGATCACCTCTGCGTCGGGTGCCGTGCGGGCGAGGCCGAAATTCAGGGCGCCCGCCTTGAAGCCCGGCCACTTTCCGAGCGTGAAGAACCGGAAGCGCTCGCCGAGCGCGCGGCAATGCGCCTCCACCGGCTTCCAGGTCGCCTCCTCGCGCGTGTTGTTGTCGAGGACGAGCACCTCGAAGTCCGGGTAGTCGAGGCGCGCCAGGCTGTCGAGCGTTTCGATCACGACGTGCGGCGGCTCGTTGCAGATGGGCAGATGAATGGAGACCTTCGGGCAATTGCCGCCGCCCTCGGGCCGCAGGGGCCGGAAATGGCGCCGCAGCTCGCGCTTCCAGACGACCTCGGTGAGCTCGAACGCGTTCATGAGCATCACCAGCACGATCAGCAGCTGCGCCGGCAGGAGCAGACTCCACATCAGGGCGGCGCCTGTGCTCATGTACTCGGCAAACGGCACGCACGCCGCCCAGGTGACCAGCGATGCGCCGAGCTGGAGCAGGGCGGCGTAGAACAGCCGTCCCTGGCTGCGCAGCTCGCGCCAGCGCGATACGAACCACGTCATCGGCAGCAGCGCGAGCAGTGTCGCTGCGGTCGCCTGCGCCGGCCACCAGGGGTTTTCGGACACCGGGCCGTTCATTTCGAACTTGGCGGCGCGATAGACGTCGAGCATGCCCCAGTAGGCGCCGACCGTGCCCTCGATCGGGCGCTTCCAGGGTTGATCGAAGGCTTCCATCAGAAAGTAGTCGATGCCGTTGCGCTCGGCCGCATTCAGGAAGCGGCGCAGAAAACGCGCCTGGTTAACCTGCGAAGGTACCGCCCGGGCATTGCGGTTGCCGTGGCTGGGCCAGCCGACCTCGGCGATCAGGACCGGCTTGTCGGGGAATTTCGCCTGCAGCTCGCGGTAGCGTTCGAGGGTGAACGCGAATGCCTGCTCGGCTGGCACGCCTTCCCAGTAGGGCAGGATGTGCGCGGCGATGAAGTCGACCTCGCGGGCCAGTTCCGGGTAGCGAATCCAGACGTGCCAGGGCTCGGCGGTGCTCACCGGCTGGCGCACCTGTCCGCGCAGCTTGCGCAGGATCGCCGCGAGCTCCGCCGGGCGAAAGTCACCGCGCAAAATCGTCTCGTTGCCGGCGATCAGCCGCTCGACGTTGGACTGGCTGCGCGCGATGCGCACCAGGTTGCGCAGCTCCTTGCGATTGCGCTCCGTGCGCGTGTCAAGCCACGCCCCGGCCGTCACTCGCAATCCGTACTTGCGCGCGAGCCGCGGCACATTCTCCATGCCGTCGAGCGATGAGTAGGTGCGAACGCGGCCGACGCGGCTCGAAAGCAGGCGCAGGTCCCGCTCGATCTCCGCGCTCGTCGGGAAGCGCTCTTCCAGCGGATCCTGCCCGGCCTGGTAGGGGGAGAACGACGCGCCGCGGATCACGCCATTCCAGCTGACCTCGTCACCGGGCCGATTGAACCAGCTCCACACGGCGAGATTGGCCAGCATGACCACCGCGAGGATCGGTATGGTTCTTCGTCTCATGATGTTCTTTTTTCCGTCGGCCGGCGGCACGGCCGCCGGTGTCTCGCGCCGCAGCCCGCCGACAGTAGAGTTGTCGAACAGGTCTGTCCACGTGCGAACCCGTCGGGTCGTGGTCGGGAAGTCGGGATCCCACGCGACGCGCGGCACACCGCTCGCCGGTCCAGGCGGATTTGTCTTGATATAAAGATTTATGCCGGGCGCATTCTAGAATCTGGAGGGCGCCGCGGGGAAGAGGGCGTTTTGCGCGCCTCGCAGCAGCGCAGGCGTCGGATCGGCCACCGTGCTACCCTTCGCGGCTCCAAAGACCGAGCCAGAGGCCCGCTGTCCATGTCCGACCGATCAAGCCGCGGCATCGATCCGCAGATGAGCGCCGACGACCTGTACCTCGAGGAGGTATTCACGGACCGCCGCGTGGGCACCATCCAGCGCCTGACCCCGGTCGACAACACGGGAGCGCCGGATCCGAAGCGCGCGGTGCTCTACGTGGGCCAGACCCAGATTCTCACGGCTGCCGGCGCGCTGCCGCTGTCTTTCGAGATCGAGGCAAAGTCGCTGGTGGAGGCCACCCAGAAATTCGGCGATGCCGCCAAGGTTGCGTTGCAGCAGACGATGGAACGCCTCGAGGAAATGCGCCGCGAGGCGGCTTCTTCGATCATCGTCCCCGAGGCCGGTGCCGCGCCGATGGGCGGGCTCGGCGGCATGCCGGGCGGCGGCAAGATTCGCATGCCCTGAAAAATGGGGACATTCCCGGCTTCGAGCCAGGAACGCAGGAATGTCCGCATTATCTCTGCACGTCACAAAGTGACGCCCAGCGGCCGCTGTCCGGACATAATCCGGCCGTCAGCGGGCACCGTCGTCCGCTTATGTCACATGGTACGCCCCGTGCTTTACCTGTCCGGGTGTTCTTTCGGACAGGCAACGGTCGTGAGCAACGTGCGCGTCATTCAGGATCTCGATGCCGCACAGGCGGGCGATGACTTCCTGCGGGTGTCGTGCCGGGGCGACGAGGCAACCGGCGTGTTCACCACGATCGAGCGGGTGATCGGCTGCCCGGCGCAGCCCGACGGCACCGGCGGCTGGCGGTTGCGCAGGCTGTTCGACGGGCTGCTGCGCAGCCGGGACGCGGCGCTGCAGATTGCCACCGCCTACGCCCGGCACAAGGGCGTGCCGGTCGTCTACGCCGAGACGCAGGACCACTGATCGCAACGCCCGGGCGCCGCGGCGCCCGGTGCTGGTGGGGATGAGGCATTCGCCAGGCGCTCACTCGAGCGCCATTTTTTTTTAATTCGTCGCGAATTTGCGGGTGACCGAGTCCCGGATCTCCGGTCGTTGGCGCCGGGCCGCTGCCACCAGCGCGCCCGCTCCTCGCACGTCCGTGTGCTCGTCGCTACGGGTTGCGCCGGTTGCTGCCATCCTGGCAACCGGCTCCACACGCACGCGCTGACGGCAGCGGCCCAACGCTTCGGCCGGAACGCTGAGGCCGGGGATGGCCTGCAACGGGCGTGTCGAGCCCGCGAGGCCAAGGATGCCGAGCGGTGAGCGAGACCCGAGTGAGCGAAAGACAGGACGTCTGCAGCGAACGTCCCGGCGCAGGCCATCCCCGGCCTCAGCCCTCAGGGGCGGACCGCCCCGCGAATGCGCGATGACGTTTTTTTCTACCACACGCTGTGGTCGGCGCTCGCCGCCGCCTTGAGCACCGGCGCGTCGCCGCCGAGGTAGCGATCGATCAGTCCGTGCGCGAGGTAGATCAGCGGCGTCATCAGGATCGCGGCGCAGAACTTGTAGAGGTAATTGACCGTGCCGACCGCGAGGAACTGCCCGAGGGGCCAGTGCTGCGGCCCGAGCACGAAGGCGATGTAGAGCACGACGAAGCTGTCGATCAGCTGCGAAACCAGCGTGGAGCCGGTCGCGCGCAGCCACACCTTGCCTTCCCCGGTGATGCGCCGCACGCGGTGGTAGATGGTGACGTCGAGCAACTGACCGATCATGAAGGCAGTGAGCGAGCCGCCGATGACCCACAGCCCCTGCCCGAAAATGCCGGCGAACGCCGCCTGCGCGTCCGCGATTCCCTGTCCGGCGTAGGAGCTGACCCACCAGTCGGCCGGGGTGATCGCGATGGCCGCGTAAGCGAACACGAACGCGTAGGCGATCAGGCCGGCCGCGAGCCAGGAAATAAAGCGCACCCCGCGCCTGCCGAAGTACTCATTGATGACGTCGGTCATCACGAACACGAACGGCCAGAGCAGGACCCCGGCGGTGAAGTCGAGCGTGCCCTCGTGGCCGAACAGCCGCCAGTTGAGCTGCGGGATGCCGATGGTCGGCTCCAGCGCGAACACCTTGATGCCGACGAACTCGGCGATGATGGCATTGGTCAGGAAGAATCCCGCCAGCACCGTGAACAGCCGCCCCGATTTCTCACTCATCGGCGCAGTTTAATGCCCGACGGACCGCGCAGTGCCAGCCGCGCGAGAGCTGGTTCCGCAGATAAGCCGAACGGTCGTACGCGTTCAAACGGATTGCGCCAGCCTGGCTTTTTCGTTCTGGCCCAACGCCCACGACCGGAGACCCGCGCCTCGGTCACCCGCCGATGCGAGATGGACCAGAAAAAAGCCGGCCGGTCGATTGACCGGCCGGCGTACCCACTGTCTGCGGTCTGGAGGTGACCGAAAGCCGTGGCGCGATCAGAAATTCGCCGACAGCATCACCCAGAACTTGTCGGTGTCCTGCAATCCGGCAGCGGTTGATCCGCTGTCGGCGTCGAAGCTGGCGTACTTGACGGCGACGGCATAGAACTTGCCGATCGGCCAGGTGGTCCAGATGCCGATCTCGTCGCCGTAATCGAGGCTGCCGGTTTCGGCCTGGAAGTCGTCGTAGCGCAGCTTGATGTTGCCGCCGAGGAGCGGGAAGTCGATGAGCAGCCAGGTGTCCTCGATGCCGCCGTCGGGCGTCGTCAGGAACTTGTCCGCCCAGCCCTGGAACGCGTGCCCGGTCGCGAGCGGCGTCTGGAAGGCCTCGCCTGGCGCGCTGGCGCCCTCGAGCACCTCGTAGACCAGCTTCGCGGTGACCTTGCGGTACCTCAGGCCGGCCTCGACGAGATAGTAGTCCGCGTCGTAGTTGATGGGATTCTGGGCGTAGTCGTCCTGGGTGGCGTACTCGACGGCGTAGGGAATGCCGAAGTCGTCGTCGAGCGCCAGGGCGCCGGCGACGCGCAAGCCGAGGGTCTGGCTGGAGAGCGTCGGTGCCTCGTCGAAGTCGAGGAAGTAGCCGTAGGCGGTGACCTTCGCGAGCGGGCCGAAGTTGTAGCTGACGTCCGCGAGGTGCGTCTGGCCCTCGAAGTCCGCCGGCGGGCTGCCGTCATCGGGCCCGAATACGCGATTGACCTGGTCCACGAAGGCGTAGAAGGCCTCCAGATTCTCGCCGTACTTATAGGTGATCGATGCGGAGTCGAAGGTCTGCTCATTCTGCCGCCAGCCGACCGGGCCGACGAAGCGCTCGTTGCCGCGCGCGATCTTCTGCCGCCCGGCGATGATGCTGGTGTTGTTGAATCCTGTGTACTGCAGGTAGGCCTGGTTGAGATCGGTCGCCTCCGGGTCGGCCACGACCGGGCGGTCGGTCTTGCCGTTGCGCGTGCTGTTGTAGTCGTCATCGCCGATGGAGCGAAGGTCGTCCATCTCGAAGAGCACGGCAAAGTCCTCATACGTGCCGCTCCTGTAGGTCAGGCGCGAGCGCAGTGTGGAAGCGTTCGCCGTGTCTTCCGTCAGCGTAGGGTTGTCGTCCTCGACGTATTCGTACCGGTAGCGGAACGAGACGTTGACCTGGCCCTACTGAAATGCGTTGG
>CAZFWB010000016.1:0-31443 GCA_964522655.1 uncultured Chromatiaceae bacterium | reverse complement strand
ATTGTATCGTGCCGGGCTGGCGCGCCGGCCGCGCCGCCGACCGGATGCCCATGACCAGAAACCGGCTCATCGTCGCATGCCTGATCCTCGTCGCGCTCGCCGTCGCGTACTGGCTCGACCTCGACCGCTATCTGAGTCTCGAGTTCCTGCGCGACTCGCTGGATGAGATGCGCCGGCTCGTTGCGGCGCATTTCGCGCTTGCGTCCCTGGTCTTCTTCCTGCTGTATGCTGCACTGGCAACGCTCAGCGTACCCGGTGCGGCACTGGCGCTGACACTTGCCGCAGGCGCGCTGTTCGGGGTGCTGTGGGGTTCGGTGCTGGTGTCTTTCGCGAGCACGATCGGCGGCACCGCCGCCTGCGTCATTTCACGCTACCTGCTGCGGGAGTTCGCCGAACGGAGGTTCCCCTACGCCGTCGAACGCGTGAACCGCGGCCTGCGCGAGGACGGTCCCTACTACCTGTTCGGCCTGCGACTGGTGCCGTTATTCCCGTTCTTCGTCATCAACATGGTGATGGGCCTGACCCGCATGCCGGTGCGCACCTTCTACTGGGTGAGTCAGCTCGGCATGCTGCCTGCCACCGTGATCTTCGTGAACGCCGGCACGCAGCTCACGAAGATCGAGGAACCGCGCGGGATACTCGCGCCCGAGGTGGCTCTCTCGCTCGCGCTGCTCGGGGTGTTTCCGCTGGTCGCGAGGAAAATGGCCGGGGCTGTCCTCGCCTGGCACCGGAGCCGGATGTGAGCGCAGCCGGCTCGCGCAGGCCGCGGCGGTTCGACGCCAACCTCGTGGTGATCGGCGCCGGCTCCGCCGGGCTGGTGAGCGCATACGTCGCCGCGGCGGCGAAGGCGAAGGTCGTGCTGATCGAGGCCGCGCGCATGGGCGGCGACTGCCTGAACACCGGCTGCGTGCCGAGCAAGGCGCTGCTGCGCTCCGCGCGCATCGCCGCGCAACTGCGCCGGGCCGCGGAGTTCGGCCTCGTCGCCGGGCCGGTGGCGGTGGATTTCCCGAGGGTCATGGCGCGCGTGGCGGCCGTGATCGAGCGGATCGCCCCGCACGACTCGGTGGAGCGTTACACGGGACTCGGCGTCGAGTGCGTAGCCGGCACAGCCACGCTCCTCTCGCCCTGGGAGGTTCAGGTCGGTACTCGCGTGATCACCACGCGCGCGATCGT
This sequence comes from uncultured Chromatiaceae bacterium, assembly GCA_964522655.1. GTDB lineage: Bacteria > Pseudomonadota > Gammaproteobacteria > Steroidobacterales > QUBU01. The sequence continues at coordinate 30,270 of CAZFWB010000016.1, read as the reverse complement.
GCTCGCCACCGGCGCGCGACCCGCCGTGCCCGCGATCAACGGCCTCACCGCGGCAGCTCCGCTCACCTCCGAGAACCTCTGGGAACTGCGCGAACTTCCCGCGCGGCTCGCGGTGCTCGGCGGCGGACCACTCGGCTGCGAGATGGCGCAGGCGTTCCGGCGACTCGGCAGCGAGGTCACCCTGGTTGAAATGCTGCCGCGGCTGCTGGCGCGCGAGGATGCGGAGGCCGGCGAGGCGATTGCCGCGCGCTTTGCCCGCGAGGGGATCACGGTGCTCACCGGGTGGCAGGCGCGCGCCGTCGAGGGCTCCGGGGAACTTCGGCTCGGGCGCGACGGCGAGACCCGCACGATCGGCTTCGACCGCATCCTGGTGGCGGCCGGGCGCACGCCCCGCACGGAGGGACTCGGGCTCGAGCATGTCGGAGTCGAGCTGAATCCGGACGGCACCGTGCGGGTCAACGAGTTCCTGCAGACCACCCGGTCGAACATCTACGCCTGCGGCGACGTCGCCGGCCCCTACCAGCTCACGCATGCCGCCGCACACCAGGCCTGGTACTGCGCCACCAACGCCCTGTTCGGCTCACTGCGACGCTTCCGCATCGACTACTCCGTACTGCCCTGGGCCGTGTTTACCGACCCGGAGGTCGCGCGGGTCGGCCTGAACGAGGCCCAGGCGCGGGAACGCGGTATCGCGCACGAGGTGACCCGCTATGGCATCGACGACCTCGACCGTGCCATCGCCGAGGGCGAAGCCGACGGTTTCGTCAAGGTGCTGACGCCGCCGGGTTCGGATCGCATCCTCGGCGCCACCGTCGTCGGGCCGCATGCCGGCGAACTCATGGCCGAACTGGTGCTGGCGATGCGCCACCGGCTCGGCCTGCGCAAGGTGCTCGGCACGATTCACAGTTACCCGACGCTCGCCGAGGCCAACCGTTTCGCCGCCGGCGCCTGGCAGCGCGCCCACCTGCCGGGATTCGCGCTGAGAATAGCTGAGCGCTTCCATCGCTGGCGGCGCGGCTGAAGCGGGACTTTGCGCCAATCGGCGGGCCGGCCGCCTGGTTCCCGCGACGCTATGCCGCAATGGGACGGCGTATTTCGTTCGCGCCAAGCTCCACGGCGACCATCTCTTCGTGGTCCGGAATTGGCTGTCTCGGGCCGAAGGGTCCGCCGGCCGGCGCCGACATGCCGGCACGGCACCGCGGTATCCCGATCGACCTCCGGAAACAAATTGTTACAGCCCCTCGGCGCCTTTCGTGGCATGGTGGCCCGATTTTCGAAGACAACAGACGCGCCAAATGAACGCCGCCGGCGAACCCGTGATCGAGATCCGCGGCCTTGCCCGCAGCTACCCGATGGGTGAGGCGGTGATCCACGCCCTGCACGACGTGGACCTCAGCATCGGCCGCGGCGAGTACGTCGCGATCATGGGGCCGTCGGGCTCCGGCAAGTCGACCCTGATGAACATCATCGGCTGTCTCGACTCGCCGGACTCGGGCGACTACGTCCTCAATGGCCGGAAGGTCTCGCGGCTGAAGGACAGTGAGCTGGCGGCGATCCGCAACCGCGAGATCGGCTTCGTGTTTCAGACCTTCAACCTGCTGCAGCGGACCACCGCCCTGCACAATGTCGAGCTGCCGCTGATCTATGCGGGCGCCGCGCGGCGCGAACGGCGCGAGCGCGCCACGCAGGCACTGGCGCAGGTCGGTCTTGCCGATCGGGTCAATCACCGGCCGGGAGAGCTTTCCGGCGGTCAGCGCCAGCGGGTTGCCATCGCGCGGGCGCTGGTCAACCGGCCAAGCCTGCTGCTCGCCGACGAACCGACCGGCAATCTCGACTCGACGACCGCCGCCGAGATACTGGCCACATTCGACCGGCTGCACACCGCCGGCAATACGATCGTGCTGGTCACCCACGACGAAACGGTGGCGCAGCGCGCAAAACGCATCATCCGGCTCCGGGACGGGGCCATCGAAGCGGACGAACACCATGATTAGGAACTGGCGAAAGTTTTTCCCACTCAATATCGCGGCGCTGGTTCTGACCGGCTGCGCCGAGCCGGAGGTCGCACCGCAGTTCGAGACGGCCGTCATCGGCAAGCGCGACATCGTGGTGGCTGTGGAAGCCGCGGGCACCATCGAGCCGCTGCTGACCGTGGAGATCAAGTCCAAGGCCTCGGGCGAGGTGCTCAAGGCCGAAGGCCAGACGGGGCAGGTGGTGCCGGCCGGTACGCTGCTGGTCCAGATCGACAAGCGCAGTCCGCGCAACCTTCTTGCCCAGGCGGAATCTGAACTCGAGGCGGCGCTCGCCCGCCGCGCGATCGCCAGGGCTCAGAACGAACGCGCCAAGACCCTGTTCGAGTCACGGACCATCAATGAGGTGGACTACGAGACGACCCAGCTCGAATACGCCAACGCCAAGGCTGACGTGGTGCGCGCGCAGGTGGCGGTGGAGAACGCGCGCATCACGCTGGATGACACCGACGTGCGCGCCCCGATCACCGGGACCATCATCGAGAAACTCGTCGAAGCCGGACAGGTCATTTCCTCGCCCATGAAGGACTTCGGCGGCGGCACTTCGCTGATGAAGATGGCCGACCTGAGCACGGTGCAGGTCCGGGCGCTGGTCGACGAGACCGACGTCGGCAAGATCCAGCCGGGCAAGCCCGTGACCGTGCGGGTGGCCGCCTATCCGAACCAGCCCTTCCCGGGGGAGGTGCACAAGATCGAGCCGCAGGCGCAGGCCGACCAGAGCGTGACCACCTTCGCCGTGCTGATCCGCCTGCCGAATCCGCAGGGCCTGCTGCGGCCCGGGATGAACGCCGATGTCGAGATCCGCGTGGCCGAGCGCCCCGGCGTGCTGGCCGTTCCCAACGTCGGCCTGCGCACGCCGCGCGAGATCGCCACCGCCGCGACCGCGGTCGGCCTGGACGCGGCCAGCGTGCAAGAGCAACTCGGCGCCGGCAGGACCGCGGCACGCGCCGGACCGCCGGACGCGGCCGGCGACTACGAGTACGGCGGGCGTTACTGGGCGTTCGTCGAGCGCGAAGGCACCCCGGTGGCGATCAACGTGACCACGGGCATCACCGACCTGGAGTACAGCGAGGTCAGGGAGGGCCTGCAGGAAGGCGACGCGGTCGTCCTGCTGCCCAGCACCGGGCTGCTCGAAGCGCGCGCGCGGGGCCGCGAGATGATGCGCCGCTTCAGCGTCATGCCGGGCACGGGCCGGCAAAACAACCGTTCCCGCCAGGCGACGAGTGACGATGCTGCTCGGTGAACTCGTCGTCGTCGCGCTGCAGTCGGTGCGGGCCAACATGCTGCGCTCCGCGCTCACCATGCTCGGGATCATCATCGGCGTAGCCTCGGTAATCACCATGCTCGCGGTCGGCGCGGGCGCGAAGGGCGCGGTGGACCAGCAGATCGAGGCACTCGGTGCGGGCCTGCTCAGCATCCGGCCCGGGCAGGCGTTCCGGATGGGAGTCGCCGAAGCGGCCGAGAGCCTTTCCGCGGATGATGCCGCGGCGTTGACGCGCGATGCGGCCACCATCGCCGTGCTGGTCCCGGAGCGCTCCGGCATGGAGCAGATCAAGCTCGGCAACCGCAATCGCAACCTGCGCACCATCGGCACGACGGCGGACTTCGCTGCCGTGCACGACTACCACCTCGACGCCGGCCGCATGTTCTCGGCCTCCGACGACGCGGCAAAACGCGCGCTGGCGGTGCTCGGGGCGAAGGTTCCTGCCATGTTCAACGAAACCGCGCGCTCGATCGTCGGCAAGACCATTTACGTTCGCGGGCTGGCCTTCGAGGTAGCCGGAGTGTTCCGCGAAAAAGGCACGACCGGCTTTCGCAACGTGGACGAGCAGGTGTGGCTGCCGCTGAACACCGCGCGCATCCGGTTGTTCGGTTCCGAGGGTCTCGACCTCATCAGCGTGAAGCCGGCGCCCGGAGTGGACATGCAGCGGGCGATCGTGGACATCGAGCGTATCCTGCGGCGCGAGCACGGGCTTCTTCCCGGCCGGGACAACGATTTCACGATCCAGGACCCCCGGCAGTTCCTCGACTTCCAGCAGACCGCGGCCAACATCTTTGCCTTTCTGCTTGCGAGCATTGCCAGCGTCAGCCTGGTCGTCGGCGGCATCGGCATCATGAACATCATGCTCGTGACGGTGACGGAGCGGACCCGCGAGATCGGCATCCGCAAGGCGCTCGGCGCCACCCGTCGCAGCATCCTGGTGCAGTTCCTGATCGAGGCGATGATGCTGTGCCTGATCGGGGGCGCTGCCGGCGTGCTGCTCGGCATCGGCGTGTCGCAGCTGCTGACCTCCTTCGCCGGCTGGCGCGCCACGGTCTCGCCCGCGGCAATCGGGCTGGCATTCGGCTTCAGCGCCGCCGTCGGCCTGTTTTTCGGGTTGTGGCCCGCGCGCAAAGCCGCCCGCATGGACCCGATCGCCGCCCTGCGCTACGAATAGCCCCGGCCACGCCGCCTGCCACGCGCTGCGGAAGAAATACGCAGTGCCGGTAGGTGTTTTCCACGAGGTTTTGCCGCCATCCGCGCTGCTATATAGAAAGCGTCGTTTTTCACAAAAACCGAGGCGGGAGGCGCCTATGTACATCAATTTCTGGTACCCGATGATTCGTAGCGAGGATCTCGGGCCCGACAAGCCCGAGAAAGTGAAGTGTCTGGGGCTGAACTACGTGGTGTTCCGCGACGCCGACGGCGTGGCGCGCACGTTGAGCGATACCTGCGTGCACCGCGGCGGATCGCTGGGCGGTCCATGGGAACTCGGCGAGCGGCCGCGCATCGTCAACGGCTGCGTGGTGTGTCCTTACCACGGCTGGGAGTTCGGCGGCGACGGCCAGTGCAAGAACATCCCCTCGATCGGCTACGGCACCAAGCCGCCGGCGCGGGCCAAGGTCGACGCGTATCCGACGGTGGAAAAATACGGCGTCGTGTTCGCCTTCCTCGGCGACCTGCCGGAGAGCGAGCGCCCGCCGCTGATCGACGTCAAGGAATGGGACGATCCGAAATGGCGGGCCAATACCGTGCTGGTACTCGACGTGCCCTACTACTATGAGCGCTCCATCGAGAACGGCATCGACCCGGCCCACAACGAGTTCGTGCATCCGACCCACGGCCACTCGGCCATCAATCGCGAAACCTACCGGGTGCGCGAACACGACGTGGTCGATGGTGAACAGGGCTGGGGCTGCGTGTTCAAGCACCGCTATGCCGCCCCGGGCCTGAAGGGCGAGACCTGGAAAGGGGTGAACGCGCCGCCCGCCGAGATCTTCGCCGGCACCGAGACCTTCGGCCCGAACGCGATGATCACCGAGATCGAGGTCGCCCCGGGGATGAAGTTCCGCCAGTACTTCATCGAGCAGCCGGTGGATGACAACCGCACCCGGATCTTCTTCGTCAATATGCGCAACTTCATGACCGAGCCGAAGAATGACGGGCCGATCCACGCGCGCAACAAGGTCGTCGCCCAGCAGGACATCGAGATCCTGAGCGACGTCTACCCGCTGCGCACGCCGATCAGCAACACCAAGGAAGTGCTGATGCCGGCCGACAAGGCGGTCGTCGGCTACCGCGACTGGCTGGCGAAGTTCGACGACAAGGGCTGGCGCATCGACTGGAACGACTTCAAGGCCCGTAACGGCAAGGGCGATATCGCGTTCGCGATCCCCTGCCCCGACCGCCGTAGCTCCGGCAACTGGGTACTGGAAGCCGTGCCACTGCTGAAGAGTCGCGAAGCGCGCAAGGAAGCCAAAGCTTCCTGATCATCTCCTCCAGAGATTCACGCTTCGGCAAAGGTGACGGGCGGCCCTCGGGCCGCCCGTTTTCTTTACTCGTTCTCGAGCCACGCGGCCGCCCCGACTTCAGTCGGGGCGGCCGTCCGTTACGGTCGGAATGAAACGGCCGGTGCATATTCGCCAGAGCTGCACGACGATCATGGCCCCGGCAACGGCCATGCACGCGTAAACGATGCCGGCCTGCCAGTCCGGCAGGCCGGCGCGTCCGATCAGCGACAGCGCCCAGCCGGCGCCGAGGAGCCACAAGGCGGGCGGCGCGAGCGAGCAGAATCCGGCGCTGACCGCCAGGACGCAGGAAAGCACGGTGCCGACCGGCACCAGCACGAGCTGCCAGGTCGCGGCCTCTCCCGGAGTCGGGACAGCCGACATGACTGGCAGCAGCACGGTCAGGAAAAGCGCAGCGATCGCGGGAATCGCCGGGCGCGGCCGGCAGTTGGCGAATGCCTGCTCGATCGGCCCGCGCGGCGTCCTACCGGTTGCGTCTGTCATTGTTCGCGCCGGAACGCTGCAATAACGCCAACATCGACTGTTCGTACAGCCGGACTCCATCCGGGTGATCCGCGTAGATCTTCAGCAGCGGCACGGCAGTGCGACTGATCACCCGGAATGTGCACAGCGCATCGGCGTTGCGCAACAGCCCCGCCTTCTCCGCCCGCTTCAGTTCCTTCTTGAGGGCGGAGCCGAATTTTTCGTGGGCCTCTTCTATATACGGCCTGATGTCCGTCTCGAGCGAGGCAATCGCGATCAATGCATCGCGGTGTGACGCCCACAGCCGCTGGTAACAGCTTACGATGCCCGGGAGAATCGCCGCCGGTCGCCGGCCGCCGAGCGCCCGGATCATCTCCTCGCCGTCCAGCAGTGCCCGGTTGATCACGCCGGCCGCCAGTTCGTACTTGTTCTCGAAGTAGCTGTAGAAGCTGCGACGGGACACGCCGGTCTCGGCGAGGATGTCCTCGACGCTGAGTTTCGCGAGGCCACGCGCCGCTACCAGCCGGCCGCCCGCCGCCAGCAGCCGTTCGCGGACACGCTGCCGCCGGGCGACGACCCGCGCGCTGTGAATGACGGTGCCCGTCCTTGGCGCTTCCGCTGAACTGACCATCGCAACTACCTGTAACAAATGGAATTTAGCTGACAGTTCCGCGTACCATGATCGCGACGGCTGCCAGCGTCCTTCAGAATAGGTTGCCGAAAGTATACATGCATGTATACTTTCTCCGTTCGAGTTCACGATACCGGGCCCGCCCATGGCCACCACCGATCCAGCCCCCGCCAGCCAGGCCCCGCCGCAGGGCTCGAAGCTCTGGCGCGCACCCTACGTCGGCGTCTTCGCGCTCGTATCCATGCTGATCGGCATCGGTCTCGCGCATGCGGTCATGCGGGCCATCGAGGAGGCGCTGGGCCACGACCTGACCTACATCGCGCAGCTGTTCATCGGTGCTGCCGGGATCGTCTGGCTATGGTACGGCGTGAAATCCAGGAACGAGAACTTCGCGACCTGGACCGGATTTTTCACCGGGATCATCATCTGGATGACCTGGGTCGAACTGTTCTACATGTACTATGGCCGCAAGAACTTCGGCATGATGACCCGGGTCGACGGCGGCACGGTGACGACCGAGCCGGAGTACCTGATCATGACGGCGACCACCGGCGTGTTGATGTTCATGCTGGTGTTCTACCTCTTCGACAAGGACACCCGCTGCAATTTCTTCGTCTGGTTCCAGAACAGGCTCGGGTTGCGCGACGGCCTCGGACCAAGCACCAGGACGGCGCGGGATCGAAATTACGCCATCATCACCTTCATGGAGACCATCTACGTCACCTGGTTCTGCTATGCGTGGAACCTGCTGGTCTTCGATCCCACCTTCGTCGGCTACGGTAAAGACGCGCTGCCCGCCGAGGTGGCTACCGTTTTCGTCTCAATCATCTGGGGTGGCTTCTGCCTGAGCCGCCTGCTCAAGTACCGCCGCACCTCCACTGCCGTGCGTTACGGGATCCCGACGGCAAACATCCTCTGGATCTCCGTGGAAATCGTCTCGGGCTGGGGGTTGATGACCGAGATCTGGCTCTACCCGCAGAAATACTGGCTCGAACTGCTCGGGCTGACGGCAGCCTTCACCCTGCTCTCCGTCCTGATTTACAAGGCGCCCAAAAAAGCATCGGAGATCGGCGAATGGTAAGCCGATCTGCTGTGCTGGCCACGCTGCTCCTCGCCGGCAGCGGTGCGGCGGCGGACTCGCAGTTCAGGCTGCGGCCCGGCATGATGGGCGTTGCCGACATCGGCACTACGACCTGCGCGTTTTTCAATGAACTGCACTACCACGGGCCGACCGGTACGCAGCAACAGGCACTGACCTGGATGCAGGGCTACCTCTACGCGAAGAACGGCTCGACGATCGACGCGATTCTCGCCGGACTTCCGCCGGACAACGCCTGGAATTTCGACAGCCTGTCGGCCGTGATCGTGGACTACTGCAGGACCAATCCCGAGGCCCGGGTATCTACTGCAGCGGTCGCCCTTGCGGAGCGGCTGCTCGCAGGCGACAGCGGTCAGCGCTGACGAACACCGAGGCCGCTCAGTTCAGTATTTCGAGCCCCGCACCTATCGCGTGGACAAGGACGTCGAGTTCGTCCGCCGTGACGACGTAGGGCGGCATGAGATAGATGAGCTTTCCGAAGGGCCGGATCCACGCGCCCAGCGCGACGAAAATCTCCTGCAGGCGCGCCACCGGCACCGCTTGCCTGGTCTCGATGACGCCGATTGCGCCGAGCACACGCACGTCGGCCACCGCCGGGTGCGCCGCCAGGGGGCGCAGCCCGGCGGTGAGTTGCGCCGCAATTGCACCGATGCGCTGCTGCCACGGGCTCTCCAGCAGCAGGTCGATGCTGCGGCAGGCGACGGCGGCGGCGAGCGGATTGCCCATGAAGGTCGGCCCGTGCATCAGTGCGCCGCCGTCGGCCGAGATGCCGCGCGCCACCCGCTCGGTGGTAAGCGTCGCGGCCATGCTGAGATACCCGCCGGTGAGCGCCTTGCCGAGGCAGAGGATGTCAGGCTCGACACCGGCGTGTTCGCAGGCGAACAGCCGCCCGGTCCGTCCGAAGCCGGTCGCGATCTCATCGGCGATCAGCAGCACGTCGTAGCGGCGACAAAGCTCCGACACGGCGCCGAGATAAGCGGCGGAGTAAAACCACATCCCGCCCGCGCCCTGCACGATCGGCTCGAGGATCACGGCGGCGATCTCGTCGTGATGGCGGACCATGAGCGACTCGAAGCCGTCGAAGTCGCCCGCCTGCAATGGCTCGCCGAAGCGACTGCGTGGCCGATCGGCGAAGAAATGCCGGGCCAATACCCCTCTGAAGCGATCGTGCATGCCGTTGACCGGGTCGCACACGGCCATCGCGCCGAAGGTGTCGCCGTGATAACCGCCGCGGATGGTGAGCAGCCGCGACTTGCGCGACTTGCCCGACGCGAACCAGTACTGCAGCGCCATCTTGATCGCGACTTCCACGGCGACCGAACCCGAGTCGCACAGGAACACGTGCTCGAGCGGTCCCGGCACGATGCGCAGCAGGCGGCGGGCGAGTTCCACCGCCGGTTCGTGGGTCAGTCCCCCGAACATCACGTGCGCCATGCGTCCGAGCTGATCGGTCAGCGCGGCGTTGAGCCGCGGATGGTTGTAGCCGTGAATCGCGCACCACCATGAGGACATGCCGTCCACCAGCTCGCGCCCGTCTGCGAGCCGCAGCCGGCAGCCACTGGCGGAAACCACCGGACAGACCGGCGGCGGATCGGTCATCGAGGCGTAGGGATGCCACAGGTGGCGGCGGTCGAACTCGAGCATGCGCCAGCCCCGTTACACCCCCGGCAGCCGCGCCGGATCGAAGTAGCCGGCCACGTCGGCGACCGTCGCCTCGGCACCGAGCCAGGGCACGGACGCAAGCCGCGGTGCGCCGAGGCGCTCTTCCAGCGTCGCGATGTTCGCGTCGAGGCCGGGCATCTCCGGCCACGCGCAATTGGCCACCCAGCCGGCGAGCTCCAGGCCGCCGGCGCGAATCGCCCCGGCGGTGAGCAGCGCATGGTTCAGGCAGCCGAGACGCATGCCGACCACCAGGATCACCGCCCAGCCGAGCGAGGCGGCAACGTCCGCCATCGTCTCGCGCTCGTTGAGCGGCACGAGCCAGCCACCCGCCCCCTCGGCGAGCAGCAGATCGTGGCCGATGCGTGCCAACTCGCGGCAGTGGTGCGCGAGCTCGGCCGCCTCGAGCTGCACGCCCTCGGCGGCAGCCGCGAGGTGCGGCGCCATCGCCAGGCGCAGCGCCACCGGGTTCACCTGCTCGTAGGCGAGCTTCACGCTCGCGCAAGACTGCAGCAGCAGCGCGTCGGCGTTGACCTGGTATCCGGCCCGGAGCTCGGTGCCGGCGGCGAGCGGCTTGATGCCGATGGTGCGAAGCCCCGCTCCGCCGCCCGCACGCAGCAACGCCGCGGCGACCAGCGTCTTGCCCACGCCAGTGTCGGTGCCGGTGACGAAGAACGCGGCCATCGGGGTCAGGCGGGGTCGCACGCACGCAGCGCGTGGCCCAGCGTCTCGATGAGACGATCGACGTCGGCCGGCAGGTGTGCCGCGGTGAAGGTGACGCGCAGCCGTGCCGTGCCCGCCGGAACCGTCGGCGGGCGGATCGCCGTGACCAGCAGCCCGGCCTCCTCCAGCGCCGCGCTCAATGCTACGGCGCGGCCCGGCTCGCCGACGATGATCGGCTGGATCGGCGCCTCCGAGGCCGGGGCGGCGAGCCCGATCTCGCCGAGCCCCACGCGGAAACGGCCGACGAGCTCGCGCAGCCGCTCGCGCCGCCACTCCTCTTTCTCGACGATCCCGAGGCTGGTGAGCGTCGCGGCCGCGAGCGCCGCGGGCATGGCCGTCGTGTAAATGTAGGGGCGCGCGCGCTGGATCAGCAGCTCGATGACCTCCTCCCCGGCCGCGACGAAGGCGCCGGCCGTGCCGAACGCCTTGCCGAGCGTGCCGACCAGCACCTGCACGTCCGCCGTGCCGAAGCGCTCGGCGTCTACCAGGCCGCGCCCGCCGCGGCCGCAGACCCCGATTCCGTGCGCATCGTCGATCATGACCCAGGCGTCATGCCCGCGCGCGACGGTCACCAGATCCCCGAGCGGACAGCGGTCCCCATCCATGCTGAAGGTGCCGTCGCTCACCACCAGGGTGCGCCCGCCCGTCGCGCCCTCGCCCAGGCGGGCGGCGAGATCGGCCATGTCGCAATGCCGGTACCAGGTGAACGCGGCGCGGCTGATCCAGCCACCGTCGAGCAGCGAGGCGTGGTTGAGCCGGTCTTCGAGCACGCGGTCGCCGGGGCCGAGCAGAGCGCCGATCGTGCCCATGTTGGCGGCGTAGCCGGTCGAGAAGAGCAGCGCCCGCGGCCGCCCGGTAAAGCGCGCGAGCGCTTCCTCGAGATCGTGGTGCGCGCGGGTATGCCCGCAGACGAGGTGCGAAGCGCCCGAGCCTACGCCCCAACGGGCGGCGGCCTGCGCGAGGCTGTCGCCGAGGCGCGGATCGGCGGCAAGCCCGAGGTAATCGTTGCTGCAGAAATTGAGCAGGCGGCGGCCGTCGACGAGCACCTCGCGGCCCTGCGCGCCGTCGAGCACGCGGCGGCGGCGGTACATGTTGCGGCTCCTGAGAGCCGCGAGCTGATCGCCGATGCTGCGTGGGCGCGCCACTTGCTATCCTTCCGCGGTTGGTCCGGCCCCTAGTTTAGGTTCTTCGCCGGTCGGCGGGGACGCGGTTGGGGACATTCCTGATTCTCGAAAAAAACAGGAATGTCCCCATTCCCCGGCGCGAGCCGTCCCGAGCGCAGCCCACGCACTCAGGCCATCGCTTAGGACCCTGCACTGCGCGCATCCCCGCAGCGCGGCGCAGAACCATTGTTCAGAGGGGCTCGCGCTGCGCAATCGGCTATCCTTGACGCGAACCGGGAACGGGCCGGCAAAACCCGCCGGCGTAAGATCGCTCAAGGAGGCAAACGTGCTCAAGCTCTATGGCTCGGCCCGCTCACGGGCCTCGCGTGCCCTGTGGATGCTCGCCGAATGCGGCGTCAGTTTCGCACAGGATGATCTCAGCAAGCTCGAGGGTGATGCGAAGACGGCCGCCCTCATCCGGGTGAACCCGATCGGCAAGGTGCCGGCGCTCGAGGACGGGGAACTCAAGCTCTTCGAGTCGATGGCCATCAACCTGTATCTCGCGAAGAAATACGGCGGCCGGCTGTGGCCCGCCGACGAGAACGACCAGGCCCGCGCCATCGCCTGGAGTTTCTTCTGCATGACCGAGCTCGAGCCGCGCATGGTGCAGATCTTCTTCGAGCGGGTCGTGCGCAAGGAGGGCGAGCGCAACGCCGAAAACGAAAAGAAGAACTGGGACGAACTGCAGCGGCCGTTGCGTGCGCTCGATGGCGAACTCAAGGGCAAGGACTACATCCTCGGCGCGGGCTTCACCGTCGCCGACCTCAACCTCGCCTCCTGCTTCACCATGATTGCGCCGATGAAGCTCGACATGGGCGCGTACCCGCAGATCCAGCGCTGGCTGGCCGCCTGTTACGCCCGTCCGGCGTTTGCGAAGTCACGCCCGCCTCCCCCGGCGGCGAAAAACTGACGGCGCCGGGGAAGGACACGGCGCGAACTCGCGGAACAGCGATGCAAGCCTGGCAGGTCGGCGACGTCAGCATCACCCGCGTGGTCGAGCTCGAGGGCACGGTGATGGCCGCGGCCGCGTTGCTGCCCGACGCGCAGCCGGAGGCCGTGCTGCCGATCGGCTGGCTGCGGCCGCACTTTATCGACGAGGCGGGCGAACTCATCTCGAGCTTCTTCGCCCTGCTGGTGCGAAGCCAGGGCCGCCGCATCGTCATCGACACCTGTCTCGGCAACGACAAGCCGCGCATCGTCCCGCAGTGGAACCAGCGGCAGGGGGCCTTTCTCGAGGAGATCGCCGCCGCCGGCTTTGCGCGCGAATCGGTGGACTTCGTCGTCTGCACCCATCTGCACCCGGACCACGTCGGCTGGAACACCATGCTCGTGGAGGGCCGCTGGGTGCCGACGTTCCCCAACGCACGCTACGTCTTTTCCGCGCGCGACTGGGAGTGGCTCGACAAGGCGCCGGTCACCCCGCTCGGCGACTACGCCGGCGACTCGGTGCGCCCGGTCATCGAAGCCGGCCTCGCCGACCTCGTCGCGCCGGGCTTCCGCCTGACCGACGAGGTCTGGCTCGAGTCCACGCCGGGCCACTCGCCCGGTCACGTGAGCATCCGCATCGCCTCGCAGGGCCGGCACGCGGTGGTGACCGGCGATCTCATGCATCATCCCTGCCAGCTCGCCCGGCCCCACTGGTCGAGCCCGTTCGATTTCGACCGCGAGCAGGCGCTCGCGACCCGCCGCGCTTTCATCGAGCGCTACGGCGACGAGCCGGTGCTGGTCATCGGCACCCATTTCGCCACTCCGGCCGCCGGCCACATCGTGCGCGACGGTGAAACCTGGAAGCTGGAGGTCTGATCACCGGCGTGGCGGGGCTCCCGCCGCGGGGTTCGTATCTGCCTGACCGCCAACACCTTCGGTCACCACAAGGCCCGCCATGGAGAGGTCCGCGAGCAGCCTTGAGCGCGAGCGCCGCACGGACGCGAGGCGCGAGCCCGAATCGCTCCGAGCAGCACAGCGACGTGCGACGAGGTTTAGCGAGGGGACCCGCCCCTGGCGGGCCCACGGCCGGCGCCGGTGCTCCGGTTATCCGGTCGGACGAGCCCGCGGAGTTACCGAATTTCCGAAGTACCGGCACCTCAGTAGGTACATTCCGCAGCTGCCGTGCGCCGGGGCGCGCGCGGGTGCGTGCTAGATTCGCAGAAGGAATTGTCGCCGCAGCAGGAAACCGGACATGGACATCGACGTCATTCTAGAGGCGGATGCCACGCCCGCGCAGGTCGCCGAACTCGCGCAGCTCGCCGAGAAATACGGCATCCGCGGCCTGTGGACACAGAACTACTCCAATGCCCGCGACGCCTTCATGTGCCTCATGCCGGCCGCCACGGCGACGAAAAAGATCCTGCTCGGCCCGGTGGTCATCAGCCCGTACGAGATGCACCCGCTCAAGATCGCGAATGCGATCGCGACGCTGAACGAATACTCCAACGGGCGCGGCATGGTCGTCATCGGCGGCGGCGGCGAGTGGCCGGGAATCCTCGGTGTTGACTGGGGCAAGCGGGTCACCGGCTGCGGCGAGGCCGTCGCCATGGCCAGGCGCGCGGTCAGGGGCGAAGCCGTGCAGTGGGATGGCCAGGTCTACAAGGCACGCGGCTTTCGCGCGAAATGGATCAAGGGCCCGCCGCCGATCATCTATGCCGGCGCCACGGGACCGAAGATGCTCGACATGGCTACCCGCTTCGCCGACGGCACCATGCTGAGCGACATGATTCTGCCCATGCTGCCGCAGACGATGGCCTCGATCCGCGAAGGCCTGGCAAAGCACGGCCGTAAGCCGGGGGAGTTCCGCGTCAGCAACTTCTGCGCCTTTCACGTCAAGGAGGATCGCGAGGCTTCCTTCCGCGAGGCGCGACGCGAGCTGCTGATCCGCGGCTGGCTCGAGCCACCCTGGTACGAGCCGTTCCTCACCGCCGAGGAAGCGAACGTCGTGAAGGAGAACAAGAACGCGTTCCGCGTTGCATTCCGCGCCCGCAGCGGCGATATCAAGGGCGTGTCGCCGGAGATCTGCGCCAAGCTCGTCGAGGGGCTGAGTCTCGCCGGTGACCTGAGCGATCTCGACCGCCATGCCGAGCGCATCAAGGCGTTTGCGGCAGCCGGCATGACCGAGAACGCGTTGCGCCTGCACGACGATCCCGACCAGGCGTTGCACATAATCGGCAAGGAACTGCTGCCCCGGCTCCGGTGAGGCTGCCGCGTAGGCTATGATCCGCGGCGAGGGGTCCAGGAGGGACCCGCCACGCCGTCGGGGAGCAGCGGTTGAGCACAGCACGCCGGGTCCCTGCGCGCGGGATCGCCCGCGTGCCTGGTGCCGCAATCTTGTGCCTGCTGGCAGCAGCGGCCGCTCCGCTCCAGGCGGCGCAGCCGACACGGTTGCTGTACGCAGAACCGCTGGCAGCGGTATGGGAATCGGAGGCGCGCTCGCTGGAATCCGACGAACGCGGGGTGGCCCGCGGCCGACTGCGCTTTCGCGCCTACGGACGAACGTTCGACCTCGACCTGCGACCGAATCCGCGCCTGGCGCAGGCGCCGGGCCGCTACCTCGTGCAGACCGGAACACTCGCATCGGTGCCGGGTTCGTGGGCGCGCATCACCCGTCGGGGCGAAGACATCATCGGCATCCTCAGCGACGGCGAGGAACTGTTCGGCATCGAGCCGGGCGCGCGGCTTGCCGCGTTCATCGACCCCACGACACCGCTGCCGGGCGGGCATAACCTCATCTACCGGCTCTCCGACCTGCGGGTGGACGCAGCCTTGCTCACCTGCGGACTCGCCCGCCCCGGGGGCACGCTGAGCGCCGCGGCCGCAGTCGCCGCGGTCACCAAGGAGTTCGCAGCGCCGCGAATGGCGGCCGCAGCCGCGGGCCCACTGCGCAGGATCGCCCTCGCCCCGGTGGCCGACGTCAACTTCGCCAGCCGCTACGGTGTCAACGCCGAGAGCGAGATCATGGCGCGCCTGAACGTCGTCGACGGCATCTTCCGGGAGCAGGTCGGCATCGACATCGCGGTCGGCACACCCGAAATCTTCCGCTCCGAGGCGGAGCCCTACCCGTTCAAGTCGACCACCGCCAACGTCCTTCTGAACCAGGTCTCCGACTACCGCGTACAGTCGGGACAGTACCAGGACTTCGGACTGACGCACCTGTTCACCGAGAAGCGTCTCGAGGGCGACCTGGCCGGCATCGCCTGGCTGGGCGCAGCCTGCTCGAGGCGAGAGGGAGCGGCGTTGAGTTCGAGCTATCGGCTGACTGCCACGCTGAATGCCCTCGTCGCGGCTCACGAGATCGGGCACAACTTCAACGCGCCCCACGACGGCGAGGCGGGTTCGCCATGCGAATCGACCCCGACGACCTACCTGATGGCGCCGCGGGTCGCCTCCGGGCAGACCGCCTCGACGTTTTCCGCCTGCAGCCTCGAGCGCATGCACGCGCTGATCGACCGGCTTTCCTGCCTGACGACGCTCGCGAACTACGACGTGTCGCTGCTCGCCCCGACCGCGGTCCAGGGTTCGCCCGGCGAGGCGACCGATGTCGCGCTCACCGTGCAGAACCTCGGCGAGCAGGAGGCAACGGCGGTCAGCCTGGAAATCGTGCTGCCCGCCGCGCTCACGGTGACTGCGAGTGAGGCTGGCCCGGGGAGCTGCGCCGCGCAGGCCGACGGCCTGCTCTGCGCGCTCGACCGCCTCGGCGTGGCGGAGAGCTGGCCCGTCGACGTCACGGTGCGCGGCGATGAGGCGCAACGCTACACCGTGACGGCGCGGGTCTTGCTCGCCGCCGATGAGAACCCTGCCAACGACGCCGCGCAGTTTTCCGTTACCATCGGCAGCCCGGAACTGGCCGTGGCCGACGGTGGTGGTGGCGGCGGCGGCGCACCCGGTCCGATCGTACTCGCCGCGCTCGGCTTCGCCGCGTTGCGCCGGCGCGGCCGGCGATGCGGGTGATTCCTGCCAATCGATACGGAGTGGCGTGCATGCGAACACTGAGCGGCCTGCTCATCACGACGATTCTCGCCGGCTGCGCCACGGCGCCGCCGGCGCTCACGCCGTGGCGGGCCGATCCGTTGCTGCCGTCCCTGCCGGCGGACTGCACCAGCAGCGCCGCCCCGCCGGCGCAGGAGCCGGTCAGCGGCGGCGTCCCGGGCGGCCTCGCGGTCGTGCGCAGCGAAGGCCGCGACGTGGTGCTGGTGGCCGCCCGCTCCTGCGTGTGGACCATCGATGCAGCCACGGGCGCGGCGGCACCGCTGCCCACCCACGGCGATTCGATCGCGCCGACGATGATCGACGGCGCCAGCGGCGGGCTGGTTTTCTCGAGCAGTCTGTCAGGCTCGGTACGGGTGATCGACACCTCGGGCGCCGTCGTCCTCAATGTATCCGGACTGCGCCGTCCGCTCGGCACGCGGCTCCTGCCCGGCGGCATCGTGCTGGTTGCCGAGCATGGCGCGGGCCGCATCCTGCGCCTGGGTCCGAGCGACGAGTCCCGTCCGCGGCTCATCGCCGACAGACTCGAAGGCCCCACGGGACTGGTGGTGGCGGATGCGACCAAGGGCTACGTCACCGAGACGCTCGGCGGGCGGGTGACACTTTTTTATCTGGACCGCTTCGAAAAGCGCGTGGTAGCGACGGGCCTGAAGCAACCGGAAGGCATCGCGCTGCTACCCGACGGGCGGCTCGCCGTGGCCGAGGTCGGCGCGCGCCGGCTGGTCGCCGTGGACCCGCGCAGCGGCGCCGTGGAGATCATGGCTGACAACCTGCCCCTTGGACCGGCCGCACCGCAGGACGAGGCCGATCCCTATGTGATTACCGACGTCGCCACCACGCTGGCGGGGCTGATCGTCGTCGGCGACGGTCGCGATCGCACGGTGCTCAAGTTGACGCGACGGCCGGTGGCGGCGAAGTGAGCCCGCATGGCTGAGCGCAACGACAACCTGCTGCCGGCGGTGATCATCGCTGCCGGACTCGCCGCGGCGGGCTGGTTTACCGGGCTCGGCTTCATCAAGGCGCGCACGGTGGACCGCTCGGTCACGGTCAAGGGCATCGCCGAGCGCGAGGCGCAGGCCGACATCGCCATCTGGCCGTTGCGCATCACGGCCGCCGACGACGAGCTCTCGGTGGCGCAGGCCACGCTCCAGCGCAGCATTGGCGAGGTCCATCGTTTTCTTGAGCGTCACGGACTCGACCCGGCTGCGGTCAAGTCGGAGGCGTTCTCGGTCAACGATGCGCGCACCAACCAGTACGGCAGCGCCGAGCGCGCGGGTTCCCGCTTCGTCATCAACCAGACCCTGATCGTGCGCTCGGCCGAGCCGCAGAAGGTGCGCGCCGCGGCCGAGAAGGTCGGGGACCTGGTGGCGGCCGGCGTGGTGCTGTCCTCCGGCGAACAGTACGGCGGGGGCGGCCCGACCTACGTCTTCACCGGGCTGAACAGCCTCAAGCCGGCGATGATCGCCGATGCCACCGCACGGGCGCGCGAGGCCGCCGAGCAGTTCGCGCGCGACTCGCAGAGCCGGCTGGGCGGCATCCGGCGGGCGAGCCAGGGCGTGTTCGAGATCCTGCCTCGCGACCAGGCGCCTGGCATGCGCGAGGGGAGCCAGATCGACAAGACCGTGCGCGTGGTGTCAACCGTCGAGTACGCGCTCGAGGACTGACCAGCCGCGACCATGACCGTCTCCTTCTCCTTGCACCGACGCTTCCGACCCTGCGGGTGACCCATGCGCGAACTGCTGCAGAGATTCCTCGACTGGTATATGGCGGCCCTGGAGGACGGCGGCTACGGCCTGATCGTCGTGCTGATGGCGATGGAGAGTTCCATCATTCCGCTGCCGAGCGAGGTGGTGATCCCGCCGGCGGCACACCTCGCCAACACCCGTGGCGGCATGTCGCTCGCCGGAATCGTCCTGGCCGGCACGCTCGGCTCCTGGATCGGCGCGACGGTGATGTACTGGGGCTCGCGCCTGATCGGCCGGCCGCTGCTGATGCGCTACGGACGCTACGTCCTCATACCGCCGGAGAAGATCGTCGGCGCCGAGGCCTGGGCGAATCACTACGGCACCGTCGGCATATTCATCTCCCGGCTGCTGCCGGTGATCCGCCACCTGATCGGGATCCCGGCCGGCATCGTGCGCATGAACTTCTGGTACTACTCCCTCGCGACCCTCGCCGGCTCGGCGATCTGGTGCGCGGTTCTCGTGTGGCTCGGCGTCACCGCCGGGCAGGACCAGGAGCTGCTCGATGGCGAACTGCACCGTGTCACGCTCTGGGGCGGTGGCGTACTCGCCTTCCTCGGGGGACTCTATTACTTCTTCGTCCACCGCCACATGCGCGCGGCGCGGCGCTGACCGACGGTGCGCCGGGCGCTGCCATTCCTGTTCGTGGCGAGCGGTGGCGCAGCAGCCGCGCCCTGCGTGCCGGACGCCATCACGATCGACCGCGGTGAGACACGCCGGCTCGTCATCTGTTCCGAGACGCTGCCCGAGCGCTACCGGCTCGCTTTGCCGCCCGGGGTCGACGTCCGCTACCAGCAATCGCTGCGGCACTGCGCGGTCGGCGACCAGCGGCCCGGGTTGCACCTGGTCCTCGAAGCGAGCGCTGCGGCCACCAGCGGTAACCTGACAATCGCCGACGCGGACGGCGGCTCGCAGGCCTGCGAGCCGCTGCCGGTGCATGTCCCCGACCGCCTGCTGCTGCCGCCAGCCGCGCTGCGCGGTGAGGCGGCGGGATTGACGCTCGAGCTGCGGGCGCCGGCAGGCGCGGACCTCTCGCCCTCCTGCGAGGAGGGACCGCAGTTTCCGCCGGCCGACGGACTCAGCCTCGCGCCCGACCCGGACCGGACCGGCGCGAACTGCTCGACCGGGCGTCTGCGCTGGCCGGTGCGCGCGCTCGACGCGCGGGCGCAGCCGGCCAAGGTCATCCTGCCCGCCGTGCGGCGCGCCGATGGCGGCGTCACCGAGGCAGTCAGCTACGCGCCAGCGCCGTCACCGCCGTGGACGACTACAATGGCCGAGGCGGATGCGAAGTTCATCGAGGTCGGCGGCGTGCGCACGCGCTACTTCGAGGCGGGCGGGAGCGGCGCGCGGCGCGAGGTGTTGTTGCTGGTGCACGGCGGCCAGC
This sequence comes from uncultured Chromatiaceae bacterium, assembly GCA_964522655.1. Classification (GTDB taxonomy): domain Bacteria; phylum Pseudomonadota; class Gammaproteobacteria; order Steroidobacterales; genus QUBU01. Next base: position 10,611 of record CAZFWB010000016.1, on the reverse strand, counting down.
CTTCCTCGATGGACGGCACCGCGTGGGACTGGCAGCAGAACTTCCCCGGCCTCGCGCAGCACTTCCACGTCTACGCCCTCGACCGCATCGGTCAGGGCTATACGGCCAACCCGGCCGATATCGACGAGTACCGCGACTACTACCAGCGTGTCGTCGTCCACCTGCTCGGCTTCATGGACGCGATGGGCATCGATCGCGCGCATCTCGTGGGGCACTCCCAGGGGAGCTGGCCCGTCACCCGCATCGCGCTCGATCATCCCGGGCGCGTGGCCTCGCTCACCCTCGTCGACGGCACCATGGTGGCGCCGTCGCTGGACGCCGGCACGGCAGTGCGCTTCTACCTGTACCTGTCACAGGACCTGCATCCGGCCGGCGGCGAGACGCTGGAGAGCGCCCGCCGCGGCATGGAACTGTTCTCCTTCACCCGCAACAACCTGACCGAACAGCGCGTGGCGAGGCTGCTCGCCATGACCCGCCAGCCGAAATACGCCGAGGCGCAGGCGTGGTTCGCGAAAAGCGGCATGAGCCCGGCGCACCCGAGTTTCCGCGCCCTCAAGGCGCAGCTGCTCGGTGAGCTGCGGGAAGGGAAACTGCGCGTACCGGTGCTGGTCGTCTGGGGCAACGACGATCCCGAAGGCTCCCTCGAGTCCGGGCTGGAGCTCTTCCGCGTCGTGAGCGCTTCGAGTCCGCGCGCGCGCCTGCGGGTATTCGGCCGCTCGGGCCACCTCCCGTTCGTCGAATATCCCGAGGAGTTCAACCGCGTGGTCGCGGACTTTGCGCTCGTCAGGCCCTGACGGGCCGGGCCGTCGAAGAGCCGCTAGCCCGCGCCGACGGCCGTCGGCTTCGCCGGCATGTCGAACAACAGGATCTCGCTCGCGCCGCGGGCGCGCAGTTCTGCTGCGGCCTCGCCGCTGAGCGCCGCGCCGTCGCCGGCCTCGAGCGCCTGACCGTTCACGGTGATTGCGCCGCGCGCGACCTGCACCCAGGCCACGCGGCCGGCGCCAAGCCGGTGCCCGACCGCGGCCTGCGCCGGCAACCGCGCGGCCAGCAGCGTCGTGTCCTGGTGGATCCTGACGCCACCGCCAGCGCCGTCGCGCGATGCCACCACCACCAGCTGGCCGTCCGGCGCCGCGATCGCCTGCTGCTCGTAGCCGGGCTCGACGGCGGCCGTGTCCGGCAGGATCCAGATCTGCAGCAGGTGGACGGGTGCACCCTGCGAGGGGTTGAACTCGCTGTGGCGGATGCCCGTGCCGGCGCTCATGCGCTGCGCTTCACCGGGGCGGATCACCGAGCCGTTGCCGAGGCTGTCGCGGTGCGCGAGCTCTCCGGAAAGCACCCAGGTGATGATCTCCATGTCACGGTGACCGTGCATGGCAAAGCCGCCGCCGGGCGCGATGACGTCCTCGTTGATCACGCGCAGCGTCCCGAATCCCATGTGGCGCGGGTCGGAGTATTCGCCGAAGGAAAAGGAATGGCGGCTGTCGAGCCAGTCGAGGCGCGTATGGCCACGGTCGGCCGCGGGACGGATCGTCATCACGGCGCAGGCGCCTGCTCGCGCGTGCCGCGCATGCGCGGTCCGTGTTGCCCGCCGGCCTCGAGCAGCGGCACCGGTGCGAGCACCCAGCCCTTTGCGGTGCGCCGCTCCGGACCGGGTATGGCGTAGGCACAAGTTCTCGCCGTCGCGCGCAGCCGCTCGAGGTCGATCTGCCAGCCGCGCGCCCTCCACTCCGCCAGCCGCTCCCGGTAGCGCAGCATGATGGCGTCGTCCTCGAGCAGAAATTCGTGGCTGGTATCGCGCGGCGAGAGCCGCGGCTCGAGCTCGCCCACCACCAGCCGGTCCTCGGCTTCCGCCTTCGCGTTGTTCTCCAGGATGTAGCGATCCATCTTCTCGCCGAGCTGGACGTTGCGCGCGTGCACGAGGAAGCGTTTCACATGGCCCTCGTCGACCGGCGTGATGAAGGTATAGAAGTGGAACCCCGGCGCATCGACCCGGGGCGAGAAGTTGATGAAGGTCCAGGTGTGCGACAGGCCGTGGTGGCCGTGCTCGACCCAGATCTGCTTCGTGACAGTGATGTGTACCGCGCCCCACGGGCCGCGATCCTCGACGTAGGACTGCAGCGGGTTCATGCGGAAGGCGCCGGCGCCGTCCGGGTCGCCGAAATCGTGCACCCACTCGACGTGCGGCGCGTCGAGGGAGTTCTCGACCGCCCGCGTGACGTTCACCGGCCACTCGAAGGTGAACGGCAGACAGGTCCAGCCCGGTTGTCCCCACTCCTTCACCTCGAGAATGCCGGGGCGCTCCGCCTCGGGCAGGTCGCCGAGGAAGACGAAGACGATCCCGTAGCGCTCCTCGGTCGGATAGCTGTCGGTCCGCGCCCGGGCCGGGATGTGCGCGTCGACCCCGAGCGAGGGAATCCGCACGCAGCGCCCGTCACCGGCGAACTGCCAGCCGTGGTACGGGCACTCCACGCGTCCCGCGCGCACCCGCCCGGCACCGAGCGAGCCGCCGCGATGGACGCAGGTGTTGGCGAGACAGCGGGCGGCGCCCGACTCGTCGCGGAACAACACGAAGTCGTGGCCGAGCATGCGCACCTTCCGCGGCTCGCTTGTCAGGTTCGCGGCCCACTCGGCGGCATACCAGAAGTTGATGTACATGCGGCACCTCCGCGCCGCATTCTGGCATCGGCGCGATCCCTCGCGCCGGCGCCGCGCGCGGCGCGACCACGCCGTGGCGGGTCGTGCCAAATGTAATAGAACTATGACATTATGGCCCCGACCGTGTCGGGCCGCAGCGCCGGGCGGTCCGCCGCAGGGGGCCCAGGTGCCGGCTTCGATATCGCCAATTTCCGCCACGGCAGCGCCAGTGCCGTTTTCGATCCGCCTCGGCTGGGGCATCGGCTCGCTCGGCGTGGCGATCCTCTTCAACAGTTACTCGGCCCTGCTGCTGTTCTATCTCACCAACGTAGTCGGGCTGAAGCTGGAGCTCGCAGGCCTGCTCATCTTCATCGCGAAGCTCTACGACGCAGCGATCAACGTGCCGGTCGGCATCGTGAGCGACAACGTGCGCACCCGCTGGGGCCGCCGCCGCCCGTTCTTTCTCGTCGGCGCCGCACTCTGCTCGCTCTGGTTCGTGCTGATGTTCCACACCTCGCCGGCGCCAGGGGGCGGCGCACCGCCTTCGCTCGCGGCCTGGGTGCTCGCCTGCCTGTTTCTGTATGCAACCGGGTACGCGCTATTCAACGTGCCCTACATGGCGATGCCGGCGGAGATGTCCCGCAGCTACCACGAGCGCACCGCCATCATGTCCTTCCGGGTCATCTTCATCCAGGTCGGGAACATCATCGCGGTGGGGCTTGGGCCCCGCATCGCCCAGCACTACGGCGGCGGCCTCGAGGGGTATGCGATCGTCGGCTGGGTGCTCGGCCTGCTCACGCTCGTCACCATGGTCGCCTGTTTCTTCGGCACGGCGCGGGCGCGCACCGTGGAGCGCACGGAGGTCCGCTACACCGCGCGCGAGCAGCTGCGCTCGGCCCTGTCGAACCGCCCGTTCCTGCTGCTGGCCGCGTTCAAGTTCCTGACCCTCGTGTCGGGCGCCACGGTGTTCGCCACCCTGCTCTTCTTCGTGAAGAACGTGCTCGAACTCGACCAGGGCGTGATGCTCTGGTACACCGTCGGACACGCGGCAGCCGCCTTTATTACCGTGCCACTGCTCTGGGTGCCGCTCTCCGCCCGCGTCGGGAAAAAACCGGCGCTGGTGGTCGCCACGCTCGGCTTCATGCTGGTCGCGCTGAGCTGGATGCTGGCCGGCCCCGGGGAACCGGAGTGGGTCTTCGCACTGCGTGCCTTCCTGCTCGGCGCCTTCCAGGCCGGAAAGCTGCTGCTCGGTCTGACGATGCTGCCGGACGTGATGGAGTACGACTCGCTGCGCACTGGCCTGCGCCGCGAAGGAGCCTACGCGGGCGCCTACAATGTGGTGGAGAAGGCGGCGTTCGCGCTGAGCCCGCTCGTCATGACCTTGATCCTCGCCGCATTCGGCTACGAGGAGTCGATCGACAATCGCGCGGTGGAGCAGTCGGCGCAGGCGGTGTTCGGCATCTATCTGAACATCGCGATCGTGCCGGCCGCATGCAACCTGCTTGCCGCGCTGATACTCCTGCGCTACGACCTGACCGCCGAGAAGCTCGAGTCGATGCGCTCGACGGCGGCGCAGTCCGGCACGGCGCACAGCGGGTAACGGGGCTCGAGGGGATGACTAGCAACGAGGCGAAGCTCGAGGCCGGCGCACAGGGCGAGGCGGCGCTGACCGTCGCCTGGGAAGACACGGCCGCGGCGCTTTCGCCTTCAGCAGAGGACGCGTTCCCGCCCGTGTTCGCCACCTCGCGCATGGTCGCGCTCATGGAACTCGCCGCCGCGCGGGTACTGCGGCCGCTGCTGCAGGAGGGACAGTTGTCGGTCGGCACGTCGCTCAGCGTGCGCCATACGGCGGCCACCCCGATTGGCGGCCGGGTGCGCGCAGTGGCGACGTTCCTCGGGCGCGATGGCCGCACGTTCCGTTTCCGCGTGGAGGCCTTCGATGAGGGCGGGCCGATTGGCGAAGGCGAGCACTCGCGCGCGATCGTCGCCACACTGCGGCTGCTCAGCGGCGCGGCGCGGCGCAGGCCGGGATGAGCGCGCACCGCGCCCAGCGCGCGCCGTCTCAGCCCGCCGAGATCCCGGCCACGCTGCTCCGGAAATGCTTCATGCCCCAAACGAAAAGCGCCGCGGCGATTGCCGGTGAAACACCCGCGATCACGGCGATGGACTTGCCCACGGCGAGATCGTCGCGGAACACGTAGTCGGTGAACAGCGCCGTGAGCAGTGGCCCGAGGCCGATGCCGATCAGGTTCACGAACAGCAGGTAGAGGGCCGAGGCCTGGGCCCGCATGGGGCCGGGCGTCAGCACGGTCAGTGCTGCCGCGCCCGCGCCGTACGCGAAGCTGCTGAAAAATCCGATGGGCAGGAACAGCGCAAGCATCGTGCCGGCCGCGGGAACCAGCGTGCAGACGGCGCCGAACGGCATCAGCGCCAGGGCGGCGAGGAGCCCGACACGCAACGTCGCATCCGTCTTGCCTCGCCGGCGCAGGTGATCGGCCAGCACCCCGCCCAGGATGATGCCGATACTGCCCGGCACGGCGATCAGCAAACCGATCGACGTACCGGCCTCGCCGAGGGAGAACCCGTGCACGCGCACCAGGTGCTGCGGCCCCCAGATCTGGTAGGTATTGAGCACCAGCCCCAGAACGGAGAATCCGAGGATGTGCGCCGTGTAGGCCCGCCAGTGACGGCGCAGATGCCGGGCGGTGCCGGCAATCCCCGCCTGGCCGGCGGGCACGCGGCGGACCGGCTCGGGCACGGTCAGCAGCCACAACGCCACCAGCACGCCCGGCAGACCGACGATGAAGAACGTGAGTTGCCAGGTCCTGACCGTCCCCAGCCCCGGGACCACGTACTGTGGTGCATTGGCCACCAGCTCCACGACCAGGCCACCAAACAGCAACGCCAGGCCCACGCCTGCCGGCAGTCCGATGAAATACACCGACAGCGCCTGCGCGCGCCGCTCCTCGGGGAAGTTGTCGGCAATCATCGAGTACGCGGCGGGCGAGAGTGTCGCCTCGCCGACACCAACCCCGACGCGCGCGAGGAACAGCTGGCCGAAGCTGCGCGCCAGGCCGCAGGCCGCGGTCATCAGGCTCCAGAGCAGGATGCCGGCGGCGATGATGTTGCGCCGATTGCCGCGATCGGCCCAGCACGCGATCGGGATACCGAGCGTCGTGTAGAAGAGCGCGAATGCGAAGCCGTAGAGCAGGCTGATGCTGGTATCGGAGATGCCGAGGTCGGCGCGGATCGGGCCCACCAGTAGCGCGAGAATGACGCGGTCGAGAAAGGAAAGAACGTAGGCCACCATCAGCACCGCCACGGTGTACCAGCCGTGGCGCGCGCTCGGCCACTCGCGGGGCCGGGCCGGCCCCGCAGCCGAGAACGCCTCGTCCGCGCGCAAGCCGTCAGTGCCTCTCGATGGCAGCCGCCGCCGTTGGCGGCGGCTCGTCCCGCGCACCGCCCCACGCGACCAGCAGGATGCCGCCGAGGCCGAGCAGGAGCACGGCGAAGCGCGCGAGGTCGCCGACCACGGGCACACCGCTCACCAGCGCCAGCGCGATCAGCACCAGGAACAGCGCGCCGAGCCTCCGGCCGGGCGTGAGCGGGTTGCCGGGACTGGCGACCTCCAGCGCGCGGTCGCCGAGAAACAGCGCGCCGATGACGTAGGCGCCAATCAGCATCGCCAGGTACGCCAGGAGCAGGATCAGCGCGAGCGGAATGCCGATCAGCGTGACGAACAGCGCAACGATCAGCGCCGGCATGCACACCAGCGCCAGGAACCCGACCAGCATCGCAAACCACGGCCGGGCGGTGAGCGCCTGCGAGGTCCGCCGCGAGAACGGCGCCAGCGAGAAGGCGAGCAACAGGCCGACCGCGAGCAGGCCGCCGAGCCACAGCCACCCGGCCCGGGAGCCGGTCTGGCCGGCGTCCCGCCACCGGTTGCGTTCCTCGCGCGGCTGCGAATCAGACTCCTGCGCCGCGATGCCACCCTCGACCACCAGGTCCGCGGGAAGCTCCACCGCCTCGTCCACGCGGTACGTGAGCCGGCCCGCGATGCGCGTGCCGGGCCGCACGCTGAGTTCGCCGGCATACACGCGCACGTCACCGCCGATGTCACCTCCGAGCGTGACCTCGCTGCCGGCCACGGTCAGGTAGCGGCCGAAATGGCCGTCCACGTTCACCCGGCGGCCGGCGATCGCCGCGCCACCCTCGATGCGGGACTCCGGAACGATGCGCACGCGAGCGCCCGCGATGCGGGCGTTGCCGTTGACCAGCGCGTCCACCGTGACGTCGCCACCGGCGACATACAGGTCGTCACCCACGGTCGCCCTGACCGCGGCCTCGCCCCCGGCCGCGACGAGATCACCGCCGACGGAAGCGTTGCTCTCGACGCTGCCGCCGGCGAGCAGCGCGTCGCCCGCGACGGGCTCGCGCAGCTCGACACTGGCTCCGGAGACAAACACGTCCTCACCGTGGGCGGCGACGACGCGGTCGCCTTCCTGAGCCGCGGCGGCGGACGCCAGCCCCAGCAGCGCGACCGCAATGGCGAAGCGGCAGGCAAGAGCGCTCATGGTGACTCCCGGAACCCCGGGCACAGTTTACTCAACTCCGCGCGCCCGGACGCGGGTGGTCGGCGGAGCGGTCACCGGCCAGGCAGCCGGCCGGGATCAGGAACACGCCGGAGAGGCGGCGTTTACTCCGAGGGCGTGGCGTCCGGCATCGGCGGTGACGATTCCTCGCCCGAGCCGCTCACCGGATCTTCCGGGCCGGGGCGATTGGCACGCTCCGCCCGGCGTTGCTGTTTCTCGGCCTGGCGAAGCTTGCGGTTCTGCTCCTTCTGCTTCCTGGCCTGGCGGTAATTCGGTGCTCGCATCTGGATTCCTCGAATCAATCAGACTCTGGACGACGGCGCAGACAGACTGCGCCGGGCGTGGTCATTGGGCGACTCTCTCCGGCACCGGCTAATGTGCCCGCGTCGCAGGCAGCAGCAAGGCTTCGTGCCACGACTCAATGGCGGAGGCTGCGCAGGACGGCAGGTAGACGCCCAGACCGACATCGTCCGCGAAGAGCTTCCCTGCAACCGCCCTCACGACGCTGCAGGGACCGTAGCCGATGGGTTTCGCGCCAGCCGTTTTCCAGGCCACGAGGTAGACCGGGCCCGAGCACTCGAAATCCCGATACAGCCGGTGGCCGATCTGCCAGCGCCCATTCACCCGCGTCGCCGCGACGAAGTTGTCTCCGCCGCGCAGCGTCCCGTCCGCCTGGAAGCGGTAGCAGTGAGAACGCGAGTAGGCCGGGGACTCGCCCGGCCCGACCAGAAAGGTCAGGGTCAGGATCGCGCCCCATTCCCGGGCATGCAGCTTCCCCGGGGCCGGCTTCCAGCGCTGCGCCTGGTCGCTCAGTAACGTCGCGATCCGCCGCGGGCGGAATTCTCGCGTTCCCTGGCTTCGTTGACTTTGAGGGCGCGGCCGCCGAAGTCCGTGCCATTGAGGGCCTGCATGGCGCGCGCCGCATCGGCGCCGCTCATCTCGATGAATCCGAAGCCCCGCGGCTGGCCGGTGTACCGGTCGGTGATCAGGGCGATCTTGTTGATCTCCCCGTGCGGGGCAAACAGCGCACGCAGGGATTCTTCCGTGGCGCTGAAGGGCAAATTTCCGACGAAAAGCTTGGTCATTTCATGTCTCGAATGTGAAAACGAAGGGCAGGCGGCGTCAGGCCGCCTCGAGGATCGTCGTTGCTTCTTCAGATGCCGGACTTTGGCCGCCATGGGCGCCGCAAACGGCACAGGCGGTAAAAGACAGAAAAGCCGAAAATCACGACCTGCGAGCACGATACAGCAATGCGACCCGTGGCGCTTGCTTTTCGCGCGACCGGCCGCCGCAGGCAGCCACGCGATCGGCGCGCGGCGGCGGATCGGGTGTCAGTCCGTCAGCCGTTGCGATGGCTGCGCGGGGCACCGCCCTGCCGATGGCGGCCGCCACGTGCGCGGGAACCGGCGTGCCGATGCCCGTTCGCACCGTTGCCGGTCTGCTGGCCGCGTGGCCGCCGCCCATCGTGGCGCGGCGCGCCGTCGCGCATCGCACCGGCGGGCTGAGCGTCGACCGGGATCGCGAAATCCGGCATGGCGGCGAGCGGCAGGGCACGTTTCAGCAGCCGCTCGATATCCCTCAGCAACGGGGCCTCGTCCTGCGAGACGAGCGACACCGCCTCGCCCTCCTGCCCGGCGCGCGCGGTGCGGCCGATGCGATGGACGTAGTCCTCCGGTACGTTCGGCAGTTCGAAGTTCAGCACCACCGGCAGTTCCTTGATGTCGAGGCCGCGCGCGGCGACCTCAGTCGCCACCAGCGCGGTGATGCGCCCGGCCTTGAAATCGGCGAGCGCTTTCGTGCGGGCGGCCTGACTCTTGTTGCCGTGGATGGCTGCCGCCTCGATGCCCGAGCGCTCCAGATGCTGGGTGAGCCGGTTGGCGCCGTGCTTGGTCCGCGTGAAAACCAGCACCTGGCTCCAGTTCAGCGACTGAACCAGGTGCACCAGCAGATGGCGCTTGTGGTCCTTCACTACCTTGTAGATACGCTGCGCGACGCGCTCCGCGGCAGCATTGCGTGGCGCCACCTCGATCCCCTGCGGATTGCGCAGGAAACGCGCAGCCAGGGAGCGGATCTCCTCGGTATACGTCGCAGAGAACATCAGGTTCTGCCGCTCGGCCGGCAGCAGCTTCAGCACGCGCTTGATGTCGTGAATGAAGCCCATGTCGAGCATGCGATCGGCCTCGTCGAGGACGAAGACCTGCACGCCGCGCAGGTCGACCGCCCGCTGCTGCGCCAGATCGAGCAGGCGTCCCGGCGTCGCGACGAGGATGTCGCAACCCCGGCGCAAGGACTCGATCTGCGGATTGATGCCGACGCCGCCGAAGACGACGACGGTGCGCAGCCGGAGATACCGGCCGTAGTCGCGCGCGCTCTCGCCCACCTGTGCGGCGAGTTCCCGGGTCGGGGTGAGGATCAGGGCGCGGGGCGTCCGGGCCTGGCCGCCATGCAACTTCTGCAGGATCGGCAGCACGAAACCGGCCGTCTTGCCGGTGCCGGTCTGCGCGCCGGCGAGCACGTCGCGGCCGGACATCACCGCCGGAATGGCCTGGGACTGGATCGGGGTCGGCGTGTCGTAACCCTTGTCGGCGACAGCACGCAGCAGTTCGGGCAGCAGCCCGAGATCGGAAAATGACATGTAGTTAACAATCCTTGAAAAAGAAACAGAACCCGCTCTGCCGGGACAAAGCCCCGGTGCGGTCACAAGCGAGGAAAAAGTCCGAAGCGCGTCAGGTATCGGGACGAACTGCGAGCTGAGGCGGCGCTGACCGCGCACGTGCCTGAACAGCGAGGGGCACTGTACAGGGTTGAAGGCTGGCCGTCCAATGCAATTGTCGCGGTTGATCGGCAATTTGGGGACAGTGACCTATTGCCACGAATGCGGATGTCGGCGCCATTATGGGAATCGGAAATAGGTCACTGTCCCCAAATTTGCGCTGGAGCCCCTACGCTGTCCTGCTGCGCTCCCGGCTGCACCACGCCGAGCAAAGCGGCAAGCAGCAGGGCCGCCCAGATCCCCAGCACGTAGCGCCGGCCGCGCGCGAAGCTCACCCGCATTGCCTCATCGAGCGCCGGCGAGCCGTTATCGGCCGCGAGTTCATGCACGCCATCACGAAACGGCGTATAGGCACGACGGGCGAGCAGGCTCAGTAGCACGATCAGGGCGAACAGGATCAGCTTGCCGGCGACGTAGGGCGCCTCCGCCAGCCGCCCGGTTGCAGTCGAGTACGCAACCGAAACCGGTACCGCGACGACGATCAGCATCCGCAACCAACGCTCGAGCCTGTCTGCTAGCGCCCCTGCCCCCGAGGGCGCGCCGAAATAGGCGGCGAGCGTGAGCGTCAGCCAGACCGGCCCGAGCAGCCAGATCGCCGCCATCTGCCACCAG
>CAZFWB010000015.1:7373-31958 GCA_964522655.1 uncultured Chromatiaceae bacterium | reverse complement strand
TCTTCGGTTTTCTGCGAGCCACGCCCCTTGCCCGTGCTCTCGGTCCTACGCTCGGGCGCGTCACCGCGGCGGGCCCCGTGGATGCGTCATTGCGGCTCGCCCTGCCGATAAAACGCCTCCAGGACTACGACCTCGGCATGCTGTTCGACGCGCGCGGCTGCCGCCTCGGCCTGCAACGCCTGCCGCTGGACCTCAGGGAGTTGCGCGGTCGGGTCCGCCTGCGCAACACGCGCCTGTCGGGCGACGGCCTCGAGGCTGTAATGCTCGGTGAGAAGGTGGGGATCCGCCTGACACCGGAAACTGCCGATCCGCGGGTCACTCACGTGGCGGTACTGACCGGTGCGACCCCCGTTGCGCGCGTGACCTCGACCTTCGGCCTGCCGCTGCGGGAGTACTTCGATGGGCAGATCGCGTGGACCGCCACGGTGCGCGTGCCGGCGCCGCGGCAGGAGGGCGGACGGCCCCTGACCGTGGCGCTCGCCTCCGACCTGCGCGGAGTCGTCAGCACGCTGCCGCAACCGCTGCGCAAGAGCGCCGACGCCGTCTGGCCCGCGGATCTGGAGCTGGCGTTTCCCGAGGATGACGTCATCGACGTGACCGGGCAGCTACAGCTGCCGTTTTCGTGGGCGCTGCGTCTCGCGTCGGTGCGAGGCGAGTGGCGCGTGGAACGCGGCATGTTGCGTTCCGGGCCGGGCGAGGCGCAGCTGCCGCAACAGAGCGGGGTGGAGGTTGCCGGCCGCGTTGGCGACCTGCGCCTGTCCGATTGGCTGGACCTGGGCGGGGGCGGCGCCCGGCCGCTACAGGAAATCTACCGTGAATTGAACCTGCAGGTGGACCGACTGGCAGTGATCGGGCAGTTGTTCCGCGACATCGAGATCAGCGCGCGTCGGGGTGCGGAGGACTGGTCGGTGAGCGTACGCGGGCCGGGCGCCGACGGCGAGCTGAGCGTCCCGTTCGACGTGGCGGCACGACCGCTGCGCGTCGACATGAAGCGGCTGTGGCTGCTCGAGGCGGAGCCCGAGGACGGTGCTGACAGCGTGGATCCGCGCAACGCGCCAGCGATTGAGTTCAGGGGCGCCGATGTAACGATCGGCGACTGGCGCCTGGGTCAGGCGGAGATGAGCATAGCGAAGGCTGCCGATGGGCTCGTCGCCCGGCGAATCGCCACGCGTGCCGCGAGTTTTCGGATCGAGGGTGACGGTGCCTGGCGCGTAGAGGGCGTCGATCCCGAGCGCCAGTACACGCGCGTGCAGGCGACGCTGCAGGGCAACGATATCGCTGACATGCTCCGGGAACTCGGGTCCGAGCCGGTGATCAGCGGCAAAGAAGTGCGCGTCGCAGTGAACCTCGTCTGGCCGGGGGGGCCGGCGGCGGATTTCATGAAGGCGGCGTCAGGCCAGATCGAGATGCAACTGCAAAACGGCCAGATCATCGATCTCGAACCGGGCGGCGGGCGCCTTCTGGGCCTGCTCAGCGTCACGGCGTTGCCGCGCCGCCTGAGTCTCGATTTCCGCGACGTGTTCGACGAAGGGCTGGCGTTCGACTCGATCAAGGGCAACTTCCGCGTCGAGTCCGGCGTCGCCTACACCTGCAACCTGGGGTTGACCGGTCCGGGGGCGGATATTGCGATCATCGGGCGCACCGGCCTGGGAGCACGGAACTACGACCAGCTTGCGGTGGTCCGACCGCAGGTGTCGAGCATGCTGACCGTCGGAGGCGCGGTGTTGGGCGGTCCGGTAGGTGGTGTTACGATGGCGCTGATTTCGCAGATCTTCCGCAAACCCCTGAGCACACTTGGTGAGTCCTACTACCGCGTCTCCGGCGCGTGGGACGATCCGGCGGTGGTACGCATTCAACGCGGTGACGTGGATGCTTCGGCATTCAAGGACTGCGAACGTGAACTGGCAGCCACGCTGCAGGCCCTCGAGGATGCGGCGGCTACCGGCGGAACAGGTGAAACCGACAATCCGGCTCCCGAGAGCCCGCGCTGAACGAACATGACCACGAGCAAGACGAGACTCGCCGCGATCCAGATGACGTCAGTGGCCGAGACGGCCGTGAACCTGCGCGAGGCGCGCCGCTGCATCGAGTTCGCCGCACAACAGGGCGCGAAGCTCGTCGTGTTGCCGGAGAATTTCGCCTTCATGGCGGCTGACGAGAGCGCGCGTTGCGCGATCGCGGAGTCCGACGGCAGCGGCCCGATTCAGGACAGCCTCGCTGCGGCGGCACGCGACTGTGGTCTTTGGATCGTTGGTGGGACGATACCGCTGGCGAGCAGCGAGCGTGAGCGGCCTTTTGCGGCCTGCTGCGTATGGGACGACCAGGGCCGCCGCGTCGGCCGTTACGACAAGATCCACCTGTTCGACGTGCGGGTCCCCGGGAGCTCGGAGGCGTATCGTGAGTCGCGCCGGACCATGGCGGGAACGACGCCGCTGGTCATCGCGACGCCGTTCGGAAACCTCGGAATTGCCGTCTGTTACGATCTGCGGTTCCCGGAACTGTTTCGTTCGATGCTGGATCGTGCGGTGAACGTCATTGCAATTCCCGCGGCGTTCACGCAACGCACCGGCCAGGCGCACTGGCACACGTTGCTGAAGGCCCGCGCAATCGAAAACCTCTGCTACGTGGTGGCTGCTGCCCAGGCGGGCGAGCACCCCGGCGGGCGCCTGACCTACGGCCACTCGATGATCGTCGGACCGTGGGGGGAGGTGCTGGCCGAGGCGGCAGATGGTCCCGGTGTGGTTACCGCGACGATGGACGAGGATTACCTGCAGCGGCTGCGCGTGCAGTTTCCGGCTCTCAGTCACCGCCGCTTACCCAGTCCCGCGGTCACGGCCTCAGACGGGGTGGCAAGCGCGTGAGTTCGCTCACTGCCATAGAAATCGCCCAGCGGTCACTGCTGGCGCCGACCGGACTCGAGAACCGCGACCTCGACCGCGCCCTCGGCGAGCTGTTGCGTGGCGGGGTGGATGCCGCCGACCTGTATTTCCAGGTTTCGCGACACGAGGGTTGGTCGCTCGAGGACGGCATCGTCAAGGATGGCAGCCACAGCATCGAGCAGGGCGTCGGCGTGAGAGCGGTCTGCGGCGAGAAAACCGGCTTTGCCTATTCCGACGAGATCGTGGTGCCCGCGCTGATGCAGGCCGCGCACTCCGCCGGCGCCATTGCGCGGGCTGGTGAACGCGGCGCGCTGCAGGCGTGGACGGCGCGCGCGGGTCACGACCTCTACGGCGTCGCCGATCCGATCGGCTCGCTCAGCGACGACGACAAGGTCGCGCTGCTGCAGCGCGTTGACCAGGCGACCCGCGCCATTGATCCGCGCGTGCGCCAGGTCATGGCGAGCCTGGCGGCGGTGCACGAGGTCGTGCTGGTATGCGCAAGCGACGGCGTGCTGGCCGCGGACGTTCGCCCTCTGGTGCGGATGAATGTGTCGGTGATCGTAGAACAGGACGGGCGCCGGGAGCAGGGCTATGCGGGCGGCGGCGGCCGGGTCAGCCTGCAGTATTTTCTGGAGAGCGATCGGGCGTTCGAGTACGGACGCGAGGCGGTCCGCCAGGCGCTGGTGGCGCTGGAGGCGGTGCCGGCCCCGGCAGGCGAAATGGTGGTCGTGCTCGGTCCCGGGTGGCCGGGCGTGCTGTTGCACGAGGCGATCGGGCACGGGCTCGAAGGCGACTTCAATCGCAAGGGCACCTCGGCCTTCAGTAACCGGATCGGCGAGAAGGTGGCGTCGGACCTGTGCACGATCGTCGATGACGGCACCCTGGCGCTGCGGCGCGGATCGCTCAACGTGGACGACGAGGGCACGCCGACGCAGCGCACCGTGCTGATCGAAAAGGGCCGGCTGGCGGGTTACCTGCAGGACAAGCTCAATGCGCGGCTGATGGGGCTGCCGCCTACCGGCAACGGCCGGCGCCAGTCCTTCGCGCACCTGCCGCTGCCACGCATGACCAACACCTACATGCTGCCGGGGCCGCACTCGCCGGAGGAAATCATCGCCTCGGTTGAGAAGGGCGTGTACGCGCGCAATTTCGGTGGCGGCCAGGTCGACATCACCTCCGGCAAGTTCGTCTTCTCGGCGAGCGAAGCCTATCTCATCGACAAGGGGCGCCTCGGCGCGCCGATACGCGATGCCACCCTGATCGGCGACGGCCCGTCAGTGCTGCAACGCGTATCGATGGTCGGAAACGATCTGCGCCTCGATGACGGCGTGGGCACCTGTGGCAAGGATGGGCAGTCCGTGCCGGTTGGGGTCGGGCAACCCACGCTGCGGGTGGACCGGCTGACCGTGGGTGGCACCGCCGGGGCTTCCTGACCACCTCTGGCCTGGGCCCGTCGTGCCGCTCTGGCTGTCAAAACCGCTGTACGAATTCCTGCCGTATTTCTACGTGCTGGTCGGGGTGATGCTCGTTGCCGCTGCGCGCGCCGTCGAAGCCGGCGTCTGGCGTGCGATCTGCATGTTGCTGGCGCTCGCCTTCGTGGTCTACGGCGGACTGCTGTGGTGGCGTCGTCGCGTCTATCGCCGAACCCGCTGAGGCGCGAGCTTCCAGGCCGTGACCACGGCCGACGTCACGTGGCGCGCGGATCCGTATTGGCCAGCACCGTGGCCGTCTGTTTCGCCCGGTAGTCGTCCAGCGCCCGGCGGATGCGCTCGTCACCGAGCGCGAGTATCGCGGCCGCCAGCAGCGCGGCGTTGATTGCACCCGCCTTGCCGATCGCGAGCGTGCCGACCGGAACTCCCGGCGGCATTTGCACGATCGAGAGCAGCGCGTCCATGCCGCCCAGGGCGGGCGAGGGCAGCGGCACGCCGAGCACCGGCAGCGGCGTCTTGGCCGCGGCTACGCCCGGCAGCGCGGCTGCCAGGCCGGCACCTGCGATCAGCACCTTCAGGCCACGTTCGCGGGCCGTCTCGCAGTAGCCAGACACCCGGTCAGGGGCCCGGTGCGCCGAAATGGCGTTGACTTCGTGAGGGATGCCGAGCGCGTCGAGCGTCGCTGAGGCGTGCGACATCAGCTCCCAGTCAGACCGGGATCCCATGAGGATGCCAACAAGGGGTTTCGTCATGCGCCGCGCGGCTCCGAGCGAGGATACAGGCTGGCGCGGATCATACCATCCGCCGGCGCACGGGCGCTGCGCCGCACCCCTGCTAGAATGCCGCGCGTTTTCTGCAGGAGCGGTTTCGACCATGCCACAGGGAGACAACGAGCCCGGTATCGAGGCTCTGAAGAGCCGGGTGGCCGACGCGCTCTCGCTGGCGCGGCGGCTTGGTGCTTCGCAGGCAGAAGCGAGCGCGAGTTTCAGTTCCGGGCTTTCGGTCACCGTGCGAATGCGCTCGGTCGAGACGCTCGAGTACCACCGGGATCAGGGCCTCGGGGTAACCGTCTATTTCGGCCACCGCAAAGGCGGGGCGAGCACCTCAGACCTCAGCGCGCGTGCCATCGAGGAGAGCGTGCGCAAAGCCTGTTCGCTCGCGCGCTACACGGCCGAGGATTCCTGCGCCGGATTGGCGGACGCGGAGCGGCTGGCACGCGACATACCCGATCTAGACCTCTGGCACCCATGGTCGCTCGACGCGGCCGGAGCGATAGAGCTGGCCACCGACTGCGAGGCCGAAGCGCTGGCGGCTGACTCGCGCGTGACCAACTCGGAGGGCGCCGCAGTGAGCAGCCACGACGGGAGCCGCGTCTACGGCAACAGCCACGGCTTCCTTCACGGCTACCGCGACACGCATCACAGCCTCTCCTGCGCGGTGCTCGCTGGCCGGGCCGGTCAGATGGAACGGGATTTCGAATTCACCACCGCGCGGGATCCGGCCGATCTCGACTCGGCGATCCGCGTTGGCCGTGAGGCGGCTCGTCGCGCGGTGGCACGGCTCGGTGCCGTCAAGCCCGACACCCGGACTGCGCCGGTGCTGTATCCGGCGCGACTTGCCCGGGGCCTGATCGGCCACCTGGTCGGAGCGATCAGCGGTGGCGCGCAGTATCGCCGCTCGTCATTCCTGCTCGACAGCATCGGCACAAAGGTGCTGGCCGGGTGCGTCAGCATCGACGAGCGGCCACACATCGCCAAGGGGCTCGCAAGCGCGCCCTATGACGACGAGGGCGTGGCGACGGCCGATCGCAGGCTGGTCGACGGCGGAATCCTGCAAGGCTACGTGCTCGGCAGTTACTCGGCGCGCAAGCTCGGGATGAGCAGCACGGGCAACGCCGGCGGCGTGCACAACCTGGTGGTCGCCGACACGGGGGTGAGCTTCGACGGACTGCTGGCCGCGATGGGCACGGGTCTGCTCGTCACGGAACTGATGGGCAGTGGCGTAAACCCTGTGACCGGTGACTATTCGCGCGGCGCTACCGGATTCTGGGTCGAGAATGGCGCGATCAGCTATCCCGTGAGCGAGGTAACGATCGCGGGCAACCTGCGCGCGATGCTCCAGGGCATTCTGGCGGTGGGTACGGACGTCGATCTTCGCGGCGGAATCCGCACCGGCTCCATCCTGGTACGCGAGATGACGATCGCCGGCAACTGACCACGCCGCGCGCCGGCGCGCCATGCTGCTCAGCTGTGGTCGATTGCGCCGTCGCCGGCGCGGGGCTCGGTTCGGTCGAGCGCTTCGCCCAGTGTCTCTTCGCCCACGATCGTGGCGATGCCCGCCTCCAGCCGGCGGCTGAATGTCAGGAGCTGCGCAGGCCCGCGCAATTGCGGGCCGGGCTGCGGGCTTGCCGGATGGCGAACGGCCTGCAGTATCTCGGCGAGCCTGATCCGCGCCGGATCGCGCAGCGGCAGCAGCCGGTCCTCGGCGGTACGTGTCAGCAGTCCGGCTTCGGTCAATCGCGCGATGGCGGGGGCCAGCGAGAGACCAGGCAGTCCGGTCGCCTGCGAGATTTCATCGAGTCCGGCCCCGCCGCCATTGCGGAACCCCTTGCCCACCAGGAGCATGATGGCCAGCGCGCATTGTTCCTGCTGACCCGTGCCGGCAACCGGCGTGCGGTAACCCGAGCGAAGATAGTCGGGATGCTGCGTGTAAAAGGCCACCTGGCCGCCGACCATGAGAATGAGCCAGCAAAGGTACAGCCAGAAAAGAGCGGTAATGACGATGGCGAAGGTCGCATAAATGCTGATCGTGGCAGTGGCGTTCACGACGAAGGCCGCAAACAGCGCGCCGGTTCCCGCCCATAGCACGCCGCCGACCAGCCCGCCGGCCACTGCCGCCGCCGGCCGCACCCGCGTATTCGGCACGAACCAGTAGACAAAGGAAAAGCCGGCGCATACGAGCAGATAGGGCAGCAGCTCTCCCGCTACGTTCTCGGTGACGCTCAGCGCGGGCAGTTCGCGCACCAGTGTCGCGCTGCGCAACGTCGCAATGAGCGTCATCGCTGTCACCATGACTACCGGCCCGACCAGTATCAGCGAGAGGTACTCACTCATTCGCCTGCCCAGGCTTCGCGGGCGGTCGACGCGCCAGATCTGGTTCAGGCTGCCCTCGACCTGCTCGGCCATGGAAACCGCCGTCAGGAACAGGAACAACAGGCCGACGCCTGCCAGCACGTCGCCCTGCGCGTTGTCCGCGAATCCGATGATGCGGTCGGTCAGTTCGACGCCCCGCTGCCCGAGTGGCTCGAAGAACTGGTAGAGCAGCGGCTGCAGCTGGCGGTGGAAGCCGAATGCCTTGAGTACCGAAAAGCTCACCGCGAGCAGCGGCACCAGCGACAGGATCGTCACGTAGACGAGGCCCATCGCCCGCAGCGTCAGGGGCCCTGAGGCGATGTCCCGCAGAACCGCATAAGCCAGCCGCGCAATGCTGATGCCGGCCCGCGCCAGCGCGGGCGCATTCGCCAGACGCGGATGCCACAGCAATGACTCGATCCGGAGCGTCAGGCTTGTGGCCATCGCCGAGGGCTCACCCCGACGCGGTCAGCAGGTCGAAGGCCTGGCGGTATTTCTCGGCCGTGCGGCGGATGACCTCGGGCGGGAGCCGCGGTCCCGGGGGCTTCTTGTTCCAGTCCAGGGTCTCGAGGTAGTCGCGCACGTATTGCTTGTCGAAGCTCGGCGGGCTGACGCCCGTGCGGTAATCGGCGGCCGGCCAGAAGCGCGATGAGTCGGGTGTCAGCACCTCGTCGATCAGGTAGAGCTTGCCGCCCGGGTCGAGGCCGAACTCGAACTTCGTGTCCGCGATGATGATGCCGCGGGAGCGCGCATACTCCGCGCCGCGGCGGTAAATCTGCAGCGCCAGCGAACGTACCTGACGCGCCAGCTGCTCGCCAATCATCGCCTCCATTTCCGCGAAGCTGATGTTCTCGTCGTGCTGGCCGATCTCGGCCTTGGTGGCCGGCGTGAAGATCGCCTCAGGCAGCTGCGCGGCGAGTGGCAGACCTGATGGCAGCGCGATTCCGCATACCGCGCCGCTTCTCTGGTAGTCCTTCCAGCCCGAGCCGATCAGGTAGCCACGAACTACGGCCTCCACCGGCAGCGGCCTGAGGCGGCGAACTACCACGGCGCGGCGCGCGACGACGGCGCGGTCGGCCGGTTCGCTGACCACGTCCTCCGGGCGGCGATCGGTCAGGTGGTTCGGCACCAATTCCTGCATGCGTCCGAACCAGAAATTCGACAGCTGAGTCAGCACTGCTCCCTTGCCGGGTATCGGGTCCGGCAGCACGACGTCGAACGCGGACAGACGGTCCGTCGTCACGATCAGCAGGTGATCGTGATCCACCTCGTAGATGTCTCGCACCTTGCCTTGACTGATCCGTCGCAGCCCTGCCAATCTGGATTCGTACAAGGCGGCATCCGCTTCTGTGCTGCTCATTCTCGCTGTTCCGTTTTTGGTTTCAGACGGGGTGGTCATTGTAAGCCGGTGCCGCTACGTCCGTAACGGCTGCAGGCCGGCGACAACCACCAGCAGAGGCGTGGCGATAAGGCATGGGTTGGATCGGAAAAATCGCCGGCGCGCTGCTCGGCTACGCGGTAACGCGTAGCCTGATCGGAGCGATCATCGGGTTGATTCTCGGTCATCAGTTCGACCGGGGCATGGCGCTGGAGCGCAAAGGCAGCCGGCGGCGAACTCGTGCGGCGCCCTCTATCGACCGGCAACGGTTGTTTTTCGAGACGACCTTTCTCGTGATGGGCCACCTCGCCAAGGCCGATGGCCGGGTGTCAGAGTCCGAGATCGACGCCGCCCGCGGGGTCATGCGGCGCATGCGGCTCGGCGACCACGAAATGCGTCTCGCCATAGAGTTGTTCAACTCGGGCAAGAAACCTGAATTCCCGGTGGACGAACAGGTGCGCCGGCTGCAGAAACACTGCGGCAGCCACCCGGAACTGCTGCGGCTGTTCCTGGAGATCCAGATCGACTTTGCCCTCGAAAAGGGGGCGATCACGCCCGCGGAACGGGCGCTGCTCGCACGGATCGCAGCAGCCCTGGGGCTCAGCCGGTTGGGCCTGGCTCACCTCGAGGCCCTGCTTCGGGCACGGCGCGGCCTCGGGAGCGGCGCGGCGAGGCCCGGGCCGGACAATGGGCTTGGCTCCGCCTACCGGGTTCTGGGCGTGGAACCCACCGCGAGCGACCGCGAGGTCAAGACGGCCTACCGGCGACTGATGAACGAGCATCACCCGGACAAGCAGATTGCGCGGGGGCTGCCCGACTCCATGCTGGAACTCGCCAAAGAGCGCACGAGCGAGATTCGTGCCGCCTACGAGAAGATCAGGGAGCACCGGGGTTTCAGATAGGCCGTGCTACCATGCGGCCCGGTATCGGGAAGGAGGCCGGACGTGGCACGGCGAAATCCCGCGCTCATTGCGCCTTCGATCCTTTCGGCCGATTTCGCGAGGCTCGGCGAGGAAGTGAATACGGTGCTCGCGGCTGGCGCCGATCTGATTCACTTCGACGTGATGGACAACCACTACGTCCCCAACCTCACCATCGGGCCGCTCGTCTGCGAGGCGCTGCGCAGGCACGGGATCCGGGCGCCGATCGACGTCCATCTCATGACCCGTCCGGTGGACCGGCTGGCGGAGGATTTCGCCGGCGCCGGCGCCAGCTGGATCAGCTTCCACCCGGAGGCGAGCGACCATGTCGATCGCACGATCGACCTCATCCGCAGTCTCGGTTGCAGCCCCGGCCTTGTACTCAATCCGGCCACGCCGATCGATCATCTCGACTACACGCTGGAGAAGCTCGATTTCGTGCTGCTGATGTCGGTGAATCCCGGGTTCGGCGGGCAGGCCTTCATCCCCGGTGTCCTGCCGAAGATCCGCCAGGTCCGCAAACGTATAGATCTGCTGGGTCGCCAGGTCCGGCTCGAGGTCGACGGCGGCATAAAGACGGACAACATTCGCGAGGTGGCCGAGGCCGGCGCGGACACGTTCGTGGCCGGTTCGGCCATCTTCGGCAGTGGTGACTACGCGGGGACCATCCGCGCGATGAGGAAGGAACTGGCGGCGGCGGCCGGCTGAGGCCGGCGACCGCCGCCTGATCGGCCGGCCTCTACTGGCCGTTTGCTGCCGCGGCCGGCGCGGGCACTGCCCGGATCTTGGGCTGGGGCCGCGCGTTGAATACGACGATCGTCTTGCCGCTGGCCGAGACCAGGCCCTCGTCCTCGAGGACCTTGAGTACACGTCCGGCCATCTCCCGGGAGCACCCGACCAGGCGCGAGAGCTCCTGCCGGCTCACCTTGATCTGCATGCCCTGCGGGTGGGTCATCGCATCCGGTTCGTTGCAGAGATCGCGAATGGCGTGAGCCACTCTTCCCGTGACGTCGACGAAAGCCAGGTCGCTGAGTTTGCGATTGGTGCGGGTCAGGCGCGTTGCCATCTGCGTGGCCAGTTCGAAGACGAGCCCGGGGCTCTCGCTCGCGATCTGGCGGAAACGCGGGTAGGTCATCTCGGCAATTTCGGACGACACACGGGTCCGGACCCACGCACTGCGGCTCGGTTGTTCGTTGAACAACCCCATCTCGCCGAAGAACTGCCCCTTGTTCAGGTAGGCGAGCACCATTTCGTTGCCGTCCTCGTCCTCGATCATCACCTCGACCGAGCCGCTCATGATGTAGTAGAGCGTATCGGGCATATCCCCGGCGTGAATCATCACCGTCTTCCCGGGCACTGTCCGCACGCGGCAGTAGGTCAGGAACCGGTTGATTGCCGGGATATCACTTAGCGTTTTGCCGTTGGTAGCCATTGGCTCACCCTCCCCAAAGAAACAACACAACAACCCAGAAAACTACACGCTCCGCGAGAACTCCAGCGTGGTGATATGTTCAATTGCCAGGCAGTGTAAGGGCAAACATGGCGAAGTATGTCAAGTCGGGTTTCAGAAATGTGAGCTGCCTCACACGGCCGCGCAGTTGCGCCCGCTGTTTCAGGGCCGGTGGGCCGGCCGGGCGCCTCGACCCGCTTGCGCCTTGACGGTGCCGGAGTGACAACTCCAGCGGCCCCGTGCAGGCGGTGCACCATTGGAAGAAGGGCGATTGCGACGGGGGTGTCCGGCCGGTCGTCCGGATCGATGCTTGTCGAGCAGCACCGCGGCGTTTAGAGTCTCGATCGTCGTGCTCTTCCGGGGCCGTGATAGCGCGGCGCCCGGCTCGTTCAACAGGGGTTCTGTCATGCGTTCATCAGCTTGCGCCCTTACGGCGCTCGCGGGCCTGTTGGCCTGCGGACAGTCCGGCGCACACGGCGAGAAGGAGGGCGATGTCCCGCGGGGCTGGTCGGGCAGCGTGGCAGCCGGTTACGTCGCGGTTCGTGGCAATTCCGACAGCACCAGTGCCAATCTCAAGGCCGAAGTGCTGTACGACGAGGATCGCTGGCACCATAGCGCGCTCGCCACGGCCATCGGCGCGAATCAGGACGGGGATACCAGTTCCGAGGCGTACAAGGCGCAGCTGAAGACCAAGTACGATCTCACCGAAGTGATCTACCTCTTCGGGTTGGCCGAGTACAACAAGGACCGTTTCAGCGCCTACGATCACCAGATCTACGAGGTCGGCGGCCTGGGCTGGCGCGTACTTCGCACCAAGACCCAGGAGCTGAATCTCGAAGCCGGTATCGGTGTCACCCAATCGAAACTGCGCCAGCCGGATCCGCCTGCGTCGCCGCTGACCTCCAGCGAAAGAGACGTCAGCGAGTTCGTCACCCGGGTGGGCGGCGACTACCACTGGCACATCAGCGAGAACGCGGTCTTCAGTGAGAAGGTCGCGACCAGCATCGGTTCCGACAACACCTACATCGAATCGCTGACCGAGCTCAAGGCCGGGATCATCGGCGATGTCGCGCTGGTGCTCGGCTACCTCGTCAAGCACAACACAGACGTGTTGCCCGGTGTCGACAAGACCGACACCCAGACGTCGATCTCGCTCGAATACAAGTTCTAGGCGCGGGAGGCGAGTTGCCACGGCTCCGTGCTGAACGGGCCTCGTTGCGCGCGCCGCGGAGGCCGGGTCCGGTCGCGCAGCCCGGCGCCCGTCGCTACCCGAGCCGCAGCGGACCGGCGGCGGGCACCCGTCGCCTGTAGCGCGGCCTGGGGAATGTGGGTGCGCCTTGCCCGGAACCCGGCTCGCTGATCTGCGCACAGTGCCCCGGCCGGCCCGCGCGAGAAGCCGGACAAGCTTGTTTTGATTGAAAACGGGCAGGCGGGCCATTAGAATCGCGCCTTTTCCGCCCGCGGCGGGCCTGCGGGCGCGACCCAAAATCCCATGAAAACGATTTCCGCAAAAGCACAAGAGGTTCAGCGCGGCTGGTACCTCGTGGACGCCGAGGGTCGCACTCTCGGCCGCCTGGCGACGGAGCTGGCGCGTCGGCTGCGGGGCAAGCACAAGCCGATCTATACGCCCCATGTGGACACCGGGGATTATCTGGTGGTCGTCAATGCCGCGAAGATCCGGGTGACGGGCAACAAGTTGAAAGACAAGACTTATTATCGCTATACGGGCTACGTGGGTAACCTGAAGGCCGAGAGCCTGGAGTCATTGATGGCGCGATCGCCCGAGCGGGCGCTGCGCCTGGCGGTCAAGGGCATGCTGCCGAAGAACAGCCTCGGCAGCGCGATGCTGCGCAAGCTCAGGATCTATCCCGGTGCGCAACACGACCACGCGGCTCAGCAGCCGCAACCTCTAGAGATCTGACGAGCATCCAGGAAAACGAGATGGCGACCCAGGCTTTTTACGGCACCGGCCGGCGCAAGAGTTCCACTGCCCGCGTTTACGTCCGTCCGGGCAAGGGGACGATCACGATCAATGACCGCCCTCTCGACGAGTTTTTCGGACGCAAGACCGCGCGGATGATCGTGCGTCAGCCGCTGGAACTGACCCAGCTGACCACCCGGTTCGATGTCGACGT
Organism: uncultured Chromatiaceae bacterium; assembly: GCA_964522655.1. Lineage (GTDB taxonomy): Bacteria > Pseudomonadota > Gammaproteobacteria > Steroidobacterales > QUBU01. Next base: position 18,635 of record CAZFWB010000015.1, on the reverse strand, counting down.
GGCCGTCAGCGGCGGCGGTACTACCGGACAGGCCGGTGCGATCCGCCATGGCCTCACCCGCGCACTGATGGCCTATGACGACAGCCTCCGCGGCGCGCTGCGTCGCGCCGGTTTCGTCACCCGCGACGCGCGCGAAGTCGAGCGCAAGAAGGTCGGCGTGCGCAAGGCTCGTCGCGCGACCCAGTACTCCAAGCGCTGATCCGGGTCGGCAGTAACCTGCCCCCTCCCGGTCCGCCTTTAATGGGGGATCGTCTAGTGGTAGGACAGCGGACTCTGACTCCGTTAACCTAGGTTCGAATCCTAGTCCCCCAGCCAACGTTAAGGAAAAGGCCCACGCGAGTGGGCCTTTTCACTGCTGTTGCCGAGCGGGGACTGGGATGAGAACCTCGGGTTCGACCGTCGCGCGGAGCGCGACGGAACGGCGAAGCGAAGCGGAGCCGGCCCCGGAGGGGCGAGCCGCCGCAGGCGGCGAGTAATCCTAGTCCCCCAGCCAACGTTAAGGAAAAGGCCCACGCGAGTGGGCCTTTTCACTGCTGTTGCCGAGCGGGGACTGGGATGAGAACCTCGGGTTCGACCGTCTCATTTCCTGTCCATTCGCCGAACACCCGAGTTTTCGGCGAGCAGAATCACGTCGGCCGGCCGTTGCGCGAATATCCCGACCGAGACGACCCCGGGAATCTGATTGAGGCGTGACTCCATTTCCGGAGGGTTGGTGATGACCAGGTGGTGCACGTCGAGTATCGCGTTACCGTTGTCGGTCACGAAGCCCTTGCGCAAGACCGGCTGGCCACGCGAACGCACCAGCTGCCGGGAGACGTAGGATTGCGCCATCGGGATGACTTCCACCGGCAGCGGGAAGCGGCCGAGCACGGCCACCCACTTGCTGTCATCGATGATGCAGACGAAACGGCGCGCGGCCGCCGCCAGCACTTTCTCCCGGGTCAGCGCGCCGCCCCCGCCCTTGATCAGGTGGAAGTGTTTGTTGGCCTCGTCCGCCCCGTCGACATACAGGTCGAGGTCGCCGGTCGGGGGCAGCTCCGTGACCTCGAACCCGGCCCCCCGCAGCCGCTGCTCCGTCTCGCGTGAGCTGGCGACGACCTGGGCAACGCGGTCGCGAATCCGAGCGAGTTCTTCTATAAAGAAATTGACCGTGGAGCCCGTCCCGACCCCGAGCCGAATGCCTGGTTCGAGCAGGCCGGCTGCGGCGCGTGCCGCCTGTCGCTTCTTTTCCGCCTGGTCCATCCGCAGCTCCGTAGCAGCGCTGCCGAAAACCCGTCCCCGCGGCCATTATAGCCGGGCCAGCCCGGCAATCTTCCTCGCTGTATAGGCGGCGAAATTGGCAGACCCTGAAAAGAAATGTGCCCGCCGGAGGCGGGCACATTCTTTGAAACACTTCCCTCTGGGAAGCCGCGGGAACCGTTGCCGGTTCCCGCGTTTCACTCTCAAAAGCTATTTCTTCTTCTTAGCCTTTTTCTTGGCCTTCTTCTTCGTAGCCTTCTTCTTCGAAGCAGTCTTCTTAGCCATGATGGTCTCCGTGTCGGGGTAACCGCCGTTGAGTATATACATCCAAAATGAAAATTCCAGTGATCGTCAGTGACCTGGTCCTCAGATTCGGTCTCCCGTCATTGGGTGTCGTCCAGGACGACGGGACCATCGATCGAGCACGGCGAGCATCATGAACAACGCGGACTCGCTCCGCGAACTCGCCGGATTGCATGACTGACTCAAAAGAATCTCGCACCGCACTCGTTGACTACCACGTGCAATGAAACATCCCAGTCCCGCACCGCGATCAGTTCGACACGTTGGAATCGGTAGGCGAGCCCGACCATGAGCGGCCGGCGCCACTGCCCGCGGTGACGCAGGAACGAGAAGCTGCGGTCATAAAAACCGCCGCCCATGCCGATCCGGTGACCGCGGTCGTCGTAGGCGACCAGTGGCGCGAGCACCACATCGAGGTCGCGCCCGCGAAGACACGGCCCGGCCTCCGGCCCGGGCTCGGGGATCCCGAACCGGTTGCTGATCAGCGGTCCCGGCCCGCGCGCCGGGGCGAACAGCAGTTTCTTTGCGTGCAGCACGGGCAGATAGGTCTGGCGTCCTCGACCGGCAGCCTCGGCCAGGAATGCGGCGCAGTCGATTTCTCCTCCGACGGCGATATAACCGGCGATGCGTCGGGCCCGGGCGAGCGGGGGCAGGCGCCAGAGGTGGTACGCCACTCGTGCGGAGACGTCCTGAATCTCGGCCGGGGTGAGTGCAGCACGCCTGCGGCGGATCGTCGAACGCAGGTCGGTCATGTGGAGGCCGGGTCCGCGCCATTTGCGGGCCGGAAATGGGATGGCGCTCCCGCCTGTGCCGTATCGAGCCGTCGCTCTCGGACCCGAGCGAAAGGTGGGATCGACCGTGGCAGAGCAGGCTTTCCGCTCGAGGCGGTCGTGCACAAAGCTGCCGACAGGCCAGGATCCCTGAGGTGCATTTAAGGGTCGAAGGCAGTCAGCTCTGCTCGAACACCGCAGGATGCGCCGTGCGGAATTATACGGCGACAGCGCGGGAAAAATGAGACCGCTACCCCTTTTTCGCCAGGGTGGCCGGTCAGATCTCCATTTGCCGGCCGGACTGAAGGGCGCTTTCGACGCGCTCGCGCATGGCGCGCACCTTCGCCTTGGCTTTGGATTCCAGGTTCTCGCCCCGATCTCGTGATCGGAGCAGCTCATTGGCCATATTGAGGGCAGCCATTACTGCAATGCGTTCGAGGCCAACCACCCGGCCGCCGTCGCGGATCTCCCTCATCTTGTTATTCAGCAACTCGGCGGAGTCGAGCAGGGCGCTCCGCTCGTCGGGAGGGCAGGCGACCTGGTATTCCTTCTCGAGAATCCTGATGCTCACGCGGGCCGGCTCGCTCATGCTCCATGCTCCATCGCCTTCAATCGTCCGATCATTGCTTCCACTCTCGCCCGAACCTGTTCGTTCTTCTGCAGCAGCGTCGCCCGCTCCGCGGTGAGTGCATCCTGGCGTTGGCGCAAGGACCGGTTCTCTTCTTTGAGCTGATTGCAGGTCACCACCAGATCATCGAGGCGCTTGGCGAGGCGTTCCAGTTCGTCGCCAAAAGACTTTTCCGTGGCAGTACTCATGAAATGAATATAGTTCCGGCCCCTGCAACGGTCAAATGCGGGAACGACCTCCCGATGTTAGGATAGCGAGCCTACCGGCCGCGCCGCCCGGTTATGAAAAAAAGGCGGGTGGCCGGCCGCGCGGTCGCATGAACAGCTGTAATCCACCCAAATTTGATGTGGTCGACGTGGCGCTCCGCCGTCTCGGTGCTGCCGGCGGCGCTCCCGAAGCCCATGGCAGTCTCTGCGGGCTTGCGTGTTTTCTGGGTGCGCAGGCCGGTGCCGTATGGGTGGCCGGACTCGCCGACCCCGGCGCGCCGCCTCAGGCGGCCGACGGCACGGACTCTGGCGTCCTCGGCGATCTCGCGATGGTTACGTTCGAAGCGCTTTCGCAGGGCGATATGACTTTCGTGCCGCTGCTGCCCCCGGATGATCGCCCGCTGTCGCTGCGCGCGGCCGGGCTGGCCGAGTGGTGCGCGGGCTTCATGCACGGACTCGGCGAGGCAGCCGGCCACCGGGCCGCGCACGAGGCGCTCGGCGGCGATATCACCCAGGAAATCATGGCCGACTTCGGCGAGATCGCCCGCGTGACGCTCGACGACGAAGAGACCGACCTCGAGGCGGAGACGGCCTACACGGAACTGGTGGAGTTCGTTCGGGTGAGCGTTCAGCTGGTTTTCGAGGAACTCCATGCCGTGCGCGAAAACCTGTCATCGGCCAGCGTCCACTGACGCCTCTTCCGTGAATCCGGGCGAGTTCGCCAAACGCCGGCGACAACTCATGCAGATGATTGGCCGTGCCGGCATAGCCATTCTGCCGGCCGCGCCGAGCCGTGTGCGAAGCCGCGACGTCGAATACCCCTACCGCCAGGACAGCGATTTCTTCTATATCACCGGTTTCGCCGAACCGGAGGCCATTGCGGTGCTCGCGCCAGGCCGGTCGCGGGGCGAATACATTCTCTTCTGCCGGGATCGTGACGCGACCCGCGAGACCTGGGACGGGGCTCGCGCCGGCCCCGAGCGGGCGGTATCCGATCACGGCGCCGACGACGCCTTTCCGGTGGCCGACGTCGACGAGATTCTGCCCGGATTGATCGAGCAGGCCGAGCGCGTCTACTACACCATGGGGGCGAACCCCGACTTTGACGCCCGGCTGATTGGCTGGGTAACCGCGCTGCGAAGCCGGGGCAGCCCCGGCACACACACTCCGGACGAGTTCATCGCGCTCGATCACCTGTTGCATGATCTGCGGCTGTACAAGAGCCGTGCCGAGATCGCAAGCATGCGCCGGGCTGCCGCCGTCGCGGTCAATGCCCACCTGCGGGCCATGGCCTGCTGCAGGCCGGGCCTGTACGAATACGAGATCGAGGCGGAGTTTCTTCACGAGTTCCGTCGCAATGGCATGCGACCGTCGTACCTGCCGATTGTGGGCTCCGGGCCGAATGCCTGTGTGCTTCATTACTCGGCCAATGGCCGCCAGATGCAGGACGGCGACCTGCTGCTGGTGGACGCCGGCTGCGAGTACGACTGCTACGCGTCGGATGTAACGCGGACCTATCCCGTCAGCGCCCGATTCAGCCCTGCCCAGCGGGCGATCTACGACATTGTGCTCGAGGCGCACGGGGCGGCGCTGAATGCCGTCCGTCCCGGTAACCACTGGAACGACCCGCACGACGCTGCGGTGCGGGTCATTTCCAGAGGGCTGCGGCGGCTCGGCTTGCTGGACGGGACGGTCGCATCCATCATTCGCTCCCGCGCCTACCGGCAGTTCTTCATGCACCGCACGGGGCACTGGCTGGGCATGGACGTGCATGATGTCGGCGACTACAAGGTCGGTGACCAGTGGCGGGTGCTGGAGCCCGGCATGGCGCTCGCCGGCGAGGCGGGCATCTACATTGCGCCCGGCAGCAAGGGGATAGCCCGCCGCTGGCAGGGCATCGGCGTGCGGATCGAGGACGACGTACTCGTGACCCGGGACGGAGCGGAGATGCTCACTGGCGGGCTGCCGCGCAAGCCAGAGGACATCGAGGCGCTGGTGGGCACGGGCACCTGACGGGCGCAATTGCTCCCGACGGCGCCGGCGAATGGCTAGACTGGCGCGCGCGGCAGATCAGAACTTACCAGGCAGCGGCCGGTGTCGAAATACAAAGTTCCACTTCTCGCATTCGTGCTGGCCGTCGCGGGTCTGGGCATCTTCGTTTACAAGCTGCAGAGTCTCGGCTTTCCTTTGCGACCGGATGCGGAAACGCAGACCTGGACGGTGGAGACGCGAGTTGCCTTCAGGGCCGCCGGCGGTCCGGTCAAGGCGAGCCTGTTCATCCCCGGCCTCACGCCGGGTTTCTCCATCATGGTCGAGAACTTTGTTTCCCGCGGTTTCGGATTCACCACGCCGTACGTCAGCGGTGGCCGGCAGGTGCAGTGGGCCGTGCGCCAGGCGGAGGGCCCGCAGACGCTCTATTACCGGGCTGTCGTGTATCGTGACGCGACCCGGTTGCAGAGCGACACCACACCGCCGTTTCCGCCCGTGCCCAAGCTGGCCGAGCCGTTCAATACGGCGATGGAGATGCTGGTCGAGCGCGTGCGCAACCAGTCGGCGGACCCGGCCTCGTTCACGGCCGAGTTACTGCAGCGGCTGGCTTTTCCCAATGGCGACCAGGACGTGGAACTGTTACTCGGCGACGCTCCGGAAACCGTCGACCGCGCGCGCACGGCGATGACGGTGCTGGCCGCGGCGCGCATCCCGGCGCGACTCGTGCGCGGCGTGCAGCTAACGTCGCGGGAACGCAACGTCGATGTCGTTCCGTGGCTCGAGGTGCACGACGGCGAGCGCTGGCTCTATTTCGATCCGGTCACCGGCAAGGAAGGGCTGCCACAGGACTTCCTGGTGTGGTGGCGAGGCGAAGAGCCGCTGGTGCAGCTTGACGGCGGCACCGACCTCCATGTCACCGTTTCCATCCAGAGCACGGCTGCGGACCCCATCCTGGTTGCGCGCCGCCGGGCGGAGGCCCATCAGGACCGTCTCGGCGAATTCTCGCTGTTCTCCCTGCCGATCGAGACTCAGGCGGTGTACGGCGTGCTGCTTGCGGTTCCGATCGGGGCCCTCATCGTCGTCATCCTGCGAAACGTAATCGGCGTGCAGACTTTCGGGACTTTCATGCCGGTGCTGATCGCGCTCGCTTTCCGCGAGACCAAGCTGCTGTGGGGGGTGTTGCTGTTCTCCGTGCTGGTCATCATTGGCCTGTCCATCCGCTTCTACATGGAGAGGCTGCGCCTGCTGCTCGTCCCACGGCTCGCGGCGGTGCTGACCATTGTCGTTCTGCTGATGGTGCTGGTAAGCCTGGTCAGCCACCGGCTCGGTTTCGAGACCGGGCTGTCCGTGGGGCTGTTCCCGATGGTGATTCTCACCATGACCATCGAGCGCATGTCCATCGTCTGGGAGGAACGCGGACCCGGCGATGCCATCAAGCAGGGGCTGGGCAGCCTGCTCGTCGCGGCAACCTGTTACCTGTTCATGGGGCTCGAGCTGGTGGAGCATCTGGTTTTTGTGTTTCCCGAGTTGCTGCTGGTCACGCTCGGGATGATCCTGCTGCTCGGCCGTTATACCGGGTACCGTCTGACCGAACTGATCCGCTTCCGGGAAATGCGCGGCGGGGAGCGCTGAATGCTGCACTGGGCCCGACAATTGCGCAGCCAGGGCGTACTCGGCATGAATGAGCGTAACGCCGAGTACATCATGCGCTTCAACCCGCGCAGCCTGTACCCGCTCGTCGACGACAAGCTGCAGACCAAGGAACTCGCGATCAAGGCCGGCATCGCCGTACCGGAACTCTATGGAGTCATCCGGACCGAGCACGACATTGCCGGTCTCGGCGAACTCGTCCGCGATCGGCAGGACTTTGCCATCAAACCGGCACACGGTTCGGGCGGCGACGGCATCATGGTGGTGACCGGCCGCAGCCCGCGCGCCCAGGGCCTCTACCGCCTGGCCGACGGCAGCGTCATCAGCGAGGCGGAGGTCGGTTTTCATCTTTCCAACATCCTGAGCGGACAGTTCAGCCTCGGCGGCCATCGTGACGTCGCGTTGCTCGAGTATTGCATCAAGGTCGATCCACTGTTCGCGGAACACTGCTTCCAGGGCGTGCCGGACATACGGGTGATCGTCCTGCGTGGCTATCCGGTGATGGCGATGATCCGGCTGCCGACGCGCCGGTCGCGGGGCAAGGCCAACCTTCACCAGGGGGCGGTCGGCGCCGGCATCGATCTCGCGAGCGGTATCACCACCTACGGCGTGCTCGGCAACTCGCGGGCCATCGAGCATCCCGACACCGGCGCGCCGATCGCCGGCCTCGCGATTCCGCGCTGGGAGTACCTGCTCACGCTCGCCGCGCGCTCATATGAGCTCACGGGGCTCGGTTACGTCGGCGTAGACATCGTTCTTGACCGGCGTTTCGGGCCACTCATCCTGGAACTCAATGCGCGGCCGGGGCTGAATATCCAGATCTGCAACCGCGCCGGGTTGCGCCCGCGGCTGGAGCGGGCGGAAGCGCTGCCGGCCGAAACAGACATCGCAGCCCGCGTGACGAGATCGCGGGATTTGTTCGCTACCGCGGCCTGAGCGCCCCTCGCGCGTTCCGGCAGCGTAGGGGCTGCAGGGCGCCTGCGTCGCTGGTGAGTCGCGGGCGGTTTCGCGTACACTGGCACGCCTGATCAGGCGCGATCGCGGGAGAGAGCCGGCTGAGAGCCGGCCGCCGAAGGCGCAACCCGCCCGGAAACGCTCAGGCAGAAGGGACCGGGATCGCGGATTGGCTCTGGAGAGTGGCCGGTTTTCCGGCCCACCGAAGGGGAGAGGTGGAGACCGTCAGTCGGCCAGCCACCCGATCTCTCAGGTTTCAGGACAGAGGGGCGGCAGGCTCGGGCCTGCCGCCCTTTTTCTTTCGGACGGATGCAATGGCCAGGCGCACGCCCCTCTACGACCGCCATGTCGCCGCCGGCGCGCAGATGGTGCCATTCGGTGGCTGGGACATGCCGCTGCACTACGGTTCGCAGATCGAGGAGCACCACGCCGTGCGGCGTCATGCAGGCGCCTTCGACGTGTCGCACATGACCGTCGTGGACGTGGGCGGCGCCGACGCGGGCGAATACCTGCGCCGCCTGCTTGCCAATGATGTCGCGCGACTCGCGCCGGGGCAGGCGTTATACAGCTGCATGCTCAACGACCGTGGCGGCGTCGTCGATGATCTCATCGCATACCGGCGGCCCGCGGGCGGGGCGGCACCCTACCGGGTGGTGGTCAATGCCGCGACGCGGGAGAAGGACCTGGAGTGGATGCTGGCCATGGCCGGCTCGCTCGCCGTCGAGCTGCGCCCGCGCGACGACCTCGCGATGATCGCGGTACAGGGTCCTGGCGCCCGCGACCTGGCCGGTCCGCTGTTGCCGGTCAAAGCCGCAGCGGCGGCCCGCGACCTGGCACCATTTCACGCGCTCGAGTCGGGCGACCTCTTCGTCGCCCGGACCGGGTATACCGGGGAGGACGGCTGGGAAGTCCTCTTGCCCGCGGCCGATGCGGTGCGGTTCTGGAATGCGTTGCTCGAGGCCGGCGTCACCCCCTGCGGACTCGGGGCGCGTGACACGCTGCGCCTGGAAGCGGGCATGAACCTCTACGGCCAGGACATGGACGAATCAGCCTCGCCACTGGTATCGGGACTTGCCTGGACGGTTGCCTGGGAGCCGGCGTCGCGAAACTTCATTGGCCGTGCAGCGCTGGAGCGCGAGCGTGCGGCTGGGCCCGCCGCGAGGCTCGCCGGGCTGGTGCTGGCGGAACGCGGCGTGATGCGGCGCGACCAGCGGGTGGTGACACAGGCGGGAGAGGGGCGCATCACCAGCGGCGGATTTTCTCCCACCATGAACCGCTCGATCGCGCTCGCGCGCGTGCCGGTCGCCGCGACGGGCGATTGCGAGGTGGAGATCCGGGGCGTGCTGCGGCCCGCCCGACTGGTGCGGCCGCCGTTCGTGCGCCATGGGCGCATACTCGTAACCTGATTGCATACATATCAAACAGAGGAACGCGGAAATGGGTGTATTGCCTGCCAACCTGAAGTACACCAGGGAACATGAGTGGATCCGGCTGGAACCCGACGGATCGGCAGTGGTCGGCATCAGCGATCATGCGCAGCACCAACTGGGCGAGCTGGTGTTCATCGAGCTGCCGGATCCCGGACGCACCGTTACCGCGGCGGAACCCTGTGCCGTGGTCGAGTCCGTGAAGGCCGCCTCCGACGTCTACGCGCCGCTCTCCGGCACCGTCACTGCGGTCAACGAGGCGCTGAGCACGGAGCCCGGGCTGGTCAACAAGAGCCCGTACGAGGAGGGCTGGCTGTTCCGGTTACAGCCGGCAGACGCCAGCCTCGAGGGATTGCTCGACGCAGCTGCGTATCAGCGGCTGCTCGACTCAGAAAGCTGATCCGGGAGGCGGCCGGTGCCCTTCATCCCCCATACGGACGAAGAAACCGCCTCGATGCTCGCCGCCATAGGGGTCGGCAGCATCGAGACGCTGTTCGACGAGATCCCCGCGCGTCTGCGCGTGCCCGGCCTCCCGCAGATCGGGCGGGGGCTCACGGAGGCGGAGATCACCCGGCTCATGACCGAGCGTGCCGGGCAGGATGCGCGGGCGGTGTGCTTCGTCGGGGCGGGCGCTTACGATCACTACATCCCCGCGGCGGTCTGGGAACTCGCCACCCGCGGCGAGTTCTACAGCGCGTATACCCCCTACCAGGCAGAAGCGAGCCAGGGGACGCTGCAGCTCATCTACGAGTTCCAGTCGATGATTGCGAGCCTCACGGGGCTGGAGGTGTCCAACGCCTCGCTCTACGACGGTGCCACGGCTTTCGCGGAGGCGTGCCTGATGGCTGTGCGTGCCAACCGCACCACGCGCTCGCGGCGAGTCCTGAGCACCCGCGCCATGTCGCCGCTGTATCGCTCGGTGGCGCGGACGATCCTTGCCGGCCAGGGCGTGGAGCTGGTCGAGCTGCCGCAGGAGCACGGCGCGACGCCGCGCGATTCGCTCGATACGGTCAGCGGTGAATTTGCGGCGCTGGCCATCCAGCAGCCGAGTTTTCTCGGCGGACTGGAGGCGGTGGACGATCTCACCGACTGGGCGCACGGTCGCAACATGCTCGTGATCGGCGTTTGCCACCCGACGATGCTCGCGCTGCTCAGACCGCCGGGCGCCTGGGGCCGCAGGGGAGCGGACATCGCCTGCGGCGAGGGCCAGCCACTCGGCATTCCCCTGTCGTCAGGTGGTCCGTATTTCGGCTACCTCGCCTGCCGCATGTCGCTGGTCCGGCAGATGCCGGGACGCATAGTCGGCCGGACCGTGGACCTGGAGGGGAAGCCGGGTTTCACGCTGACCCTGCAGGCGCGCGAGCAGCACATACGCCGTTCCAAGGCGACCTCCAATATCTGCACGAACCAGAGCCTGATGGTGACGGCGGCCACGATCTTCATGTCGCTCGTGGGGTCCGAGGGGCTGCGCAGGATCGCGGCGCAATGCCATGCCAATACCCGCGAACTGGTGACAGCGCTCGCGCACCTGCCGGGGGTGACGGTGGCGTTCGAGCCGTACTGCCACGAGGCGGTGCTGTGCTTCGACCGTCCGGTTGCGCCGATCCTGCGCGACCTCGCCGGGCGTGACATCCTCGGCGGCTTCGACCTCACGGCGGATTATCCCGAGTTCGGGCAGGCGCTGCTCGTGTGTGCCACGGAGATGCGCACCACGGCGGAGATCGGGCATTACGCCGCGACTTTGCAGGGTCTGCTCGCCGCCCCGCTCCGGGCGCGGGGCAGCGCCTGAGGGACCGGCATGAAAGCTGAGCCACTGATCTTCGAGCACTCGCGACCCGGCCGGCGCGCGAGCGCGCACGCGCCGGCTGAGATGGCCAGCATCGGCGATCTGCCGGCTTCCGCCCTGCGCCGGGAGCCGCCGTTGCTGCCCGAGGTGTCCGAACTGCAGGCGGTGCGGCATTTCACGCGTCTCTCCCAGCTCAATTTCTCCATCGACACGCATTTCTATCCGCTCGGCTCCTGCACGATGAAGTACAACCCGCGCGCTTCGAATCGGCTGGCGATGCTGCCGGGCGTCCTCGCCCGTCACCCGCTCG